>NZ_BCAV01000017.1:0-92574 GCF_001320125.1 Pseudomonas sp. NBRC 111119
GTTGCCCCCACAGGCCCCCTCACTACCCAGCTGTCGCCTCATTCAAGGCCTGCCACATCGACGGGCCACCCGCCGACTTGGCGATGGCCGCCAGGCGTTCGGCATGGGCCTCCAGTTCTTCGGCGCTAGCCATCACCACCCGCCCTGGTGCGCGACCGGTGATGCGGCGGATTTCACTGCCGCCACTACCCTGCCCGTCTCCATCAGCGTCAGTACCATGCCCCGCCAGCGACAGGCTGGTCTGGCCCCCGGTCATCGCCAGGTAAACGTCGGCCAGCAGTTCGGAGTCGAGCAACGCGCCGTGCAACTCACGGCCGGAGTTGTCGATGTCGTAGCGTTTGCACAGGGCATCCAGGCTGTTGCGCTGCCCCGGGTGGCGCGCCCGCGCCAGCAACAGGGTGTCGAGAATGGCGCAGTGCTGCGAGATGTCCGCCCGGTCCTGCTGGCCCAGCAAGGCATACTCGTTATTGATGAACCCGACGTCGAACGCCGCGTTATGGATGACCAGGGTGGCGCCGCGGATGAAGTCGAAGAACTCTTCGGCCACATCGCCAAACCGGGGCTTGCCGATCAGGAAGGCGTCAGTGATGCCGTGAACGTTGATCGCCCCCTCGTCGCTCTCGCGGTCCGGCTGCAGGTACACATGAAAATGCCGCCCCGTCAGCCGCCGGCCAATCACCTCGACACAGCCGATCTCGATGATGCGGTGCCCCTCGCTCACCGGCATGCCCGTGGTTTCGGTATCGAGAATGACGAACCGTTTGTCTTGCTGCTGCTCCACGTGGCGTGCTCCAAGTTACATCAGTTACAGGGGCGCGCAGTATACCAGCAAGCGCCAGGCACCACGTGCCAGCCTGTCGATCAGCGCCCGGCGCGGACCTCGTCGACGCCGCGGTTGGCCAACTGATCAGCGCGTTCGTTACCGGGGTGGCCGATGTGGCCACGCACCCACTTCCAGGTCACGCGGTGGCGGTTGACCTGTTCGTCAAGCTGCTGCCACAGGTCGGCGTTTTTGACCGGTTCCTTGGCGGCGGTTTTCCAGCCGCGCTTCTTCCAGTTCACCATCCACTCGTTGATGCCTTTCATCACGTATTGCGAGTCGGTGGTCAGCACCACGTCGCACTCACGCTTGAGGGCCATCAGCCCCTGGATGGCGGCCATGAGCTCCATGCGGTTGTTGGTGGTTTCACGCTCACCACCCCACAGTTCCTTCTCCACGCCCTTGAAAATCATCAGGACGCCCCAGCCGCCCGGGCCAGGGTTGCCCTTGCAGGCACCATCGGTATACATCTCGACGCTTTCGCTCATGCACCACTCATGTTCAGTTCTGTTCGGTATCGGTACTGGCCGCAGCGCGGTTCACCTTGGCCAGCGGCAACGGCAGCAGCTTGCCCATCGGCTCGCGCCGTTCGGGCCGCAATGGGCGCAGGCCCACCACCATCTTGCGCGCCACCAGCAGGTAGACACCGCCGCCTGCACTTTGCCAGCCACCAGCGATGCGCTCCCAACCTTGCAGGCGTTGCTGCCAGGCGGGTGAAGCGAGCGGCGGACGATAGCACCCGAAGCGGCGTTTCTCCAGCGCGAAGCCCAGCAGGTTCAGCCAGTCCCCTACCCTGGATGCAGGGATGCAGCGGGCCTTGCGCAAGGCCCCCTGGCTGAAGCAATGGCGGATGCCCCAACTGCTCCACGGGTTGATGCCGATGATCAACAGATGCCCGCCTGGGCGCACGGCGCTGGCAGCCTCGCGCAGCAGGCCGTGGGGTGAAAGGCTGAAATCCAGGCCATGCTGCAGCACCACCACGTCGGCGGCGTGTTCGCTCAATGGCCAGGCCTGCTCTTCGCAGACGATTTCAACCCCCGGCAAAGGGGCGCCCAGGCGCACATTGCGTTGCACCTTGGGCGCACTGGGTGGCGCCTCGGCGCACGGGCCGTAGTGCACAAGATAGCCACCAAAGAAGCGCCCCAGTTCCTCCTCGAGCAGCTTCTGTTCCTCCTGGAGCATCAACCGGCCCACCGGGCCGTTGAACCACTCACGGGCCAGGCTGGTCAGCGTGACCCACTCCGGGTCGGCCTGGGCAAAGGCTTGGTCGGTCATTGTGCTCTCCCTCGAAGGTTCTCGCGCCGCGCCATCGCGGCTAAGATGCCTTCATATGCCAAGCTAGGCGAATCGGATCCGCACCATGATACAGATCGATGCTCTCCCCGCTTTCTCCGATAACTACATCTGGTTGTTACAGGATAATGCCAAACGCCAGTGCGCGGTGGTCGACCCGGGCGATGCCGGCCCGGTGCAGCGCTGGCTGGCCGCGCACCCGGAGTGGGCGCTGACGGACATCCTGATCACCCACCACCACAATGACCATGTGGGCGGGGTTGAACAGCTCAAGCGGCAGACCGGCGCACGGGTCTACGGGCCGGCCAGCGAAGCGATTCCGTGCCGCGACGTGGCCCTGGGCGAGGGTGACCAGGTCACCGTGCTGGGCCAGACCTACCAGGTACTGGCCGTACCCGGCCATACCCTGGGGCATATCGCCTTCTTCAGCGACCAACCCACACCCGCGGTGCTGTTCAGTGGCGACACGCTGTTCGCGGCCGGATGCGGGCGCATGTTCGAGGGCACACCCGAGCAGATGCAGCCTGCCCTGGCCCGCCTGGCGGCGTTGCCGGAGCACACCCAGGTGTACTGCGCCCACGAATACACCCTGAGCAACCTGCGCTTCGCCAAGGCAGTAGAACCTGGCAACGCGGACATCCAGCAACGCTTTGATGACGTCAGCCGCCTGCGTGCAGAGGATCGCATCACACTGCCTTCCACCATCGGCCTGGAACGGCGCACAAATCCATTTTTGCGCACCTCTGAAACATTAGTTAAACAAAAAGCAGACGAATGGAAGGGACATTCCAACACCACGCATGTCGCTGTTTTTGCTGCCTTGAGGTCTTGGAAAGACCAGTTCTGATAACCCCAAGATATATCGCAAGTGGTGGGGAAAGGTTGACCCGGTAGGGTGCGGTTCCTAGAATCGCCGAAATTTTTCGCCCGGATACCCGTACCCGCCGATGTCTTCCCGTAGCCGCAGAACCTCTCATTCCGTCGCGCTGACGCGCCTGGCCCAGGTCAGTGCGCTGGCCCTGGCCGCCACCCTGGTGGGTTGCCAGAGCACCCGTCAGCTCGAAGAATCCGACAGCGTTCGCGCGCACAATTACCAGGCGCGAATCAAGCCAAAGCCCGCGCCGTTGCTGGCCAAACCCGTGGAACAGGCACCGCGCGACGTCTGGGAGCGCATGCGCCAGGGCTTCGTGCTGCAGGACTACATCGACGTCAACCCACGTATCGACCAGCAGCGCCTCTGGTTCGCCAGCAATCCCACTTTTATCGAGAGCGCGGGCGAGCGCGGCAGCCTGTACCTGCACTACATCGTCGAACGCCTGGAAGAACGCGGCATGCCGCTGGAGCTGGCGCTGCTGCCAGCCATCGAAAGCGCCTACAACCCGATGGCCTACTCCCGCGCCAGTGCTGCCGGCATGTGGCAGTTCATGCCGGCCACCGGCCGCCATTTCAACCTGCGCCAGACCAACTTCTATGACGGGCGCCGCGACGTCACCGCCTCGACCAACGCGGCGCTGGACTACCTCACCCGCCTGCACGACATGTTCAACGGGGACTGGCTGCTGGCCCTGGCGGCCTACAACGCAGGCGAAGGCACGGTAAGCCGTGCCATGGAGCGCAACGAAAAGCTTGGCCTGCCCACCGACTACTGGAACCTGCCACTGCCTCAGGAAACTCGCGACTACGTGCCCAAGCTGCTGGCCCTGTCGCAGGTGGTGTCTACCCCTGAAGCCTACGGCGTCAACCTTACGCCGATCGCCAACGAACCCTATTTCGAGGCGGTGGCCATCAATGACCGCCTCGACCTAACCCGCGTAGCGGCGTTCGCCAACATCGACGAAGACGAGCTGATTCAGCTCAACCCGGCATTCAAGAAGCGCATGACCGTCGACGGCCCCAAGCAATTGCTGGTGCCTACCGCCAAGGCGCAGTTGCTTACCGCCAGCCTTTCCAACCTCAAACCCGAGCAACTGGTGACCCTGCAGCCGCCGCAGGCAGCCTTCGCCCGGGCCGTGGCAGAGGCCAAGGCACCTGCCGCAGCCCGCAGCTACCGCGTCAAGCGCGGGGACAACCTGGGTGCGATTGCCCAGGCCAACCGTGTATCGGTGCAGGACATCAAGCGCTGGAATCGCCTGAGTGGCAACAACCTGCGCGCCGGCCAGGTGCTGGCCCTGCGCGGCGGCAATGCGCCGAGTGCAGCGGCCAACCGGGTCGCCAGCGCTGCCCAGCGCTCTACTCAGTACAAGGTGCGTAAAGGCGACTCCCTGTACCTGGTGGCCAAGCGTTTCAATGTGGAGATGACCCACCTCAAGCGCTGGAACCCACGCAGCGGCCATGCCCTCAAACCCGGCCAGACCCTGACCGTCTACCTCGGCCACTGAAAGTGTGCAGCTTCGGGCATGCAGCCTGAAGCTTTTTCCTACACTGGCAAGCTGTTACTGTACCCCGATCAAAGCCCAATGCCTCTGGATCGGATGCCGACTTGATACGTCCCCTCCTGCTTACGCTCAGCCTGGCCTTGAGCTTTCCCACAGTCGCGATGGTGAGCGAAAGCCACGGATACGCGCAGTTCGGCACGCTCAAATACCCAGCCACCTTCACCCACTTCGACTGGGTCAACCCGCAAGCACCCAAGGGTGGCACCTTGCGGGCCATGGCCTTCGGCACATTCGACACCCTCAACCCCTATACCTTCAAGGGGTCGAGCCCGGTCACCACGCCCAACTTCCAGCAGTACGGCGTGAGCGAGCTGAACGAAACGCTGATGGTGGGCACCGGCCAGTACGACCCCTCTGGCGACGAGCCTACGTCCAGCTATGGCCTGATCGCGCGTTCGGTCGAATACAGCGAAGACCGCAGTTGGGTGGTGTTTAACCTGCGCCCCGAAGCCCGCTGGCACGATGGCAAGCCGATTACCTCGGCAGACGTTGCCTTCAGCTACCGCACGCTGCTCAAGGAAGGCCACCCCCTTTACCGCACCAACCTGCAGGAAGTGCAGCGGGTGGACATCCTTGGGCCGTTGCGCATCCGTTTCGTGTTCAAGCGGGCGGGCAACCCGTTGTTGATCCTGCGCCTTGGCGAAATGCCGGTGCTGCCCAAGCACTATTGGCAGAACCGCGATTTCAAGGCCACCACCTTCGAGCCACCGCTGGGCAGTGGCCCCTACCGCATCACCGAGGTCCAGCCGGGCCGCCGGCTGGTGTTCGAGCGCGTGAAGAACTACTGGGGCAAGGACTTGGCGGTGAACCGCGGCAAGTACAACTTCGACCGCGTCGAATACGAGTTCTACCGCGATGCAACGGTGGCCTTCGAGGCGTTCAAGGCGGGTGAGTTCGACATCTACATCGAGCACCAGGCCAAGAATTGGGCGAACGGCTACAACTTCCCCGCCGTGCGCCGGGGCGAGGTGATAAAGGCGCAGATCCCCCACCGCATACCCACGCAAACCCAGGGCCTGTTCATGAACAGCCGCCGCGCCACCTTCAGCGACCCGCGGGTGCGCGAGGCGCTGGGGCTGATGCTGGACTTCGAGTGGACCAACCGCGCGCTGTTCAGCAGCGCCTACCGCCGCTCTACCAGCTACTACCCCAACAGCGAATTCACCGCCGAGGGCCTGCCAAGTGGCAAGGAGTGGCTGCTGCTGGCGCCGTTTCGCGATCAACTGCCAGCCAAGCTGTTCACCGAACCCTACCAGGTGAGCCATACGGATGGCCGTGGCACTGGCCGCCAAACCCTGCGCAAAGCCCTGGGCCTGCTGGGTGAAGCCGGCTGGAAGCTGAACGGGCAGCGCCTGGTCGACGCCAAGGGCCAGCAGCTGCGCATGGAGGTGCTGCTGGTGAACCCCAACCTTGAACGCATCCTGCAACCTTATGTCGAAAATCTGTCCAGCATCGGTATCGACGCACACTTGCGCACCGTGGACCGCGCCCAGTACAAACAGCGGCTGGACCAGTTTGATTTCGACATGATCCTGATGACACTCAACCAGACCCTCAGCCCCGGCCTTGAACAGTGGCTGTACTTCCACTCCAGCCAGGCGGCAACCAAGGGCAGCAAGAATTACGCAGGCGTCAAGGACCCTGTGGTGGACCACCTGCTCGACACGCTGCTGGCCGCACGCACCCGCGATGACCAGGTTGCCGCTGCCCGTGCACTGGACCGGGTGCTTTCGTGGCAGTACTACATGATCCCCAACTGGTACCTGGACAACCATCGCCTGGCCTACCGCAACCGCTTCGCCTTCATCACCACGCCGCCCTACACCCTTGGGCTGAACAGCTGGTGGATCAAGACTTCGGAGAAAGCCCAATGACGCCAACCCACCGACTGCGCCGGTTGGCAGGCAGCCTTCTGCTGGCCTGCCTGAGCCTTCCCGCCCTGGCGGCCCCCCAGCATGCACTGACCCTGTATGACGAGCCGCCCAAGTACCCCGCCGACTTCAAGCACTTCGACTACGTGAACCCGGACGCCCCCAAGGGCGGCACCTTCCGCCAGTCCAGCTTCGGTGGCTTCGACAGCCTCAACCCGTTCATCAACAAAGGCGTGTCGGCCGAGAACATCAGCATCATCTACGACACGTTGATGCGCCAGAGCCTGGACGAGCCGTTTACCGAATACGGGCTGGTGGCCGGCAAGATCGAAAAAGCGCCGGACAACAGCTGGGTGCGCTTCTACCTGCGCCCCGAAGCGCGCTTCCATGACGGTACGCCAATGCGTGCCGAAGACGTGGTGTTCAGCTTCAATGCGCTGGTAAAGGACGGCGCGCCGCTGTACCGGCAGTACTACGCCGACGTCGAAGACGTAATCGCCGAAGACCCGCTCAAGGTGCTGTTCAAGTTCAAGCACAAGGGCAACCGCGAACTGCCGCTGATCCTCGGCCAGCTACCGGTGCTGCCCAAGCACTGGTACGCCACCCGCGACTTCAAGCGTGGCAACCTGGAAGTGCCCCTGGGCAGCGGCCCGTACAAGGTCGCCGAGGTCAAGGCCGGGCGCTCGGTGCGCTATGAGCGGGTAAAGGACTACTGGGCCAAGGACCTGCCGATCAACCGCGGGCTCTACAACTTCGATGCAATGACCTACGACTCCTACCGCGACACCACGGTCGCCCTGGAGGCGCTGAAGGCAGGTGCATTCGACTACGCGCTGGAAGTAAGCGCCAAGAACTGGGCCACCGCCTACAACGTGCCTGCCGTACGCGATGGCCGGCTGATCAAGGAAGAACTGCCCAACGGCAACCCTACCGGCATGCAGGGCTTCATCTTCAATATCCGTCGCCCGGTGTTCCAGGACGTGCGTGTACGCCAGGCACTGAGCCTGTTGCTGGACTACGAATGGACCAACAAGCAGCTGTTCAATGGCGCCTATACGCGCACGGGCAGTTACTTCGAGAACTCGGACATGGCGGCTCGCGGGCTGCCCAGCCCCAGCGAGCTGAGCATCCTCGAGCCATTGCGCGGCAAAGTGCCAGACCCTGTGTTCAACCAGGCTTTCCACAACCCGGTGAGCGACGGCAGCGGCATGATTCGCGACCAGCAGCGCCAGGCCTACAAATTGCTGCAGGACGCCGGCTGGAAGATCGTCGACGACAAGATGGTCGACGCCCAGGGCAAGCCCGTGAGCATCGAGTTTTTGCTGACGCAAACCGAATTCGAACGGGTTCTGCTGCCCTTCAAGCGCAACCTGGCTGACCTGGGCATCGAGCTGAACATCCGCCGCGTCGACGTTTCCCAGTACATAACCCGCCTGCGTTCGCGGGACTTCGACATGATCGTGGGCAGTTACCCGCAGTCCAACTCGCCCGGCAACGAACAGCGCGAGTTCTGGTCCAGCAATGCCGCCGACAACCCCGGCAGCCGCAACTTCATCGGCCTGCGGGACCCTGCCATCGACCAACTGGTGGAAGCGCTGATCAACGCCGATTCGCGCCAGAGCCTGATCGACCATTGCCGCGCCCTGGACCGGGTGTTGCTGTGGGGCTACTACGTGATCCCCAACTGGCACATCAAAACCTGGCGCGTGGCCTACTGGAACCACATAGGCCACCCCAAGGTTTCGCCCAAATATGACATCGGCATCGACGCCTGGTGGATCAAGCCCGAGGTTACCCCGGCCGTAAGCGCCGCCCCCGCGAACGAGGCCAACTGAGATGCTGGCCTACATCCTGCGGCGCCTGCTGCTGATCATCCCGACCCTGTTCGGCATCCTGGTCATCAACTTCATCATTGTCCAGGCTGCCCCTGGCGGCCCGGTGGAACAGATGATCGCCAAGCTGGAGGGCTTTGAAGGCGCCACCAGCCGCATTGCCGGCGGCGGCGCCGAAGTGTCCGTGGCCGGCTCCAACTACCGGGGCGCCCAAGGCCTGGACCCGGCGCTGATCGCCGAAATCGAGCACATGTACGGTTTCGACAAATCACCGCCCGAGCGCCTGTGGATCATGATCAAGAACTACGCCCGGCTGGACTTCGGTGACAGCTTCTTCCGCGATGCCAAGGTGATCGACCTGATCATCGAGAAAATGCCGGTGTCGATCTCGCTGGGGTTGTGGAGCACCTTGATCATGTACCTGATCTCGATCCCCCTGGGCATCGCCAAGGCTGTGCGCCACGGCAGCCATTTCGATGTATGGACCAGCTCGGCGATCATCGTCGGCTACGCCATCCCGGCGTTCCTGTTCGCCATCCTGCTGATCGTGCTGTTTGCCGGTGGCAGCTACTTCGACTGGTTCCCACTGCGCGGCCTCACCTCGAACAACTTCGACGAGCTGAGCACCACCGGCAAGGTGCTCGACTACTTCTGGCACCTGGTGCTGCCCATCACCGCGCTGGTCATCGGCAACTTCGCCACCATGACCCTGCTCACCAAGAACAGCTTCCTGGACGAGATCAACAAGCAGTACGTGGTCACCGCCAAGGCCAAGGGCCTGAGCAGGCCGCGGGTGCTGTACGGGCATGTGTTCCGTAATGCCATGCTGCTGGTGATCGCCGGTTTCCCGTCGGCGTTCATTGGCATCTTCTTCACCGGTTCCCTGCTGATCGAAGTGATTTTCAGCCTCGACGGCCTGGGGCTGATGAGTTTCGAGGCGGCCATCAACCGCGACTACCCGGTGGTCTTCGGCACCCTGTTCATCTTCACCCTGCTGGGGCTGGTGGTGAAACTGATCGGCGACCTGACCTACACCCTGGTCGATCCGCGCATCGACTTTGCCAGCCGGGAGCACTGACATGGCCTTGTCCCCTCTCAACCGCCGGCGCTTCGAGCGCTTCAAGGCCAACCGCCGTGGCTGGTGGTCGCTGTGGTTGTTCCTGATTCTGTTCGGCCTGAGCCTGGGCGCCGAGCTGATCGCCAACGACAAACCCATCGCCGTGCGCTACGACGGTGAGTGGTACTTCCCGGCGTTCAAGCGCTACCCGGAGACCACCTTCGGCGGTGAATTCCCGCTGGAAGCCAACTACAAGAGCCCGTACATACGCGACCTGCTGGCAAAGAAAGACAGCTTCGTGCTGTGGGCACCGATCCCGTTCAGCTACCAGAGCATCAACTACGACCTGCGCGTGCCGGCCCCCGCGCCGCCTTCGGCGGACAACTGGCTAGGCACCGATGACCAGGGCCGCGATGTGCTGGCCAGGGTCATCTACGGCTTCCGCATTTCCGTGCTGTTCGCCCTCACCCTCACCGTGCTCAGTTCCATCGTGGGGGTGATCGCCGGGGCCTTGCAGGGCTTCTACGGTGGCTGGGTAGACCTAGCCGGGCAGCGCTTTCTGGAGATCTGGTCGGGCCTGCCCGTGCTGTACCTGCTGATCATCCTGGCCAGTTTCGTGCAACCCAATTTCTGGTGGCTGCTGGGCATCATGTTGTTGTTTTCGTGGATGAGCCTGGTGGACGTGGTGCGCGCCGAGTTCCTGCGCGGGCGCAACCTGGAATACGTGCGCGCCGCCCGGGCACTGGGCATGCGCAATGGCGCCATCATGTACCGGCACATTCTGCCTAACGCCATGATTTCGACCATGACCTTCATGCCCTTCATCCTCACCGGTGCCATCGGCACGCTGACCGCCCTGGACTTCCTCGGCTTCGGCCTGCCGCCAGGGGCGCCGTCGCTGGGCGAGCTGGTGGCCCAGGGCAAGTCCAACCTCCAGGCGCCCTGGCTGGGCATCAGCGCGTTCGCCGTGCTGGCCCTGATGCTGAGCCTGCTGGTGTTCATCGGCGAATCCGCCCGCGATGCCTTCGACCCGAGGAAGTGACATGAGTGAACAGAACCTGATCGAAGTGCGCGACCTGGCCGTGGAGTTCGTGACCGGCGAGCACGTCAACCGCGTAGTGGATGGCATCAGCTTCGATATCCGCAAGGGCGAAACCCTGGCGCTGGTCGGCGAGAGCGGGTCGGGCAAGTCCGTCACCGCGCACTCCATTCTGCGCTTGCTGCCCTACCCCCTGGCACGTCACCCGGCGGGTAGCATCCGCTACGAAGGCAAGGACCTCCTTCAGCAAAACGAAAAGAGCCTGCAGCGCATCCGTGGCGACCGCATTGCGATGATTTTCCAGGAGCCAATGACCTCGCTGAACCCTTTGCACAGCATCGAAAAGCAGATCAACGAGATCCTGCTGCTGCACAAGGGGCTGACCGGCAAGCAGGCCACTGCACGCACGCTGGAACTGCTGGACATGGTGGGCATACCGGAGCCGCACAAGCGCCTCAAGGCCCTGCCCCATGAGCTGTCCGGCGGCCAGCGCCAGCGGGTGATGATCGCCATGGCACTGGCCAACGAGCCCGAACTGCTGATTGCCGACGAACCCACCACGGCGCTGGACGTGACCGTGCAGTTGAAGATTCTCGACCTGCTCAAGGCGCTGCAGGCACGCCTGGGCATGGCGCTGCTGCTGATCAGCCATGACCTCAACTTGGTGCGGCGCATCGCCCACCGGGTGTGCGTAATGCAGCGCGGCAAGATCGTCGAGCAGGCCGAGTGCGCGACGCTGTTCAGCGCACCGCAACACCCCTATACGCAGATGCTGATCAACGCCGAGCCCAGCGGGCTGCCGGCCCACAACCCGCAAGGCGCACCGCTGCTCGAGGTGGATGACCTGAAGGTCTGGTTCCCGATCAAGAAAGGCCTGCTGCGCCGCACCGTCGACCATGTCAAGGCCGTGGATGGGGTGAATTTCAGCCTGCCCCAGGGCCAGACACTGGGCATCGTCGGTGAGTCCGGGTCGGGCAAGTCCACATTGGGGCTGGCCATTTTGCGCCTGATAGCCAGCCGCGGCGCCATCCGGTTCAACGGGCAGGACCTGCAAGGGCTGAATCAGCAAGCGGTGCGCCCGCTGCGCCGGGAGATGCAGGTGGTGTTCCAGGACCCGTTCGGCAGCCTGAGCCCGCGCATGAGCGTGGCGGACATCGTCGGTGAGGGGCTACGCATTCACCGTATCGGCACCGCCGCAGAACAAGAGGCGGCGATCATCGCTGCGCTTGAAGAGGTCGGGCTCGACCCGCAAACCCGTCATCGCTACCCGCATGAGTTCTCTGGTGGCCAGCGTCAGCGCATCGCCATCGCCCGGGCACTGGTGCTCAAACCTGCCCTGATCCTGCTGGACGAACCCACCTCCGCGCTGGACCGCACCGTCCAGCGCCAGGTGGTCGAGTTGCTGCGCAACCTGCAGCACAAGTACAACCTTACCTACCTGTTCATCAGCCACGACCTGGCCGTGGTCAAGGCGCTGAGCCACCAGTTGATGGTGATCAAGCATGGGCATGTGGTGGAGCAAGGCGATGCCCAGGCGATCTTCCAGGCCCCGCAGCATGCTTACACTCAGCAACTGCTGGAGGCGGCATTTCTGCAGGCTGACGTGTCATGACAGGCAGCAGCTGGCGCCTTCGCCACAGGCGCCAGCTGCGCAATCGCCCACAGCACTTCCAGCACCAGAATGCCCCACAGCAACGCGGAGGCCCCGTTGGCCAGCGCATACAACTGCCAGGCAGAAAACAGCACCCGGCCTGCGGCGTCGTAGCGGCCGAACAACACCTGCGGGTGACGGATCCGCAGCCACGCCCACACACACACGATCGAGCCCATCAGGTTGGCCATCATCACGTGCATGGGTTCGAACACGGGTATTTCCCCTGCAAGGCCGAGGGTGCCGTGTAGCGTGCTGAGCCAGCCATGCAGCCAGGCAAAGGTCCAGGGGGTGGCGAAGCCCACTGTGATCAGCAAGTCGTAGAGGCCGCTGGCCCGCACCAGCTGGCGATACTGGGTGTTACTCCACATGTTCGATGCCTTCTGCAATTCAATGAAGGCAGCAGGCTAAAGCCTGGAGTATGCTCCAGGGTCAAGCCCATGTTCAGGAAAAACACAGTGCGTATTGGTCAACTGGCCCAGGCCTGCGGCGTCAGCCGTGACACCCTGCGCTTTTACGAGGAACGTGGGCTGATCCGCTCGCACCGGTTGGCCAATGGCTACCGCGACTACGATCAGGAAACCGCGCAACTGGTCGCGTTCATTCGCACTGCGCAGCAGTTGGGGTTCAGCCTGAACGAGATCGGCAGCAACGTGCAAGCGCTCTGGGCCGCCCCAGACCCGGACCGAGCAGTGGAGGCGCTGCTACGGGACAAACTGGCCTTGGTGGAACAGCGCCTGGCAGACCTGCAAGCCCTGCGTGCTGCCTTGCAGCAACGCCTGACCCTGGCCTGCCCGCTGCGCCCGGAGTTACCCGCCGCTAGCGCAGGTCCTCGCTGACCCGCTCCACCGCCGCCACCACCCGTTTGGCGCCTTCCTGTATACCCGTGATGACGTGGCCGGCATGCCCGGCCAGTTGCAGCCCATTGGCGGCTTCGGTGCGGCTGCTTTGCACTTCGCCAACGGCCTGGCTGACCAGGGCCTGGTTGCGCGCTACCACGGCATCGATCTCGGCCGTGGCAGTGCTGGTGCGGCCGGCCAGCTTGCGCACTTCATCGGCCACCACCGCAAAGCCACGCCCCTGCTCACCCGCCCGGGCAGCCTCGATGGCGGCATTCAAGGCCAGCAGGTTGGTCTGCGAGGCAATGGCACCGATGGTCTGCACGATCGCGCTGATGACCGTGGACTGTTCACCCAGCGCACTGATGGTATCGCCAGCCGATTGCAACTGACGGGCCACACCCTGCATCGACTGCCCCACCTCGTGCATTACCAACACACCCTCGCTGGCGCCGCCGTCGGTACGCCGCGACACTTCCAGGGCCACCTGCGCGGCCTGGCGCACCGCCTCCTCGCGCTGCACCTGGTCGGTGACCACCGAGGCGAATTTCACCACCCTCACCAATTTGCCACTGGCGTCGCTGACAGGGTTGTAGCTGGCTTCCAGCCACACTTCATGGCCCTGTTTATCGAGGCGTTTGAAGCGGCCGGTCACATAACGGCCGGCATTGAGGGTGCGCCAGAAGGTGGTGTAGCCGTCCCCGGACACTTCCTCGGCGCTGCAGAACATGCGGTGGTGCTGGCCGACCACTTCTTCCAGCCGATACCCCAGGGCGTTGAGGAAGTTGGCGTTGGCCGAGAGCACCTTGCCGGTCAGGTCGAACTGGATCACTGCACTGGAGCGTAACAGGGCATCTACCAGCGCCTGGCTCTCCTGGGCAGGTTCGGCCAGCCACTGGGCCAACGGTTGCCCCACCATTTCGCCAGCCTCCACCCCCAGCGCCGCAGCAAAGGCCGGGCTGCAGGTGGCGACGCGGCGCTGGTCGTCCAGACGCAGGAAAACGCCGCTTTCCAATTGTTGAAGGCGCTGACGGAGTTCAGCGAGTTCGGCATCACGCGCGGCTAGCGTTGCTTTTAGTTGGCGATTGAACATGAATGTCACCTGCGGGTGGAGTGCGCCATTGTCATTAGCCGGCGACCTGATTGATCTGCCGGGTGTTGCAGAACCATTGCACGAAATCGGCGACCGGCATGGGCCGGGCGATATGGAACCCCTGGGCCTCGGCGCATCCCCAGGCCGACACCTGGGCGAGCTGTTGCGCCGTTTCAACCCCTTCTGCCAGTACCCGGTATTTCAGGTGGCTGGCAAGGTCGATCACCGACCGCACCAGCAATGCCTCTCTGCAGCCTGGCAGCGCGTGGTGCACCAGCGACCTGTCGAGCTTGACGATGCTGGCCGGTATCCGCGCCAGGTAAACCCAGTTGCAGTAGCCGGTGCCAAAGTCGTCAATGGCAATGTCGATGCCGGCTTGCTGGGCGCGTTGCAACTGCAACTGCAACGCCTCGGGCTGCTCGATCAGCACGCTTTCGGTGAATTCCAGTTGAACCCGCCTGGGGGAGATGGCTGCGCCCTGCAATGTGCCCAACAGCGCATCCATGAAGGTCGGGCTCTCCAGGTCACGGGCCGTGACGTTCAGGCTGATGCTGAAATCCATGCCCCGGGTACTGTCCAGAATGCCCACCACAGCGCGCATCACCCAAAGGCTGAGGCTGGCCATGAGCGCGGTTTTCTCTGCCAAGGGGATGAATTCTGCCGGGGATACATTACCCAACTGGGGGTGGTGCCAGCGTAGCAGCGCCTCTGCCGACCGGCATTGGCCAGAAGGCAGTTCAATGCGCGGTTGCAGGTGCAGGCTGAGCTCACCTTCATTGAGCAAGGCGTGCCCCAGGGATGCCAGCAGCAGCAACGCACGGCGCTGGGCGGCATCGACCTCCGGCATATACCAGGCATAGCGCCTCACATTGCGCCGCGCCGAGTCCGCTGCAGCCACCGCCCTGCGTAACCATTCCAGGCTGTTGCGTTCGTCGGCCGGGGGTGTGATTGGCGCAATGCCGATGCCGGCATCCAGCAACACCGGCACCTGGTGGCACTGGGCAGGCGCCTGCAGTGCAGCCACGATGCGCTGGCACAAGGGCTGAACGTTGCCAACGTCTTCCAGCAAGACCGCAAAGCGCGTAGGGCTTATCTTGTACAGGCATAGCCCACCGTTCAACTGCGCAGCAATGCGTGCCATGGCCTGCAGGGTCAGGTCGTGGGCGAAGTTGTAGCCCAACCCGCGGATGATGTCGTTGAGCGCCTCGGGGGGCATGATGTCTACCGCCAACAGGGTCAACGGCTGCCAACGGCCCAGCGCCGCGCTCACGTCGTATTCGAGCTTGAGGCGGTTGAACAGCCCAGTGTCCTGGTCCGTGAATACATTCCGGCGCAAGCCAGAGATGATCTGCATGGCGGTTTCGGCGAAGGCCACCAGCATGGCTTTTTGCGCGTCGTCCAGCGGTGGACGCGTGGTGGTGTCGATGATGCAGAAACTGCCAATCGCAATCCGCTGCCCGACCATCAGCGGCGCACCGCAGTAGTAGCGTACGCCGGGTTCGCCGGTGACCAGCGGGTTGCGCGCGAAGCGAATATCGGCAGTGGCGTCCAGCACTTCCATGGGCTGAGCCTGCAAAATGGTGTGGGCACAGAACGAAATGTCCCGGGGCATTGTCTGTGCATCCAGCCCGGCCCGTGCCGCAAACCACTGCTGGCACTCACCGACGATCGAAACCACGCAGGTGGGCACCCCGAAGTAGCGGCGCCCCAGGTCGACCAGCGCCTTCAACTCGGTACTGGGCTCATGGTGCAACACGCACCACTCGGCAACCTCTGCCAGGCGGTCCTGTTCGTTGATCGGAACGGGTGCAACCATCATCTCGTTTCACCAGTCCTACAGGGCAGTGGATCATCAGAAGGGGAATAATGGCGCTACGCTACACCAAATACTTGTACAAACCTAACTACTTGTACAAGTTTTTTGAAGGATGTTGCCGAGTGGTTGATCTCCGTCAAGCTATCGGGGCTGCTGCTTTTCAGAAAAACTGAAAATGATCGTCTTTCGTTGTCTGGCAAAACCCGCATAAATACGGGCTGCCTCCACCTCGATGACGGTAGCCCCATGCACAACTTTCCAGCTGACGCCTCTACACCCTTGATCGACCAACTGGCTGCGCGGGCCAGCCTGGCAAGCCCGGTGCTCGGTGCCAGCCAGGCCGCCACCCTGTTGCAAGCGCATTACGGCCTCTCGGGTGAACTGCAGGCGCTTGGCAGCCAGCAGGACTTCAACCTGCGCGTGGAAACGTCGCAAGGGCGCTACGTGCTGAAGGCCTGCCACGGCAGCTATGCTGAAACCGAACTGCAGGCGCAACATGCCGCGCTGGATCATCTGAAGGCCCAAGGCCTGCCCGTGCCTGCGGTGATCGCGGCACACAGCGGCGACACCCTGCTGGCAGTGAACATCGGCGAGCAGCCGCTGCGCGTACGCTTGCTGGAGTATATCGACGGCCAGCCGTTGACCCGTGTCGCCCACCTGTCACCCGATGTGGTGGGCCGCCTGGGCGCACTCTGTGCACAGGTCGACAGGGCGCTTGCCGGTTTCGACCACCCGGGGCTGGCCCGCACGCTCCAATGGGACCCCCGCCATGCCCGCACCCTGATCAACCACTTGCTGCCGTTGATTGAAGACGCCGGCCAGCGCGCCCGCCTGCACGAAGCCGCCCGTGTGGCAGGCGAGCGCCTGGCGCCGCTGGTCGATCGGCTGCCTACGCAGGCTGTGCACCTGGATATCACCGATGACAATACCGTGTGGGCCCTCGACCCACAGCGTCAATGGCGGCTGCAGGGCGTGATCGATTTCGGCGACCTTATCAGCACCTGGCGCATCGCCGACCTGTCGGTCACCTGTTCTGCCCTGCTGCACCATGCCGACGGCGACCCGTTCATGATCCTGCCCGCGGTGAGCGCTTACCAGGCAGTCAACCCGCTGACCGAGGCGGAGCTGTGCGCCCTTTGGCCGCTGGTGCTCAAGCGCGCCGCCGTGCTGGTGCTGAGCAGCGCCCAACAGCTGGCGGTCGACCCCGGCAACCAGTACACCCGTGACAATGTCGCGCATGAATGGGCCATCTTCGACACGGCCATGGCCGTGCCACTGGCCCTTATGGAAGCGGCCATTCTCCAGGCGGCGGGGCTGGAACCTGAAGGCCCTGCGCTGGACGGCTGCCTGGCCTTGCTGCCTGGTTTGGCCGGGCAACCTGTCACCCAGCTCGACCTGGGGGTGCTCAGCGTCCATTGCGAAGCCGGCAACTGGGAGCAACCCGGTTTCGACCAGCGCCTGCTGGCCGCCCAGGCGGCGCCTGCATGCACGCTGCACGGGCAGTATCGCCTGTCTCAAACCCACATTGACCGCGCGCAGGCGCCTGCCACCTGCGCCTTGGGCGTGGAGCTGCACGTGACGCCAGGCAGCCCGGTGCAGGCGCCCCAGGCCGGTACCTGGGAGGCCCACGGTGACGGCGCCGGCTGCTTGCGCACTGCCCGCTGGAGCCTGTGGCTGTACGGGCTGAGCGCAGGGCCGCTGGACGGGCAACGCGTGCATCAGGGCGAGCCCCTTGGCCAAACCGGTGACAGGCTGAGCGTACAGCTGTGCCTGGACAGCAACCTGCGGCCGCCATTCTTCGCCACGCCCGCCCAAGCCCCGGCCTGGCTGGCATTATGCCCCTCGCCGGCAGCATTGCTGGGCGTTGACTGCGACGCCGATCCCTTGCCAGACCCACAGGCGCTGCTGGCGCGGCGCGATGCCAGCTTTGCCCGCTCGCAGAAACACTATTACGCCCAACCGCCACACATCGAGCGGGGCTGGCGTAATTACCTGATCGACATGCAAGGCCGCTCATACCTGGACATGCTCAACAACGTGGCCGTGCTGGGCCATGGCCACCCACGCATGGTGGCCGAGTCGGCGCGGCAATGGTCGTTGCTCAACACCAATTCACGCTTCCACTATGCGGCCATCACCGAGTTCTCGGAGCGGCTGCTTGACCTGGCGCCCGACGGCTTCGACCGGGTGTTCATGGTCAATAGCGGCACCGAGGCTAACGACCTGGCAATCCGCCTGGCCTGGGCCTACAGCGGTGGGCGCGACATGCTCAGTGTGCTGGAGGCCTATCATGGCTGGTCGGTGGCCACCGATGCCATTTCCACCTCCATCGCCGATAACCCCAAAGCCCTGGAAACCCGCCCCGCCTGGGTGCACCCGGTGGAAGCACCGAACACCTTCCGCGGGCGCTTTCGCGGTGCCGACAGCGCCGCCGACTACCTGCGCGACGTGGACGCCAAGCTGGCCAGCCTTGACGCCAGCGGCCGGCAGTTGGCGGGCATCATCTGCGAGCCAGTTTACGGAAATGCCGGTGGCATCGCCTTGCCGGCCGGCTACCTGAAAGCCGCCTACGCCAGCGTGCGGGCCCGTGGCGGGGTGTGCATCGCCGATGAAGTGCAGGTGGGATACGGCCGCCTGGGTGAGTATTTCTGGGGTTTCGAAGAGCAGGGCGTGGTGCCGGATATCATCACCATGGCCAAAGGCATGGGCAACGGCCAGCCCCTCGGCGTGGTGATCACCCGCCGCGAAATTGCCGAAGCCCTCGAGGCCGAGGGTTACTTCTTCTCTTCGGCCGGCGGCAGCCCGGTGAGTTGCCGCATCGGCATGGCGGTGCTGGATGTGATGGAAGATGAAGGCCTGTGGGACAACGCCCGCGACACAGGCCGCTACTTCAAGGCCAGGCTACAGGCGCTGGTAGACCGACACCCACTGGTGGGCGCTGCCCATGGCTCAGGCTTCTACCTTGGGCTTGAGCTGGTGCGTGACCGCGACACCCTGGAACCGGCCACGGAGGAAACCATGGTGTTGTGCAATCGCTTGCGTGACCTGGGTATTTTCATGCAGCCCACGGGGGATTACCTGAATATCCTCAAGATCAAGCCACCGATGTGCACGACGCAGGCCAGCGTGGATTACTTTGTCGACAGCATTGACCGGGTGTTGGCTGAAGGGGTGTGATGGTTGGGTGTTCGCCTTGAAGCAGTTGGCGCTTGCAAGCTTGAGCGCCGAAGTGCTTTTTCATGCTGCATCCCCTACCCTCCAAGCCCTGCGTCTGTGCTTTCAAGGTAACCACCATGGCCTTCACCAGCGACTCCCTGGCAATCTTCCTGGCGGTGCTGGAAGCGGGCTCCTTTTCAGCTGCGGCACGCAAGCTGGGGCGGGTGCCATCGGCTGTCAGCATGGCGATCGCTCAGCTGGAGGCCGAGCTGGACCTTGCGCTGTTCGACCGCACCACGCGCAAGGCCCTGCCCACCAGCGCCGCGTTGGCGCTGGAGCCGCAGGCCAGGCAGGTAATCTGCCAGCTGAACCTGCTGGATGCCCAGGCGCTGCAGCTGCACAAGGGCCTGGAAAAACGCCTCACCATCGCCATGGCCCCCGAGTTGCAAACCGGCGCCTGGAGCCAGCCGCTGCAGGCCCTGGCGCAGGAGTTTCCCAGCCTGGAAGTGGAGATCCGCTCCGCCACCCAGACCGAGGCCATCCGCCTGCTGCATGACGGCAGTGTGCAACTGGCCCTGGTGTTCGAAAGGCCTGGCATCGACGAGCGCGAATCCTTCCTGGAAGCAGGCAGCCAGTTGCTGGTGGCCGTGGCTTCACCGCGCCATCCCGCAGGGCAGAACGGCGGCATGCCCCTGCCTGAAGAGGCCTTTGCCGAGCAGCGGCAGATCATCGTGGCATCCGGCAAGGCCACAGGCTCCGACCCGCGCATGGTGTTGTCACGGCGTATCTGGCTGACCGACAGTTACCTGGCCACGCTGGACCTGGTGCAGTCGGGGCTGGGCTGGGCTTACCTGCCGCAGCCATTGGTCGAACCGCTGATCGCCTCTGGCGCGCTGGCCGAAGTGCGCTTCGACAACATGGCCAGCCGGTTGCGCCTGTGGGTGGACATCATCTGGGTCAAGCCGCGCCCGCTGGGGCTCGGCGCCCGGCGCTACCTGGAGATCATGCGCAAACTGTTCGAACAGGAGCCGCCCAGGGCATGAAGCCACTTGCCGGCCGGCTCAACCCGCCAGCGCCACCAGCCGATAGCCCACCCCGGGTTCGGTGATGATGTAGCGCGGGGCAGTCGGGTCGTCGCCAAGCTTTTGCCGCAGATGCCCGACCACGATGCGCAGGTAGTGGGTATCGTCCACATGGGTGGGCCCCCAGATATCCTTCAACAGCTGCTGCTGGGTGATGACCCGGCCTGGGTGGCGGGCCAGCTGCGCCAGCAGCGCATATTCCTTGCGCGTAAGAGCCACCTCGGCGCCGTCGAGGGTGACACGGCGAAACGCGAGGTCCACGGTCAGCGGCCCGAGGCGCAGTGCAACCTCGGCGCCCTCTGCTTGCGGCACCTGGCGCAACAGCGCCCGCACCCGCGCCAGAAACTCCTGGATGCCGAAGGGCTTGGTCACGTAATCGTTGGCGCCACCGTCCAGGGCATCCACCTTCTGCAGTTCGCTGGCGCGCACCGACAACACCATCACCGGTACCGCACTCCATTCACGCAGCTCGCGCAGCACGTGCTGGCCGTCCATGTCTGGCAACCCCAAGTCGAGCACCACCAGGTCAGGCTTGCCCAAGGCGGCCTCGGCCAGGCCCTGGGCGCCGGTGGCCGCCTCGAGCACCTTGTAGCCCTGGGATGCCAGGCTGATGCGCAGGAACTTGCGAATCTGCGGTTCGTCATCAATGACCAGCAAGGTGGCGGTGTGGCTCATGGCATTTCACTTTCGCTTTCAGGTTGGACGGGGAGCGGCAAGCATAGGGTGATGCAGGTGCCCTTACCATCAATGCCGTCGTCGACCAGAATCTGCCCCCCATGGGCACCAATCATGCCCTGGCAGATCGCCAGGCCCAGCCCGGTGCCCTGCCCGCCCCGGTCGCCACGGGCGGCGGTGTAGAACATGTCGAAGATCTTCGCCCGGTCAGCCAGGGGAATACCGGGCCCTTCGTCGCTGACGGCCATGCGCAATTGCGGGTGGTGCACGGTTACCTGCAACTGCAAACGGCCTGCAGGCGGCGAAAAGCGCGCGGCGTTTTCCAGCACGTTGACCAGTGCCTGCTCGATCAGCGCGGCGTGCACGAACAGCAGCGGCAATTGCGCAGGCACGTCAGTGTGCACCTGCAAGGGTGCCAGCACTGCACGCAGGCGCTGCAAGGCACTGCCGACAATGTCGGCCGGGGCTACCCAGTCACGGGCCAGCTTGAGGCTGCCGTGGCCCAGGCGGGTCATGTCCAGCAGGTTCTGGATGTAGCGGTCCAGGCGCTCCGCCTCGTTGCGGGTGCCCTCCAACAGCTCGCGGCGGTCGCTCACCGGGATCGCTTCGCCCAGTGCCAACAGGCTGTCGATACTGCCGCGCATGGCCGTCAGCGGCGTACGCAGGTCGTGGGACACCGATGCCAGCAAGGCACTGCGCAGTTGCTCCGTCTCACCTTGCAGGCGCGCCGCCTCCAGCTGTTCGGCCAGGTCCGCGCGGGCCAGGGCCTGGGCCAAGGGTTGCCCCAACGCCCGCAACAGGCGCCGGTGCGGGTCGCCCAGGGGCTGACCGGAGCGCAGGCAAACCCCCAGCAGCGCCAGGGGGGTTTCATCGACCACCAATGGCCACCACCACCAGCGGCCATCCGGCAGCGTATCACTGCCGCGGCCTGCCGCCTGGCGATGCTGCCAGGCCCACTGCGCCGCCGCCTGTTCAGTGGCGCTGAAGCGGGGCACCTCGCCACTGGCCACCTGCAACTGGCCCTCGGCATCGCGCTGTAGCAGGCACACCTGCAAGCCTTGCTGGCCATCGAGGTACTGGCTGGCCGCAGTGAGCACCGCCTGGCGGTCGGTCGCCACCGTCAGCCGGCGTGACAGGTCGAGCAACTGGCTGGTTTGCGCCTGGGTTTCACGCAGGGCCTGCAACTGGCGGCGCTGACGGGCCGCCAGGTTGCCGGTGAGTGCAGCCATCAGCAGGAAGAACACCAAGGTCAGCACGTCTTCTTCGCGCTGGATGCTCAACGAGAAATTCGGCGGGATGAACAGAAAGTCGTAGGCCAGAAACGACAACAGCGCGCACGCCAACGCCGGGCCCAGGCTGCTGCGCACTGCCACCAGCAGCACTGCCGCCAGAAACACCAGCGATATGTTGGGCAACGCCAGCACGCTGGCAACCGCCCAGGCCAGGCCGGCTGCCGTCACGGTAGCCAACAGCGCCAGCACGTAATGACGCCACACCCAGACCTGCCGCACCACTGGCCTTGGTGCCGGGCGCTGCGCGTCACGGGCCAGTACGTTGACCTCCAGGCCGTGGCTGGCACGCAGCAGCCGCGTGGCCACGCCCGCCCCGAACAGCCGCCGGCGCAGGCGCTGTCGGGTCTGCCCCACCAGCACCAGGCTGGCGCGCCGCTCGGCCGCGTGCTGAATCAACGTGTGCGCCACCTCCCCTGCCCGCAGCACCACCACCTCGCCGCCCAAGCGCTCGGCCAGCTGCTGCGCCGCTTGCAGGCGCTGGCGGCCTGCTTCGTCACGTACCCCGCCGTTGTCCACATGCACCAGGCTCCATGGCAGGTGCCGGCGCTGCGCCACACGGCTGGCATGACGCACCAGCCGTTCAGCCTGATCGTCACCGTCAACGCCCACCAGCAAGCGCCCACGCAAGGCAGGTGCCGCCTCACCGCGCTGGCGGTAACCTTGGGCAACATCCACGTCCACCTGGGCCGCAGCGGCCTGCATGGCCAGTTCACGCAGGGCGTTGAGGTTGCTCGGCGAGAAGAATGCATCCACCGCCGCCCGCGCCTGTTCTGGCACGTAGACCTTGCCCGCCCGCAGGCGCTCCAGCAGTTCGCGGGGCGGCAGGTCGATCAGCAGCAGTTCGAAGGCATCCTGCAGCACCCAGTCCGGTACGGTTTCGCGGACCCGCACGCCGGTGATGTCCTGCACCTTGTCATTGAGGCTCTCGAGGTGCTGGACGTTGAGGGTGGTGTACACATCGATACCGGCGGCCAGCAGTTCCTGCACGTCCTGCCAGCGTTTGGCATGGCGGCCGCCGGGGGCGTTGGTGTGGGCCAGTTCGTCGACCAGTACCAGGCCCGCAGCGCCCTGAAGCACACCATCGAGGTCCATTTCCTCCAGGGTGACGCCGCGGTACTGGCTGCGCAGCAGGGGTTGCTGTTTCAAGCCTGCCAGCAGCGCCTCGGTTTCGGCGCGCCCGTGGGTTTCCACCACTGCCGCCAGCACCGCCTGGCCCTGGCGCTGGCGGGCGTGGGCGTCCTTGAGCATGGCGAAGGTCTTGCCGACACCGGGGGCAGCGCCGAGAAACACCTTCAAGCGGCCCCGGCCGGTACGCGGGAGCGTGGCCAGCAGGGCGTCGGCGCGGGCGGAATCGCTCATGTTTCGGTCCTTGGGTTCTGCTTGGGTGAGGTGCGTCGTTCGGGCCTGCTGGGCACGCCGTCGCGAGCTGCGCGCGTGCCTGCCATTGTCTCGACGGCTAGTCGCTCAGGCGTGCCAATGCTTGGTTGAGCGCCAGCACATTGACCACCGGCGGGCCAATCAACGGGTGCAGGGTGGCCTGTTCCAGCAGGCCTTGCAAGCGCGCCGGGGGCAGGTTTCGCGCTGCTGCCACGCGCGGGATCTGGTAGGCCACAGCCTCTGGCGGCAGGTGCGGGTCCAGGCCGCTGCCAGAGGTTGTGAGCAGCGCCAGCGGTACCGGCCCGAGTTGCGCCTGGTACAGCTGTGCAGCGTCGCCCTTCACCCGCTCGGCCAGGGCCGGGTTGCCCGGCGACAGGTTACTGGCCGCACTGGCGACGGTGGCATAGGCGCCTGCCGAAGGCCGCGAATGGAACCACGCATCGCCCGTGAACGCCTGGGCAATCAACGCCGAGCCGCGCACCTGGCCCTGCTCGTCACGCACCAGGCTGCCGTTGGCCTGGGTGGGGAACACAAGCTGGGCAATACCGGTCACGGCCAGGGGGTACAACGCACCCGTCAACAGGGTCATCAACAGCACCAGGCTCAAGGCCGGGCGTAGGTAAGCATTCATGTTGGCCTCCTCAGACCAGGTGCAAGGCGTTGAGCAGCAAGTCGATCAGCTTGATCCCGGCGAACGGCACGACGATGCCGCCCAGCCCGTAGATCAGCAGGTTGCGCCGCAGCAGCTGCGCGGCGCTGGCGGCCTGCACCCGCACCCCGCGCAGCGCCAGCGGGATGAGCACCACGATGATCAGTGCGTTGAACACGATGGCAGACAGGATCGCGCTCTGCGGGCTGGCCAGGTGCATCAGGTTGAGCGCCCCCAGTTGCGGGTAGATGGCGGCAAACAACGCCGGCAGGATGGCGAAGTACTTGGCCACGTCGTTGGCAATGGAAAAGGTGGTGAGTGCGCCACGGGTCACCAGCAGCGCCTTGCCCACCTGCACCACGTCCAGCAGCTTGGTGGGGTCGCTGTCCAGATCGACCATGTTGGCGGCCTCGCGGGCAGCCTGGGTGCCATCGTTCATGGCCATGCCTACGTCCGCCTGTGCCAGCGCTGGAGCGTCGTTGGCCCCGTCGCCGCACATCGCGACCAGGCGCCCGTCGTTCTGCTCCTGGCGAATGCGGGCCAGCTTCTTCTCAGGCGTTGCTTCGGCCAGCACGTCGTCAACCCCCGCCTCGGCGGCGATGGCAGCGGCCGTCAGGGGGTTGTCACCGGTCACCATCACGGTGCGGATACCCAGTTTGCGCAATTCGGCAAAACGCTCGCGGATACCCGGCTTGACTACATCCTTGAGGTGGATCACCCCCAGCAGGCGCTTGTCGACGCATACCAGCAATGGCGTACCGCCGCTTTGGGCAATGCGTTCTATCTCGCGGGCCAGCGCGGCTGGCACGTCCAGGCGCTGCATGCCAACGAAGGCCAGCACCGCGTCCACCGCGCCCTTGCGGTAGCGGCGCGGGCCCACATCAATGCCCGACAGCCGCGTCTGCGCGGTGAATACCACCGGGTCGAACTGGCCAGCAGCCGGTTCGACGAAGTCATGCAGCTGGCGCAGGTATTCCACGATCGATTTGCCTTCGGCCGTGTCATCGGCCAGCGACGCCAGCAAGGCGCCCTCCCCCAGCTCGCGCGGGGTAATGCCAGGTGCTGCATGCAAGGCACTGCAGCGGCGGTTGCCGAAGGTGATGGTGCCCGTCTTGTCGAGCATCAGCGTGTGCACGTCGCCGGCCGCCTCCACTGCGCGGCCCGAGCGGGCGATGACGTTCAGGCGTACCAGGCGGTCCATGCCGGCGATACCGATGGCGGAGAGCAGCCCGCCGATGGTGGTGGGGATCAGCGTGACCAGCAACGCGGCCAGGAAAATCAGCGGCAGGCTGCCACCGACGAAGTGGGCGAACGGCTGCAAGGTCACCACCACGATCAGAAATACCAGGGTGAGCCCGATCAGCAGGATATCCAGGGCAATCTCGTTCGGGGTTTTCTGCCGGCGGGCGCCTTCGACCAAGGCCACCATTCGGTCCAGGGTCGATTCACCGGGGTTGCTGACGATGCGGATCACCAGCCAGTCAGACACCAACCGAGTGTTGCCGGTAACCGCCGAGCGATCCCCGCCCGACTCACGAATCACCGGGGCGGACTCACCGGTAATGGCGGCCTCGTTGACGGCGGCGATGCCTTCGATGACCTCGCCGTCGCCGGGGATCATCTCGCCAGCCTCCACCCGTACCACATCGCCTTTGCGCAGCGCACTGGCGGCGACCGTCTCGTAGTTGCCATCGCCCAGGCGGCGCCGGGCAGCCAGGCCTTGGCTGCCTGCCTTGAGGCTGTCGGCGCGGGCCCTGCCGCGGCCTTCGGCCAAGGCTTCGGCGAAATTGGCGAACAGCACGGTAAACCACAGCCACAGCGCGATCTGCACGGCGACGCCCGTGCTCACCCCGCTGTCGGGCGCCAGGCACAACAGCGTGGTCAGCAGCGCGGTGATGGCCACCACAAGCATGACCGGGGAGCGCTTGAGCTGGCGCGGGTCGAGCTTGATGAACGCCTGCACCAGGGCCGGGCGCCACAGGGCAGCCAGGCGGGTCTGGTCGACGGAGGCGTGCCGGGCCTTCACTTCAGGAATGGGCATGTTCATGGTGAGTCCTCAGTAGACCTGGCTCAGGTGTTCGGCGACCGGCCCAAGGGCCAGTGTGGGCAGGAAGGTCAGCCCCCCTACCAGCAGGATGGTCAGCAGCAGCAGGCCGGTGAACAGCGGCCCATGGGTCGGGAAACTGTTAAGCCCCTGCGCAGCGCTGCGCTTCGCCGCCAGGCTACCGGCCAGCGCCAGCACCGGGAGGATGTAGCCGAAGCGCCCGATCAGCATCGCCAGCGCGATCATCAGGTTGTGGAACACGGTGTTGGCGCCAAACCCGGCGAACGCCGAACCGTTGTTGGCAGCACCCGAGGTATAGGCATACAGCAGTTGGCTGAAGCCGTGGGGCCCTGGGTTGCTGATGGCCGCTGCAGGGCCTGGCAGGCTGGCAGCGATGGCCCCGAGCACCAGCACGCCGACCGGCATCACCAGCAGGGTCGCCACCAGCAGTTGCACCTCACGGGCCTGCAGTTTCTTGCCCAGGTATTCGGGTGTGCGGCCAATCATCAGCCCGGCCAGAAACACCGCGATCAACACGAACAGCAGCATGCCGTAAAGGCCCGCCCCCACCCCGCCGAAGATCACCTCACCGACCATCATGTTGATCATGGCGACCATGCCGGTCAGTGGGTTGAGGCTGTCGTGCATGGCATTGACCGAACCATTGGAAGCGGCCGTGGTGGTAGCCGTCCACAGCACAGAGCCCGTTACGCCGAAGCGGCTTTCCTTGCCCTCCAGCGGTGCGGTCTGCTGCACCTGGCTGCTTTGCAGGGCCGGGTTGGGCTGGTGTTCGGACCACAGCGCGGTGGCGCCACCGATCAGGAACAGGGCCAGCATGCAGGCCAGAATCGCGCGGCTCTGGCGCAGGTCTTTCACGTAGTGGCCGAAGGTGAATACCAAGGCCACCGGGATGAGGATGATCGCGCCTACCTCCAGCAGGTTGCTCAACGCCGTGGGGTTCTCGAACGGGTGCGCCGAGTTGACGCCGAAGAAGCCACCGCCGTTGGTGCCCAGCTGCTTGATGGCGATCTGGCTGGCAGCAGGGCCCAGCGGGATGACCTGTTCGGCACCTTGCAGGGTCAAGGCATGGGCATAGTCGGTGAAGGTTTGCGGTACGCCCTGCCACACCAGCAGCAGTGCCAGCACCAGGCACAGGGGTAACAGGCCGTAAAGCGTGGCACGTGTCAGGTCGACCCAGAAATTACCCAACGTGGCCGACGTGCGCCGTGCAATGCCGCGGCACAGGGCAACCAGCACTGCCAGGCCTGTGGCGGCGCTGACGAAGTTCTGCACGGTCAGCCCGAGCATCTGGCTCAGGTAGCTGACGGAAGCCTCCCCGCTGTAGGCCTGCCAGTTGGTGTTGGTCACGAAGCTCACGGCCGTGTTGAGTGCCAGTGACCATTCTTGCCCTGGCAGGTGCTGGGGGTTCAGGGGCAAATGGCCTTGCAGCAACAAAACCCCGAACAGCAGCACGAACCCGGCCAGGTTGAACGCCAGAAGGGCCAGCGCATAGTGCCGCCAGCCCTGCTCATGCCCTGGCGACACCCCTGCCAGCCGGTAGCACGCCCGCTCGACCGGGCCCAGCACGGGGGTGAGCCAGGTGCGCTGGCCTTCCATGACGTTGTAGTAGAAGCGCCCGAGCCAGGGTGCAGGTAACAGGACGATGGCAAAAAATGCCAGCAGCAACGCGATGTCGTAACTGTGCATGGGGGCCACCTAGCTGCGGTCGGCGCACAACAGCGCCACCAGCAGGTAAACCGCCAATGCCACTGCCAGCAGCAGTGACAGCCCGTCGAGTACGTTCATCAATGGTTCTCCCCTTGGTGCGGCAGTGGCCGCTTTGGGGGAATTGTCCGGTTCAGGCGCGTAAAGGGGCGAGATCGCTCAGGGGGGCTTGGTATAAAGAATGCGTAAAGATCTGACCTGGGCCTGGCTACGGGGCGTCAGGCAGACGGCGGCTGTTCGGCATTGCGGCTCCAGTCCAGCAGTAGGCTGTAGCCCACCGCCAGCAATGTCGGCCCGATGAATAGCCCAATGAAGCCAAAGGCCAACAGCCCGCCGAAGACGCCCAGCAGCACGATGACCAAGGGCAGGTCGCCACCGCGGCTGATCAGGTAGGGCTTGAGCACGTTGTCCACGCCGCTGATGACGAAGGTGCCCCAGATGCTCATGAACACGGCCATGCCGTAATCCCCTTTCCACACCAGCCAGCCGGTGACCGGAATCCAGGCCAGCGGCGGGCCCATGGGGATCAGGCTGAGCATGAAGGTAACCAGGCCCAGCACGATGGCGCCGGGCACACCCGCAATCAGGAAGCCGATCATGGCCAGCAGGCCCTGCGCCGCGGCAGTGCCGATCACCCCGTTGACCACCCGTTGCACGGTGCCGGCGACCAGGTTGAGGTAATACTCGGCACGCTCACCCATCAGCCGGTGCAACAGGCGCAGCACGAACGCCGAAAGGCGTGGGCCGTCACGGTAGAAGAAAAACACGAATACCAGGCTCAGGGTGAGCTCCAGCACCCCGCTGCCGATCTGCGCGCTGCGGGCCAGCAGCCAGTTGCCCACCTGCCCCAGGTAGGGCTTGACCGACGCCAGCAGTGCAGCGCCCTGCTGATCCAGGGACTGCCACCCACTCACCAGCCGTTCACCGACGAAAGGCAGGCTGCCTACCCAGGCGGGGGCGTCTGGCAGGCCATCGACCTGCACATCCCGCACGAATGCCGTGGCGTCACGAATGTGGTCGGCAAGGTTGAAGCCCAGCCATACCAGCGGCAGGGCCACGATAAGAATCCAGGCGGTGGTCAGCAGGCTGGCTGCCAGGGTTTCGCGACCGCCCAGTGCGCGGGTCAGCAGGCGCATCACCGGCCAACTGGCGAAGGCCAGGATCGCGCCCCACAACAGGGCCGAGATGAAAGGCGCCATGACCCAAAGGCCAGCGCCCAGCAGTGCCAGCAGCAGGATCTGGACCAGCAGGCGGTCGTTGTTAAGCATGGTGTTGCTCGTTCAGCGGATCAGTTCGAGGTGCAGGCCATCGGTTGGCGCATCACCCGTTTCAAGGCGCGCACTGCGTACCCCGGCCTTTATCAGTGCCTGGCGCCAGTCTTCGGCCTTGGCACCGCTGAGGCTTGCCCGCAGCGTGCTGTCGAGGTTCAGGCTGCGCGCCAACAGGGTGGCCCAGGCAGCGTTGGGCGCTGCCAGGTCCGGGTAGTCGAGCTTGCCGGTGTCGCGCATTTCGCGCAGTACGGTGGCGGCAGTGGGCAACAGCTCGCCAAGCGGGCTGGCTGCGACGAATTCTTCCACATGCAGGTATGCACGGCGGTTGCCGCGGGTAACGCTGTACAGCGCGACCAGGGTGTCGGCTTGCTCTGCAGAGCGGCGCAGCAGGATGAATGCCTGCTGCTCGTCACCCCCATTGAGGCGGGCATTGGCGAACACGTCGTTGGCCCAGATGCTGGCCTCGCCACAATCGCGGCCCTGGCACCAGAACAGCGGGTAGCCGCCCGCCTGCTGCAGGGCCTCGCGGGCACTGGTGAACGCTTCACGGGCGGTACGTTCGACCGGCAGTTCGTAGGTAACCGAACTGACCTGGCCACGGCTTTCGACCTTGTTTTCAACCCGCAGGCGGCCGCTGATCTTGCGCAGCGGGCCCATGGGGTAAATGCGCTCCTGCTCCACCGATGGCCGCTGGTCGACCACCTTGGCATCTACCGGCACCGGCAGGCTGCTGGCCCACAGCAGCGGGCTGGCCAGCGCAAGCCCGGCCGCCAAGGCACAACGCAGGGCAATGGGCGCGCTCATTGGCGAACCACGCGGCGCGCGGCGCCGAGGTGAAGCATGTGGATGTCTGGCAGTTGCATGGTTGTCTCCCTGATCAACCCGCCAAGCCTCGACACTTGTCCGGTGCAAGTCAAGCAAAGCCAAAGAAGCGATTGAAACAGTCTGCGACAAGCTGCGCCCCCTGCTCATCGTTCAGGTGCAGGTGATGGCCACCGGGCAGTGTCACCTGCTCGAAGGGTAGCTGCTCCAGCAGCCGCGTGTTGCGCGCCAGCATGCCACTCTGCGCAACCACCAGCCGCGCCGGGCAACTGACCCGCATCACGTAGGCCATCGCCTGGGCTTCGCTGAGGCGTACCGGCGATGGCAGGGTCAAGCGGCTGTCACTGCGCCAGCTGTACCCCCCCGGCACAGGCATCAGGCCCCGCTGGGCCAGCAGCTCGGCGGCCTCGCGGCTGACGGCCACCATGCCTTTCATCCTGGCGTGCACGCCTTGCTCCTGGGTGGCATACACCGACTTGCGCTTGCCATCGAGCCGCAGTTGCGCCTGCAACGCCATGCCCAGTCGCTCGGCCGCATCCTGTTCACCGCCGGTGGGCGGTATTACGCCGTCGATCAGGGCAAGGTGGCTGACCCGGTCGGGCAAGGCAGCGGCCAGTTGCACGCAGATGATGGCCCCCAGCGAATGCCCAAGCAGCGCGAACCGCTGCCAACCCAGCTGCTCAGCCACCCGCAGCACGTCATGGGCATAGTCTGCCAGCGCATAACCGGCACCCGGCGGGCGATGCTGCGAGTACCCATGGCCTGCCAGGTCCAGCGCCACGATGCGCAGGCCCTTCAGCCGTGGGGCCAGGTGCGCGAAGCTGTTGGCGTTGTCCAGCCATCCATGCAGGGCAATGACCGGCAGGCCGTCCTCGGGGCCGAACAAATGGGCGGCCAGCTCGATATGGCCGAGGCTCAGGCGAACCTCTTCCACCGCCGCGCTCATGCCTGCCCCCAGCGGTCGAACAGCCCCTTCAACAGGCTGGCGGTGTCGGCGGGCCGCTCGAGCGGAAACATGTGCCCACCTGGCACGCTGTGAAACTCGCCCCGCGGCATGCCACGCACGGTGAAGGTATGGTGGCGGCGGATGACGTCGCTGCGCTCGCCGCACACCATCGCCAACGGCACCTGCAACTGGCGAGCAGGCGCCGGGCTGGTATGGGGGATACTGCGGTAGATGCTGATTTCGGTGGCGGGGTCGAAGCGCAACTGCAGTTTCTGCTGCTGCTCAAGAAGCCCGTGCTCGATGTACGCGTCCAGGCACTCCGGGTCAAACTGGCGGAACAGCGATTTGCCGGCGAAATACTGCCGCGCGCTGTCCCGGTCCTCGAACTCCGAACGGCGGCCCAGCGTACGCCCTGCGGGGGTGATGCGGTCGATGAACCCCAGCCGCTTGGCGATGCGCAGCAGCCACTGATCGGCACGGGTAAGCACGGGTGAGTCAAGCATGACCACACCGCGGTACAGGTCGGGCCGGCGCAGGGCCGCGTGCAGGTGCAAAACGCCCCCCAGCGAGTGGCCCACCCCCCATACCGGTTGCGGTTGCAACGCCAGGTGATGCAACAGCTCGTCCACCAGGTTCTGCCAGTTGTCATCCACCGGAAAGCGCGGGTCGTGGCCATGCTGGGGCAAGTGCTGCACGTGGTAGTCCGGCGCCAGGGCAGCGAACAGCTTGCCGTAGGTGGCCGATGGAAAGCCGTTGGCGTGGGCGAAGAAGATCGGCTGCGACATGGCGCGTATCCGGGCGATGGGTGATGGCCCATTGTCGGCACCCGCGCACATTCAGGCAACGTTCGGATAGGTCATCGGCAAGGGCAATCAGGTCACGCCGAGCGGTCGAAGCTCGCCAGCGAGCGGCGCAGGCAGGCCTGAATGCAGGCCTGCTGGCTTTCCAGGGCCTCGCGGGCCAGGCGCTGTTCGGCGGCGTCGAGGCCCAGGCGGCGCAGGGCCAGGCAGCTGACTTGCAGCAAATGGGCAACATGCAGGCAGGCCTCCTGCAGGGCCCTCAGGTCAGCTTCGATGAGCTCACGGGTGGCAGGCTCCAAGCTGGCGGCGCTGACCTTGCGCATCAGCTGGTAGAACCTGGCATCGGCCACCTCCCGCAGCAGGCTATGCTGGGCAAAATCAAGCGCAACGCCCTGCTCTACCTTGGCCACGGTGGACTGCAGGTCCAGCGAATTCAACAACTCCCAGATATCGCCTGTCATGCAAGCCGCCTTGAGCGCGAAATGTGCGGCCAAGCTAGCAACAGGCCAGCACCCGGGGCAACTGACAGAAATGCCAGTTGCCGACTAAAGAAAGTTCACCCATGGCGCCCGCTTACGCAGGCGAATGGATGCCCTTGAGCGTCATCAGCCCGGCCAGTGGCCAGTCGCCTTCCAGTTCAGCCAGGCTGGCTGTGCTCATGGCCGCAGGACGCTGGTGAGCCCCCTGCTCGAGCATCGTCACCAGGTGGCCGACCAGGGGCTGGTGGCTGACCAGCAACACATGCTGCAAGCCCAGTTGCTCGATTTCGCCGATCACCTGCTGCACGTCGCTTTCAGGGGTCAGCCAAGGCACGGTGCGGACCGGTTCGGTAAAACCGAGGGTGCCATGCACCAGCGCAGCGGTTTGCTGGGCCCGTACATACGGGCTGGCGATTATTGCCTGCAAGGGCTTGCCCAACAGGCGTGCGGCGCTGTGCAGCACCTGTTCGCGGCCATGGGCCGTCAGGCGCCGTTCGGCATCCGTGTTGGCCCGTGGTTCGGCTTCGCCGTGGCGCAATACCCACAGGTTCACAGCTTCGGCTCCTCATCGCGAACCGGGTGCGGGGCCGGTGGCACGCTGTGCCCGGCCTCGCCTTCGGGGGCACGCGCGGCTGGCCAGTCAGCGAACGGCCAGGGCTTCTGGTCGGTGTGGAAAGTGCCGAAACGGCCGATCTGGGCCAGGAACTGGCTGAGGCTGTCGCCGAAATTCATCAGGCTGGCGCTGGGGGCACCATAGATCAGGCGATAGACCAGCTGCACCAGCACCAGGCCGCCGAGCAGCAGCTCGGCCAGTTGCCACACCACTGCAAACACCAGCATCCACACCACCCGCAGGATGATGGACTCGCGCTGGGCGCGTTCGGGGGTATCGTTCATGTTTCGCTCCTTGCTGCGACGAAGGCCACCTGCGGCTCAGTTGAAGCCGCTGATGGAAATGAAATCGACATCGGTCTTGGGCTCGGCGCGCATCAGGTGCTCGATGACCTGATCCAGCGTACGGCCTTCGAACAGAATGGCGTGCAGGCCCGCCACCAGCGGCATGTAGATTTGCGCCTGCTGGGCCTTGGCCTTGAGCACCTTGAGGGTGTTCACGCCCTCGGCCACTTCGCCCAGGCGGTTGACCGCCTCTCCAAGGCTAAGGCCCTGGCCCAGGGCATGGCCAACCTGGTAATTACGGCTTTTGGGCGAGGAACAGGTGACGATCAGGTCACCGACACCCGCGAGCCCCAGGAAAGTCATGGGGTTGGCACCCTGGCTTACCGCAAAACGGGTCATCTCGGCCAGGGCGCGGGTAATCAGCATGCTCTTGGTGTTCTCGCCCATGCCCAGGGCCACTGCCATGCCGGCGATGATGGCGTAGACGTTCTTCAGCGCCCCGCCCAGTTCGACGCCAAACCGGTCGCCACTGGCGTAGACCCGGAAGGTACGCCCGTGCAGCACCTCCTGTACCTGCTGGCACAGCAGCTCGTCTTCACTGGCCACCACCGTTGCGGTCAACGCATGCTCGGCGATTTCCCGGGCCAGGTTGGGGCCGGACAGCACGCCGATACGTGCCTGAGGAGCGATTTCTTCGACGATCTGGCTCATCAGCTTGAACGTCTGTGCCTCGATGCCTTTGGTCAGGCTGACCAGGCCCTTGCCGCTGAGCAGCTCGGCATGGGGGGCCAGCACGCTGCGCAAGGCGCTGGACGGCAGTGCGACGAAGATCAGGTCGCAGGCCTGCAACGTAGCCAGCAGGTCATTGACCGGTTCAACGCGGTCCTGCAGGCGAATGCCCTTGAGGTAGCGCGGGTTCTCGCGGTTGGCGCGCATGGCCTCGGCCTGGGCCGGGTCGCGCATCCACTGGCGCACGGGCACGCCGTTTTCCGCCAGCAGGTTCGCCACGGCGGTGCCGAAGCTGCCGCCCCCCAGAACTGCAACAGGTTGCTGTTCAGTCATATCCAATCCGTTAAAGCCAAAAAGTAAGTGGCGACGGGCGCATTATACGGCTCGCCAGGCCCGCGCCAAGGCGGGTGGCGATAATCCCACAACCGGCGTGCAACCCGGCGCAGATCACTGGCAAAACGCGAAAGGTCAGTTACCATGCCTGTTTAATTCAACTCTGATACAAGGCCGCTCCGTGTTCCCTGGCTCGCCCCCGTACCCGCACCTGCTCGTACTGACCGCCCTCTTCGGTGCGCCAGCCGTGGCCGACGACCTGTTCATCGACAATACCGACCTGCCACAGGTTCTGACCGCGACGCGGCTGAAACAATCCCCCGCGGCGGTGCCAGGCAGCATGACCGTGCTGGACAGCGAACTGATCCGCGCCAGTGGTGCACGGGATATCCCCGAGCTGCTGCGCCTGGTCCCGGGCATGATGGTGGGCTACGGCGCGGGCAACCAGCCCACGGTCAACTACCACGGCAGCAACGCCAACGAGGCGCGCCGCATGCAGGTGCTGATCGACGGGCGTTCGGTGTACCGGGCCGGGCTGGCCACGGTGGACTGGAGCGATATACCGCTGGCCATGGAAGACATCGAGCGCATCGAGGTGTTCCGCGGGCCCAACACCGTCAGCTATGGCGCCAACGCACTGATGGCCGTGGTCAACATTCTCACCCGCAACCCGGCAGACAGCCATGGCACGCGCCTGAAAATGACCCGTGGCCAGAACGGTATCAATGACTTCTATGCCAGCCACGGTTTCGGCTGGGACGGCGGCGACATGCGCCTGTCGCTGTCGGGGCAGCAGGATGACGGCTTCGACCACAACCAGTTCGGCCAGGATTACCGGGACAGCCGCCGCGCCACCCGCTTCAACCTCAGCGCCAGCCACACCCTGGCACCCGACCAGACCCTGGAATGGCAACTGGCAGCCAAGGAGGGCAGCAACCAGCGGCCCTATACGTACCAGCCCGTGTTCCCCTACGTCACCCAGCGCGGCGACAATGCCGACGTCGACGCCAAGGATTACGCAGGGTCAGTCCGCTGGAACATCGACTTCAACCCGGACCACAGCCTTTACGTGCAAGGCTCGGCGCAGCACTTCGACCGCCAGCAGGTCTGGCGGGCGTGCGATGCGGCGCTGTCGTTCAGCCCCGAGCTCACGCGCCTGTGGCAGCTCAACCCCAACTACGCCGAGCAGGTGGCCCGTGGCGCCAACAACCCGCCCCCCAGCAGCAACCCACAGGAGCAGGCGTTGGTCGAGGCCATCAAGGCGCAGTGGCAAACCGGCGGTGGCAAGAATGTGGTCTGCGGCGACGTCGACCAGAGCACCCGCGAAACCCGCTACGACCTGGAAATCCAGGACACCTTGAGCCTGACCGACAACCTGCGCCTGCTCAGTGGCATGAACTACCGGTATGATCGTGCCGACTCCCAGACCTACTTCAACGGCAGCGTCGATGACCAGACCTGGCGCCTGTTCGGGCAACTGGAATGGCGCGCGGACGAGCACTGGATCGTGCAGGGTGGCGCCATGCTGGAGGACTCGCGCCTGTCTGGCAGCTCGCTTACGCCGCGGGTGGCGGTCAATTACCTGATCACCCCGCGCCACGGCCTGCGGGCGGTGTACTCGGAGGCGGTGCGCTCGCCGGACATGTTCGAGAACAACGTCAACTGGAGCTACACAGTCACCAACCTCAGCCCGTATGCCTTTGGCCAGCAGCGCGGCCAATACTTCGTCAAGACGCGCGGGCCTGGCGACCTGGAGCAGGAGCGCATGCGCTCACGCGAAGTGGGCTACAACGGCTACTTCAGCGATATCGACCTGAGCATGGATGTAAAGCTGTTCTACGACGAGATCACCGGGATGATCAGCGAGCCGCTGAAGAATAACCAGTACATCGCCAGCAATGCCAACCGCGCCCGCTTCAGCGGTAGCGAGGCGCAGCTTGACTGGCGCCCTACCCTGCGCGACCGGCTGCGCCTGACCTACGCCCATGTGGACGCCTGGGCCAGCAACCCGGATGACCGCCGCCTGAGTGCGCACAACAGCGGGTCGGCTGGCTGGATGAGGAACTGGGGCGATGGCTGGTCCAGTGCGGTGTTCTATTATGGCGACGATGCGCTCAACCAATACCGCTACGAACGCCTGGACCTGCGCCTGGCCAAGCGTTGGCGGGTCTACGGCAACAGCCTCGAGCTGGCCGCACTGTGGCAACAGCGCCTGGACGACGAACCGACCACCGCCGTGCAGAACCGCTACGACAGCCGCCATCGGCTGAGCGTGAGCGCGGAGCTGGAGTTCTGATGGCCCTGCTGCTGCGCCTGATGCTGCTGTGTCTATGGCCAATGGGGCCATTGTCTGCCGGCGAAATCCTGCTGGTCGGGGCCCAGGACCAGCCGGGTATCCGCAGTTTCATTGCGGCACTGGAAAGCCGCCGCCCCCATGACCATGTGCACTTTCAGTCGGCCACCGACCTGCCGCGCCCAGGCAGCCTGAAACCTGATCAGCGCTTGGTACTGCTGGATAACGATGCACTGGAATGGCGCTTGTCGGAGAGCGCCGGCCCGCCGGCACTGGCGATGCGCGTAGGGCGGGTACAGGTTGAACAGCGCCTGGGAAAGTCCCGCCCCGGGTTTCTCACCTTGCTGTGGAGCGACCCGCCGCTGGGCCGGCAACTGCGCCTGGCCCATTACCTGTTACCGCAGGCCCAGCGCGTTGGGGTGCTCTACGGTGAACACAGCCGCTTTTTGCTTGACGAACTGCGCCAGGCTGCCGGCCCTTTGGGGCTGGAGATCGTCGCCCAGGCGTGGCCAGATCCGCTCGACAGCCGCCCGCTTCAACACGTGCTGGGCAACAGTGATGTGCTGTTGGGGCTCGACGACCCTGACCTGTATAACTCCAAGACTGCGAAAAACCTGCTGTTGAGCAGCTATGGCCGGCAAATGGCACTGATTGGCCCGAACGCCGCGTTCGTGCGCGCCGGCGCCCTGGCCAGCACCTACAGCGACCAGGACGACTGGATCGCGGTACTGGACCACCTGCTCGACCAAGCGCCTGCACGGTGGCCGCGCAGCCTGTACCCCCACCAGTTCGGGGTCAGCGGCAACCAGCAGGTGGCACGCGCCCTCGGCCTTGAACCCATCGACGTCAACGTTGCCGCCAAGGCGCTGGCCGAAGGAGCCCCCACGCCATGAGCAAACGCCTGAGCTGGGACATCCATACCCGCACCCAGATCATCAGCCTCGGCCCTGCCCTGTTGCTGACCCTGCTGCTGATCAGTTTCTTCACGTTCGTGCGCATCCAGGACTTGCGCCAGGAGCTCAACCACACCGGCCAACTGATCGCCAACCAGTTGGCACCGGCGTCGGAGTACGGGGTGATTTCGGGTAACAACGAAGTGCTCGAAAGCCTCATGCGCGCCACCCTGACCATCCCGCACGTGCGCTTTCTGGAAGTGCAGGACAGCCGTAACCATATCCTGGTCTACGTTGAGCAGTCGGACGAAAGCGTCAACCGCGCGCAGCGGGTGGAAGTGTTCCAGGCGCCCATCCGCCTGCAGCAAATCCGCCTGGAGAACGACTTCCTGCAGCAAGGCCCGAGCGCTGCACCGGCCATTGGGGATGATTACCTTGGCCGGGTGATCGTTGGCATGTCGGACGATGCCTTCAGCCAGCGGCAGCAGGAAATTGTCATAAAGGCCGCCGTACTGGCCCTGTTCGCCCTGCTGTTCACCTTCCTGCTGGCCCGGCGCCTGGCGCTGAACCTGGCCAAGCCGATCAGTGACATGGGCCATGCGGTGAAAGCCATTCAGCAGGGGCAGTACGACACGCCCGTGCCGGTGGTGGATGACAGCGAACTCGGCCACCTGGCCCGCCACATCAATAACCTGGCCCACGCCCTGGAACAGGCCAGCGCCGAGCAGAAACAGGCCATCGCCGAGCTGATCCAGGCACGGGAAGAAGCCGAGCAGGCCAACCGCGCCAAGTCGGACTTCCTGGCCATGATGAGCCACGAACTGCGCACACCCATGAATGGCGTACTGGGCATGCTGCAACTGCTGGAGACCACCCCGCTGAGCAATGAGCAGGCCGACTACACGGCGGTGGCCAGCGAATCCACCGGGCACCTGCTCAAGGTCATCAACGATATTCTCGATTTCTCGCGGATCGAGCGCGATGCGCTGCAACTGGAGCACATCGATTTCAACCTCGGCGAACTCATCAGCAGTTGCGTGCAGTCGTTCCAGCACACTGCCCAGCAACGGGGCCTGGGCCTGCAACTGGAACTGGCAGCCGATACCGCGCAGTTGCAGGTGAACGGTGACCCTACGCGCATCCGCCAGATCCTGCTGAACCTGATCGGCAACGCGCTGAAGTTTACCGAACATGGCCATGTGCAGGTGCAGGCGCGCTGGCAAGCCCTGGATGACCAGCTGATCTGGCTTACCTGTGATGTACGCGACACCGGTATCGGCATCGACAGCGAACGCCTCGAACTGATGTTCGTGGCGTTCCAGCAGGCCGACAGCTCGATCTCGCGCCGTTACGGGGGCACCGGGCTGGGCTTGTCCATCGCCCGAACGCTGGCCGAACGCATGGGTGGCAACCTGCGTGGCCAGAGCGGCGAGGGCCGCGGGTCCACCTTTACCCTGGAAATGCCCCTCACCCTCACGACCCGGTCTGCGGCGTCGGCAGCACCCGAACGGGGCCAACTGCAGTGGGTTGAAGGGCGCCAGGTGCTGCTGGTCGAGGACAACCTGGTCAACCAGAGCGTCACCGAGGCCATGCTGCGCAGCCTGGGCCTGGACGTAAGCACGGCCGACGACGGTCAACAAGCCGTCGCCCAAGTAGAACAGCAACGGTTCGATGCGATCCTGATGGATTGCGGCCTGCCGTTCATGGACGGTTTCGAGGCTACCCGCCGTATCCGCCTGCTGCCCAACGGCAAAGCCCTACCGATCATCGCCCTAACGGCCAATGCGTTACAGGGCGACCGCGAGCGATGCCTGGCTGCGGGCATGGACGATTACCTGAGCAAACCCTTGCGCCGCAGTGAACTGCAGCAGGTGTTGCAGCGTTGGCTGCCGGGGGAGGCAACCGCGACTGGCGATAAATGCTAAAGTGCGGCAGTCTTAAAGACTGGACAGGACGTTCTTCGGACCTGAAAATAGACGTTTCAGTGCACACCTGTACTTCTTTCGACAGGCGCACTGTGACTTTCACCACAACGCAATAGTCTACCTGTAGGCTGCCGCCCCGGACGCGATGCGTAACGGGCCGGCCGGGAAGATTCATCCCCTGCCGCAGGGGGTTATTGAGGAGCTCGCATGACCAAACAACACGCCTTTACTCGGGAAGACCTGCTGCGCTGCAGTCGCGGTGAGCTGTTCGGCCCAGGTAATGCGCAACTGCCCGCGCCGAACATGCTGATGGTCGATCGCATCACCCACATCAGTGAAGAAGGCGGCAAGTACGGCAAAGGTGAATTGGTCGCCGAGCTGGATATCACCCCGGACCTGTGGTTCTTCGCCTGCCACTTCGAAGGTGACCCCGTCATGCCAGGCTGCCTGGGCCTTGACGCCATGTGGCAGTTGGTCGGTTTCTTCCTCGGCTGGCAGGGCCTGCCAGGCCGCGGTCGTGCGCTGGGCTCGGGCGAGGTGAAATTCTTCGGCCAGGTGCTGCCCACCGCCAAGAAAGTCACGTACAACATTCACATCAAGCGCGTCCTGAAAGGCAAGCTGAACATGGCCATCGCCGATGGTTCTGTCAGCGTAGACGGCCGCGAGATCTACACAGCCGAAGGCCTGCGGGTCGGCGTGTTCACCTCCACTGACAATTTCTAAGGGTTATTCGCATGCGCCGCGTCGTTATCACTGGTCTGGGCATCGTATCGTGCCTGGGCAATGACAAAGCTACCGTCACCGAAAACCTGCGCAACAGCCGTTCGGGTATCCGTTCCAACCCGGAATACAAGGAAATGGGGCTGCGTAGCCAGGTTTCCGGGTCCATCGACCTCAACCTCGAAGAACTGATCGACCGCAAGGTCTTCCGCTTCGTCGGCCATGCCGCTGCCTATGCCTACCTGGCCATGCAGGACGCGATCAAGGATGCCGGCCTGACCGAAGAGCAGGTTTCCAACCCGCGTACCGGCCTGGTGGCAGGCTCCGGCGGTGCATCGACCCTGAACCAGATGGAAGCGCTGGACACCCTGCGCGAGAAAGGCGTCAAGCGTGTGGGCCCGTACCGGGTTACCCGCACCATGGGCAGCACCGTGTCGGCGTGCCTGGCCACCCCGTTCAAGATCAAGGGCCTGAACTACTCGATCTCGTCGGCGTGCGCCACGTCCGCGCACTGCATCGGCACCGCGCTGGAGCAGATCCAGTGGGGCAAGCAGGACATCGTGTTCGCCGGTGGCGGTGAAGAAGAGCACTGGAGCCAGTCGTTCCTGTTCGATGCCATGGGCGCCCTGTCGACCAAGCGCAACGACACCCCGGAGCAGGCCTCCCGCGCCTACGACGCCGACCGTGACGGCTTCGTCATCGCCGGTGGCGGCGGCATGGTCGTGGTCGAGGAGCTGGAGCACGCCCTCGCCCGTGGCGCAAAGATCTACGCCGAGATCGTCGGTTACGGCGCCACTTCCGATGGCTACGACATGGTCGCGCCAAGCGGTGAAGGCGCCATTCGCTGCATGCAGCAGGCACTGGCGACTGTCGACACCCCAATCGACTACCTGAACACCCACGGCACCTCCACCCCCGTAGGTGACGTTGCCGAGATCAAGGGTGTGCGGGAAGTGTTTGGCGGCAATGCGCCGAAAATCAGCTCGACCAAGAGCCTGTCGGGCCACTCGCTGGGCGCTGCCGGTGTACACGAGGCGATTTACTGCCTGCTGATGATGGAAAACAACTTCATCGCCGGCTCCGCCAACATCGACGAGCTGGACCCTGAGGTTGCCGACCTGCCAATCCTGCGCAAAACCGAAGAAAACGCCAAGATCGACACGGTCATGAGCAACAGCTTCGGCTTCGGCGGCACCAACGCCACCCTGGTGCTCAAGCGCTGGGAAGGCAAGTAAGGCGCTGCTGCGGTAGATGCAAAACGCCCCGACTGGTTCGGGGCGTTTTTGTTTTCAGGCGTTTACCTGGGCTTGGGTAACACCGCCAGAAAGTTATCGCGCGCGACCTTGTTAGCCACAGGTTCGGGCAACGCGTCCAGAAACGGTTTGAACCCGTGCATCTGCTCGCCAAGGCTCCCGAACCGCCCGACGACATCCGACCCCAGCATGAACCGGTCGGGGTATTTCTGCACCAGCGCCAGCCATGGCTGCTGCGGCTTGCCCTGCTCATCCAGCAGGTAAGGCTCAAGCACGCTCCAGGACAGGTCCACATAGAGGTTGGGGTAATCCTCCAGCAGCCGGGTCAATACGGGGAGCAAGAAGTCCATGCGGGTCTGATGCCGGTGGATCTCCATGCTGCTGCCGGCATGGGCCCAGATGAAGCGTGTGTGGGGGTGATCGCGCAGGGGCTCCTCGATCTCCGCCAGGTACAACGGGTTACGCTCGCGCTTGGAGGTGATGTTCGAATGCAGCAGTACCGGCAGGTCGCGCTCGGCGGCCAGGTGATAGATGCGCGTCATGGCCTCGTTATTGGCCCGCGGCGTCTCGCCACTGGTCAGCGCCGTCAGGTCGTCATGGCGGGTGAACACTTCGCCGATGCCCTGCCACAAGCCTGGGTACAGGTCGAGCATGCGCTCGATGTGGCTCACGGCATTCTTGTCGACCGGGTTGATGCCGGTCAGAAAGGGATGAAAGCGCTGACGCTGTTCAGGGGGCAGTTTCTGGATGGCGGCTGCCACGTAGGTGTCCGTGGCACTGTACCAGTAGGCATCGGCGTCATCGCCGGCGTAATAGCGTGGCCGCTTGGGCTCGTCCTCGTGCCATTTCTTGGCAACCGGAATGCCGGAAATCATCGATTGGTCGATACCTGCGGCATCCATGGCCTTGAGTAGCGCCGGCATGCCCTCGGTTTCCTGGAAGAAATCCACATAATGCAGGTGAGCATCGCTGTAGCGGTACTCACGGGCCTGTGCTGCCTGGCATAGCCAGGCAGCTACAACGGCGCAGGCCAGCGCTTTGGCGTTCATGGTCAGCTTCCTTGTACGGGGACGAACCGAATAGACCCGCCAGCAGCCGGGACGGTTCAGCGCACCCCTCTTACAAGCCCGTGCACTAGGGGTGGAACACTTCACTCAGCAGGTTATGCATCGACCGGAACGCCCGCTCGGCAGTGCGCCTGTCGTACTGCATCTTGCCTGGCACGTTGGCGCCCGGGTCAGTGAAGGAATGAACCGCACCGCCGTAGCTCAGCAGTTGCCAGTCCACCTTGGCTGCATCCATTTCCGCCTCGAACGCTGGCAGCTGGTCCTTCGGTACCAGCGGGTCGGACGCGCCATGCAACACCAGGACCGAGCCCTTGATATTCTTTGCGTCATCCGGGTTGGGGGTGTCGAGGGTGCCGTGGAACGACACCGCAGCACGCAAATCGGCGCCTGAGCGCGCCAACTCCAGCGCACAGCAACCGCCAAAACAGAAGCCGAACGCGGCGGCCTTGCCAGGTGCCAGCAACGCCTTGGATTGCCCCAGTAGCTGCGCCAACGCTTCCTGCATGCGTTTGCGCAGCTCAGCGCGGTCATTTTTCAGCGGCATCATTGCAGCCCCTGCCTCGTCGGCATTCGACGGGCGAATCGACTGCCCGTACAGGTCCGCGAGCAGCACCACGTAGCCCTGCTCAGCCACCTCCTTGGCGATGCGCTCAGCCCCTTCGGCAATGCCCATCCAGTTCGGCGCCATCACCAGCCCTGGGCGGCCCAGGGCGCCCGGCTCATACACCAGGCGGCTTTCGTAGGTTTTGCCGGCCAGGTGATACACCAGCGACTCGACGATTACCTTGCTCATCCTTCACTCCTCAGGCGTGCACCATGAAAAAAGCCCGCCGAAGCGGGCTTTGCCATGCATCAATTCAAGCAGACAATTCGACCAGCAGCTTGTTCAGGCGCCGTACATAGGCGGCAGGGTCCTTCAGGCTGTCACCCGCGGCAAGCGCGGCCTGATCGAACAGGATGTGCGACAACTCAGCGAAACGGTCCTCGCTCTGTTCGTGGTCGAGCTTCTCGATCAGCGGGTGCGTCGGGTTGAATTCGAAGATCGGCTTGGAATCTGGCACTTTCTGGCCGCTGGCTTCTAGAATCTGGCGCATTTGCAGGCCGAGGTCCTGTTCTCCGATCGCCAGGATTGCCGGCGAGTCCGTCAGGCGGTGGGATACCCGCACCTCGGCCACGCTTTCACCCAGGGCAGCTTTCAGGCGTTCCACCAGGCCTTCCTTGTCCTTGGCGACTTCTTCCTGGGCCTTTTTGTCTTCTTCCGAATCCAGCTTGCCCAAGTCCAGGTCGCCACGGGCCACATCGACGAACGCCTTGCCATCGAATTCGGTGAGGTAGCTCATCAGCCACTCATCGATACGGTCGGTCAGCAGCAGCACTTCGATGCCTTTCTTGCGGAAGACCTCGAGGTGCGGGCTGTTCTTGACCTGCGCGTAGGATTCGCCGGTGAGGTAGTAGACTTTGTCCTGGCCTTCTTTGGCACGCGCCAGGTAATCGGCAAGGCTGACGCTCTGCTCGCCGCTTTCGTCATGGGTGGAGGCAAAGCGCAGCAGGCCGGCGATTTTCTCCTTGTTGGCGAAGTCTTCGGCCGGGCCTTCCTTGAGCACCTGCCCGAAGTTTTTCCAGAAGCCCTTGTACTGCTCAGGCTCGTTCTTGGCCAGTTTTTCCAGCATGTCCAGCACGCGCTTGGTCAGCGCCGTCTTCATCGAGTCGATGATCGGGTCTTTCTGCAGAATTTCACGCGACACGTTCAACGACAGGTCGTTGGAGTCGACCACGCCTTTGATGAAGCGCAGGTACAGCGGCAGGAACGATTCGGCCTGGTCCATGATGAACACACGCTGTACGTACAGTTTCAGGCCACGGGGCGCTTCACGCTGGTACAGGTCGAACGGGGCACGGGCCGGCACGTACAGCAGCGAGTTGTACTCGAGCTTGCCTTCAACCTTGTTGTGGCTCCAGGCCAGCGGGTTTTCGAAGTCGTGGCCGATGTGCTTGTAGAACTCCTGGTACTCCTCGTCCTTGATCTCGGTACGCGGACGGGTCCACAGGGCGCTGGCACGGTTGACGGTTTCCCACTCTTCAGCCGGCTGCTCTTCGCCTTCGGCGGCCGCCTGTTCCTTGGGCAGCTGGATGGGCAGCGCGATATGGTCGGAGTACTTCTTGACCACGTTGCGCAGGCGCCAGCCATCGGCGAACTCCTGCTCATCCTTCTTCAGGTGCAGGACGATGCGGGTGCCGCGCTCTGGCTTGTCGACGGTGGCCACTTCAAAGTCGCCCTCGCCCTTCGACGACCAGTGCACACCTTCGCTGGCCGGTTGGCCAGCACGGCGGCTGTAGACATCGACCTGGTCGGCAACAATGAACGCCGAGTAGAAGCCAACGCCAAACTGACCGATCAGGTGCGAGTCCTTCTTCTGGTCACCGGTGAGGTTCTTCATGAAGTCGGCAGTGCCCGACTTGGCGATGGTGCCCAGGTGCGTGATGACATCTTCACGGCTCATGCCGATGCCGTTGTCCTCGAGGGTGACGGTGCCGGCATCTTTGTCGAAGGTCAGGCGGATCCTAAGGTCGGCATCGTTTTCGAACAGCTCGGGCTTGGCCAGTGCTTCGAAACGCAGCTTGTCGGCCGCATCGGAGGCGTTGGAGATCAATTCACGCAGGAAGATCTCCTTGTTCGAGTACAGGGAATGAATCATGAGGTGCAGCAGCTGCTTCACCTCGGTCTGGAAGCCCAGGGTTTCTTTTTGAGTCTCCACACTCATGGTCGTCACACTCCGATCTGATGGCAGTAGTCGCCAAGCGGCCCGGTTGGCTGCGTTGGCGGCGGATGACATGCAGATGGGGGCTGCCCGGATGATTTCAAGGGCTTTTGCGGTGCGAACCTTGAATGCACCTGCGCCAGGGGGAGCGAGGCGCCCACCCCCGCGCGCCATGGCATGACCCTGCAGACAGTAGAAGTGCCTGCACCTCAAAAACATGTTTATACCTGTGAAATTACCGTGGAACTTATTTCAGAAGGCCCCACTCGAAGGAACAAGCCAACTTATTCCACCAAGGAGAAACACCCCCATGCGTAAACCATTTGCTTTTGCTCTGATGCTGGCTGCTGCCATGGGCCTGGCCGCTTGCGATAAAGCGAGCGAAGACAAAGCCCAGGACGCACAAGAACACCGTGAACAAGCCCAGGAAAAAATGGGTGATGCTCAGGACAAGATGAACGACGCTGCCAAGGAAAACGCCGAAGCCGCCAAAGACCAGGCCGAAGCCAACCAGAAGGCTGCTGAAGAGGCCGCCCCGGCCACCCCGGCGACCACTGTTCCGGCCGAACCTGCCAAGCAGTAATCGCGCCGCTAAAAAAACCCGACATTGTCGGGTTTTTTTATGCCTGAAATAATTAGGCTAGCCGTTTCAGTCATTCACATTTGAACGCTGCCCGGGTACTTCGGTCGCTGAACTTTCCGTGGGCGTAAATACCATCACGTCCAGTACATCGGAATGGAACTCGCGGCGATACAGAATCAACACCACCCCCACGCTAATGCCCATGAACAACCACGGGCTGATGAACCAACTCAACATCGCCATGCCGAAATAATACGACCGCAGGCCGAAGTTGAATTGGTTGGCAGCCAGCGACAGCACCCGCGCCGCACGCGCGGCAAAGGCCTTGCGCTCCATTTCATTGACCTGGCGTTCGCCGATCATGGGTGCCGACCCCACCAGCACCGCGGCGAAGTTGTACTGCCGCATGCACCAGCTGAAGGTGAAAAAGGCGTACACGAACACCGTGGCCAGGCACAGCAACTTGATTTCCGACATCCCTTGGGAGGCCTGCTGGACCAGAGGCAAGTCAGCGAGCAGCGACAGGGCTCGGTCGGACGCCCCCAGCACCGTCAGGATGCCGGCCAGGATGATCAGGGTGCTGGAGGCGAAGAACGAGGCGTTGCGCTCAAGGTTGCCGATCACGCTGGCATCGGCAATACGGTTGTCACGCAACAACATGCGGCGCATCCAGTCTTCACGGTACAGGTGCAACACACTGGCAAGGCACGCGGTGTCCCGCCCCTTCCAGAGGGCATAGCGTGTGTAGCCGCCCCAGCACAGCACAAACCAGCAGGCCGCCAGGAGGTTGTTCAAATTGCTTGAAATGAAAGTCATGCCGGGTTCCCGAAATGCCAGGTGCCAAAAGGATAGGGACCGCATTTCGACGCTGGCAAGCGGCAAAAGGCACAGGGTGACAGCGAAAAACACGCGCACTCACCCTATAGCCAAACAAAAGCCCCGCATCCTTGCGGATACGGGGCTTGGGTGTTTGATACCGAGGCGACAAGCTCAGGCTTTTGGCCCATGCCGCCAGCGGGCTTCAACACATCACGCCAGGGCCTCGCGAGGCTTGCCCAGCATGCGATCGCACACCACAGCACCCACCAGGGTAACGACCGAAGGTACCAGCCAGGCAAGGCCTTGATCGCTGAGTGGCAGGTTGGCCATGAAGTCGGGCAACACATGGGCCGCGCTGCTGCCCTTGATGGCATCGACCATACCGAACAGCAGCGATACCAGCATTACCGGCGCCAGGATACGCGTCGGCGAGTTCCACAGGTCCTTCACGAAGCTCAAGCCCACCACCACGATGCACGGCGGGTAGATGGCCGTGAGCACGGGGATGGAGAACATGATCAGCTTGGTCAGCCCCAGGTTCGACACCAGCAGCGAGAAACCAGCCAGAATCACCACCAGCGCACGGTACGACAACGGCAGCATCTGGCTGAAGTATTCGGCACATGCGCACGTCAGGCCGACGGCTGTCACCAGGCACGCCAGGGCGATCAGCACGGCAAGGAAGCCGCTGCCCAGCGATCCGAAGGTGTGCTGCACATAGGCATGCAGTACCGCCGCACCGTTGCTGGCGCCCGCGGCAATTTCATGGCTGCCGGCGCCCAGGCGGAACAGGCTGATGTACACCAGGGCCAGGCCGACACCGGCAATCAGGCCGGCGATGATGGCGTAGCGGGTGATCAGCTTCGGCGACTCGACGCCGCGTGAGCGGATGGCGTTGACGATGACGATGCCGAACACCAGGGCACCCAGGGTATCCATGGTCAGGTAACCATCAGAGAACCCCTTGGAGAACGCGGCGGCGGCGTAGGCCGGCTGCGCTTCACCGATGGTACCGGCTGGTAGCGCGAACGCGGCGATGCCCAGTACGGCCAGGGCAATGATCTTCAGTGGCGCAAGGAAACGCCCCACGGTATCAAGCAGCTTGCCCGGGTACATGGACACGGCCAGTACCACGGCGAAATACACCAGGCTGTAGATGAACAGGGCCAGCGGGCTTTCACCGGTCAACGGTGCAACGCCCACTTCGAACGACACGGTCGCGGTACGCGGCGTGGCGAACAACGGGCCGACCGACAGGTAGCAAACAGCGGCCAGCAGGCCGCCGAAGAACTTGCCGATCGGGCTGCTCAGGGCATCCATACCGCCGCCAACCTTGGCCAGGGCGACCACGGTGATGACCGGCAGGCCCACCGCCGTCACCAGGAAGCCCAAGGCGGCCATCCAGACGTGCGGGCCCGATTGCAGGCCGACAATAGGCGGGAAGATGATGTTGCCGGCGCCTACGAAAAGCGCAAACGTCATAAAGCCAAGCGCCAGGATATCCTGGCCTTTGAGAACTTTCATTTAAGGTAGTACCACACTGCTGGAATCGGGGTTCGAGAGGGGACTTTCCAATGGGTGAGGAAAATGCTGCCCGGCGTGATAGGCCAGACCCGTTAAGCGTGTCGTTCCCTTTTGGGGCACGGGCACAGAATAGGCGCGTAGATTAACCGTTTTGCCGCGCAAACGCACTGGAACAGTGCTGCTTGTCCGATGTGCGTACGTGTTTGTCGTCTGTGCGTCCGGGGACAGGGGGAATTATCCTCAGATTGAAATATTCGTCTGTAAGGTAATTCCTATGGGGACGATTGGGAGGCATGTGCTGGCCTGGCATTGATAAGGCCCGCCCCCAAAACGACAAAGGCCACCCGAAGGTGGCCTCTGTGCGCGTGGGGGGTGTTGCAGTATTACTTCTTGGCTTCCCAGCCAGTCAGCTCGGCCAGGGCCTTGCCGATGTCAGCCAGGGAACGCACGGTTTTCACGCCTGCGTCCTGCAGGGCTGCGAATTTCTCGTCCGCAGTACCCTTGCCGCCAGAAATGATGGCGCCAGCGTGGCCCATGCGCTTGCCTGCCGGCGCAGTCACGCCAGCGATGTAGGAAACGACAGGCTTGGTGACATTGGCCTTGATGTAGGCCGCAGCTTCTTCTTCAGCCGAACCGCCGATCTCACCGATCATGACGATCGCTTCGGTCTTCGGGTCTTCCTGGAACAGCTTCAGGATGTCGATGAAGTTGGAGCCCGGGATCGGGTCGCCACCGATACCCACGCAGGTCGACTGGCCGAAGCCGGCGTCGGTGGTCTGCTTGACCGCTTCATACGTCAGGGTGCCGGAACGCGAAACGATACCGACCTTGCCTGGCAGGTGGATGTGGCCTGGCATGATGCCGATCTTGCACTCGCCCGGGGTGATGACACCTGGGCAGTTAGGGCCGATCAGGGTCACGCCCAGCTCGTCGCACTTGACCTTGGCATCGAGCATGTCGAGGGTAGGAATACCCTCGGTGATGCAAACGATCAGCTTGATGCCACCGAAGGCTGCTTCCAGGATCGAGTCCTTGCAGAACGGTGCCGGCACGTAGATGACCGAAGCATCAGCGCCGGTCGCTTCCACGGCTTCCTTCACGGTGTTGAACACCGGCAGGCCCAGGTGGGTGGTGCCACCCTTGCCCGGGGTAACGCCGCCGACCATCTTGGTGCCGTAGGCAATGGCTTGTTCGGAGTGGAAAGTACCCTGCGAGCCGGTGAAGCCCTGGCAGATGACTTTGGTGTCTTTATTGATCAGGACGCTCATTACTTGCCCTCCGCAGCTTTGACAACTTGTTGAGCAGCGTCGGTCAGGCTGGTTGCAGCAATGATGTTCAAACCGCTTTCTGCCAATACTTTAGCGCCCAGTTCGGCGTTGTTGCCTTCAAGGCGAACCACGACCGGAACCTTGACGCCGACTTCCTTCACTGCACCGATGATGCCTTCGGCAATCATGTCGCAGCGAACGATGCCGCCGAAGATGTTGACCAGAACGGCCGCGACATTGCTGTCGGACAGAATGATCTTGAACGCTTCGGTAACGCGCTCTTTGGTAGCACCACCGCCTACGTCGAGGAAGTTGGCTGGCTTGCCGCCGTGCAGGTTGACGATGTCCATGGTACCCATGGCCAGGCCAGCACCGTTGACCATGCAGCCGATGTTGCCTTCGAGGGCAACGTAGTTCAGTTCGAACTTGGCAGCGTGGGCTTCACGGGCGTCGTCCTGGGACGGGTCGTGGAAGGTCTTCAGCTTCGGCTGACGGTACATGGCGTTGGCGTCGATGTTGATCTTGGCATCGAGGCAATGCAGGTCGCCGTCGGCCTTGATCACCAGCGGGTTCACTTCCAGCAGGGCCAGGTCATGGTCCTTGAACAGCTTGGCCAGGCCTACGAAGATCTTGGCGAACTGTTGAACTTGCTTGCCTTCCAGGCCCAGCTGGAACGCCAGCTCACGGCCCTGGAACGGCTGCGCGCCGACCAGCGGGTCGATGGTGGCCTTGAGGATCTTCTCAGGCGTGTCGTGGGCGACTTTCTCGATGTCCACGCCACCTTCGGTGGAGGCCATGAACACGATACGGCGGCTCGAGCGATCGACTACAGCGCCCAGGTACAGCTCTTTGGCGATGTCAGTGCAGGATTCGACCAGAATCTTGGAGACGGGTTGACCGTTGGCATCGGTCTGGTAGGTAACCAGATTCTTGCCCAACCACTGTGCAGCGAACGCCTTGGCGTCTTCTTTGCTGCGAACCAGCTTGACGCCGCCCGCCTTGCCGCGACCACCCGCGTGAACCTGGGCTTTTACAACCCACTCGTTCCCGCCGATCTTGTCGCAGGCTTCTGCCGCTGCTTCAGGGGTGTCGACTGCGAAACCCTTGGAAACTGGCAGGCCGTACTCAGCGAACAGCTGCTTACCCTGATACTCGTGAAGATTCATGCTTTTTACCGTCTTCGTTAGGTACTGCGCTTCGGCGCTGCGCCATCACTGGCGCCGCACCACCTGTGACCGTTGACCCCGGGTTATCCCATGTGATCCGGTCCGGCGGACTTTCCGCGGTGAGTCATGCACGCAAGACTCACGACGGGCAGCCCGCCGTGGTTTCTTATGATTAACGCTTCTTACGGTTGGCTACGTGAATGGCACCGCCATTCACGGCCAGCGCTGCTTCATGCAGCGCTTCGGACAGGGTCGGATGGCTGAAGACCATCATGCCCAGGTCCTCGGCACTGGTGCCGAATTCCATTGCGATAGCGCCCTGCTGCACCAGTTCGGCAGCCGACGGGCCAATCACGTGAACACCCAGTACGCGGTCGGTCTTGGCATCGGCGATGACTTTGACGAAACCACCGGTGTCGTTGGCAGCCATCGCACGGCCGCTGGCCGCGAACGGGAAGGTGCCCACGTTAACCTCAACGCCTTCGGCCTTCAAGGCCTGCTCGGTCTTGCCGACCCAGGCGATTTCCGGGTGGGTGTAGATCACCGAAGGGATCAGGTCGTAGTTCATCTGGGCTTTGTGGCCCTTGATGCGCTCAACCACCATGATGCCTTCTTCCGAAGCCTTGTGCGCCAGCATCAGGCCGCGCACCACGTCGCCGATGGCGTAGACGCCCGGCACGCTGGTGGCGCAGTAGTCGTCGACATAGATGTAGCCACGCTCATCGATGTTCACGCCGCTGTCGGAGGCCAGCAGGTCGGTGGTCACCGGGCGACGGCCGACCGCAACGATCAGCTTGTCGAAGGTGATCTTCTGCTCGCCTTCGGCGTTGGTGTAGGTCACCTCGACTTCGTCGCCGTTCACCTTGGAACCGGTAACGCGGGCACCCAGCTTGATGTCCAGGCCTTGCTTGGTCAGGGTCTTCTGGGCTTCCTTGGACACCGCCGTGTCGGCAGCCATCAGGAAGGTGTCCAGGGCTTCCAGCACAGTGACTTCAGCACCCAGGCGGGCCCATACCGAACCCAGCTCCAGGCCGATCACACCGGCACCGATCACGCCCAGGCGCTTCGGTACGGCCTGGAATTCCAGGGCGCCGGTGGAGTCGACGATGACGTTCTGGTCAACCGGGGCTGGCGGAATGTCGATTGGGCGAGAGCCGGAGGCCAGGATCACGTTATCGGCTTCGACGATTTCAGTGGTGCCGTCGGCCTTGGTCACTTCGACCTTTTTGCCAGCCAGCAGCTTGCCGTGGCCCTGGATGGAGGTGACGCCGTTGGCCTTGAACAGGGTGGCGACGCCGCCGGTCAGGTTCTTCACGATGCCAGCCTTGCGGCCAACCATCGCAGCCACGTCCATCTTCACTTCGCCAGTGGAGATACCGTGTACGTTGAAGCTCTCTTTGGCTTCCTTGTATTTCCAGGAGCTGTCCAGCAGCGCCTTGGAAGGAATGCACCCTACGTTCAGGCAGGTGCCGCCCAGGGCCAGCTTGCCCTCGGCATCGGTGTACTTCTCGATACAGGCAGTCTTCAGACCAAGCTGGGCGGCCTTGATCGCAGCCACGTAGCCGCCAGGACCTGCACCAATCACTACCACGTCGAATTTCTGGGTCATAAAAGATTCCTTGTTAGCTTCAAGCGGCACGCTGCAAGCCGCAAGACAGGCAGGCTTCGACTTGAAGCTTGCCGCTTGCAGCTTACAGCTGCGCGATTAGATGTCCAGCAGCAGGCGGGACGGATCTTCCAGCAGGTTCTTGATGGTCACCAGGAAGGTTACGGCTTCCTTGCCATCGATCAGGCGGTGGTCGTAGGACAGCGCCAGGTACATCATCGGGCGGATCACCACTTGGCCATTGATGGCCATCGGGCGCTGGATGATGTTGTGCATGCCCAGGATCGCAGCCTGCGGCGGGTTGACGATCGGGGTCGACATCATCGAGCCGAAGGTACCACCGTTGGTGATGGTGAAGGTGCCGCCGGTCATCTCTTCGATGGACAGCTTGCCGTCACGGGCCTTCTTGCCGAAGGTGGCGATGCCGTTTTCGATCTCTGCCAGGCTCATCGACTCGGCGTTGCGCAGTACCGGAACCACCAGGCCACGGTCGCTGGAAACCGCCACACCGACGTCGGCGTAACCGTGGTAGACGATATCGTTGCCGTCGATCGAGGCGTTCACGGCCGGGAAGCGTTTCAGCGCTTCGGTGGCCGCCTTGACGAAGAACGACATGAAGCCCAGGCGCACGCCGTTGTGGGTCTTCTCGAACAGGTCCTTGTACTTCGAACGCAGGGCCATGACTTCGGTCATGTCGACTTCGTTGAAGGTGGTCAGCATCGCCATGTTGGACTGGGCTTCGACCAGACGCTCGGCAATCTTGGCGCGCAGGCGGGTCATCGGCACGCGCTTCTCGGTGCGGTCGCCAGCAGCGGTCACCACCGGTGCCGGGGCGGCAGCAGGCTTGGCAGCCGGGGCTGCGGCCGGCGCAGACTTCTTGTTGGCGACGGCAGCAACGACGTCTTCCTTGGTCACGCGGCCGCCTTTGCCGGTACCGGCCACAGTGGCCAGGTCGATGCCGTTTTCTTCGGCCAGCTTGCGCGCAGCCGGGGCAGCAACCGGGTCATCTTCACCGGCATCGGCAGCAACGGCGGCCGGTGCGGCGGCGGCCGGGGCAGCAGCAGGCGCTGCGGCAGCCGCGCCGCCTTCAACGATCGAACCCAGCACTTCGTCGGACAGGACGGTATCGCCCTCGCCCTTGACGATGGCACCCAGCACGCCGTCGGCGGTGGCCAGCACTTCGAGCACGACCTTGTCGGTCTCGATGTCGACGATCAGTTCGTCACGCTTGACGGCCTCGCCCGGCTGCTTGTGCCAAGTGGCAACGGTGCCGTCGGCAACCGATTCCGGGAAGGTTGGGGCTTTGATCTCGATAGCCATTATCAGTGTTTCCTTAAATTCGGTTTCAAGTGCGCGAAGGCGTTAAACAGTGAAGGCGTCTTGCAGCAGTTTTTCCTGCTGTTCGGCGTGCTTCGAAGCGTAACCACAGGCAGGTGCGGCAGAGGCATCGCGACCCGCGTACTCCAGGGCCAGTGCCTTGTTATGGCGGCCGAGGATGCGACGCATATGGTGCTGGCTGCTGTACCAGGCGCCCTGGTTCATCGGTTCTTCCTGGCACCACACCGCATGCTTGAGGTTGGTGTAAGGCGCCAGGATCTCGACCAGGTCGTCTTCAGGGAACGGATACAGCTGCTCGATGCGCACGATCGCGATGTCTTCGCGGCCTTCAGCGCGGCGTTTTTCCAGCAGGTCGTAATAGACCTTGCCGCTGCACAGCACCAGGCGCTCCACCTTGGCAGGCTCGAGGGTGTCGATTTCCGGGATGACGGTCTGGAACGAACCGTCGGCCAGGTCTTCGAGGGTCGAGACGGCCAGTTTGTGGCGCAGCAACGACTTGGGCGTCAGCACGATCAGCGGCTTGCGCAGCGGACGGATGACCTGACGACGCAGCAGGTGGTAGATCTGGGCCGGCGTGGTCGGCACGCAGACCTGGATGTTCTGCTCGGCGCACAGTTGCAGGTAACGCTCCAGGCGCGCCGAGGAGTGCTCAGGCCCCTGCCCTTCGTAGCCATGCGGCAGCAGCATGGTCAGACCGCACAGGCGGCCCCACTTGTGCTCGCCACTGGTGATGAACTGGTCGATCACCACTTGCGCACCGTTGGCGAAGTCGCCGAACTGGGCTTCCCAGATCACCAGCGCGTTCGGCGTGGTGGTGGAGTAGCCGTATTCGAACGCCAGTACCGCTTCCTCGGACAGGAACGAATCGTACAGTTCGAAACGTGGCTGGCCCGGGTACAGGTTCATCAGCGGGATGTAGGTGCTCGCATCCTTCTGGTTGTGCAGCACCGCATGCCGGTGCGAGAAGGTGCCGCGGCCGATGTCCTGGCCGGTCATGCGGATGGGGTGGCCTTCGAACTGCAGGGTGGCGTAGGCCATGGTCTCTGCATAACCCCAGTTGATCGGCAAGCCACCGGCCTGCATCTTCTGGCGGTCTTCGTAGATCTTGGCGACCTGGCGCTGCACCACGAAGCCTTCAGGCAGCTCCAGCAACTTGGCCGACAGCTCCTGCAGGGTCTTGAGGTCGAAGCGGGTGTCGTGGCGTGCGGTCCAGGCATGGCCCAGGTAAGGGCGCCAGTCGACGAACAGCTCGCGGTTCGGCTCCTTGACCAGGCTCTTGACCACGTGCAGGCCGTTGTCCAGCGCACTGCGGTAGTCGTCGATCTTGGCCTGGGCGCGATCGGCATCGATACGGCCGGCCTGGATCAGCGCTTCGGCATACAGCTCACGGGTGGTGCGCTGCTTGCTGATCTGCTGGTACATCAGCGGCTGGGTGCCGTTCGGCTCGTCAGCCTCGTTGTGGCCGCGGCGACGGTAGCAGACCAGGTCGATGACCACGTCACGCTTGAACTGCATGCGGTAGTCGACCGCCAGCTGGGTCACGAACAGCACGGCTTCCGGGTCGTCGCCGTTGACGTGCAGGATTGGCGCCTGAATCATCTTGGCCACGTCGGTGGCGTACTCGGTGGAGCGCGCATCCAGCGGGTTGCTGATGGTGAAACCCACTTGGTTGTTGATCACGATGTGCACGGTGCCGCCGGTCTTGAAACCGCGGGTCTGCGACATCTGGAAGGTTTCCATCACCACGCCCTGGCCTGCAAATGCAGCGTCGCCGTGGATGGAGATGGGCAGCACCTTGTCACCCACGCTGTCGTTGCGACGGTCCTGACGGGCACGCACCGAACCTTCGACAACCGGCGAGACGATTTCCAGGTGGGACGGGTTGAACGCCATGGCCAGGTGCACTTCGCCACCCGGGGTCATCACGTTCGAGGAGAAGCCCTGGTGATACTTCACGTCACCGGAGCCCAGCTCGTTCATCTTCTTGCCTTCGAACTCGTCGAACAGCTCGCGCGGGTTCTTGCCGAAGGTGTTGACCAGCACGTTAAGGCGGCCACGGTGGGCCATGCCGATGACCACTTCCTTGGTGCCGTAGGAACCGGAGCGCTGGATCATCTCGTCCAGCATCGGGATCAGGCTTTCGCCGCCTTCCAGGCCGAAACGCTTGGTGCCTGGGTACTTGGTGCCCAGGTATTTTTCCAGGCCCTCGCCAGCGGTCACACGCTCGAGCAGGTGGGACTGGATATCAGCGGAAAACTCGGGCCGGCCACGCACGCTTTCCAGACGCTGCTGGAACCAGCTGCGCTGCTCGGAATCGACGATGTGGGTGAACTCGGCGCCAATGGTGCGACAATATGTCTTCTGGAGCGCGTCGAGGATGTCGCGTAGGCTCGCCTCCTCTTTGCCGATGAACAGGTCGCCGGCACGGAAGGTCGTATCAAGATCGGCATTGGTCAAGCCGTAGTGATTGATCGACAGGTCTACAGGCGCTGGACGCTGCCACAACCCCAAGGGGTCAAGCTTGGCAGCCTGATGGCCGCGCATCCGATAGGCCTGGATCAGTCGCAGCACTTCAACCTGCTTCTTCTCGTGTTCACTGCTCACGCTGCCGGCAGACACCGGCTGGGCGCGGCGCTGGTTCTTCGCCAGCAATACGAAATGGTCGCGAATCGTCGAGTGCGAGACATCGGTAGCGGTGCTGCCGTCGGCGGGCAACTTCTGGAAGTAGGTGCGCCACTCTTCTGGCACAGCGTTAGGGTCGTGCAGGTAGAGTTCGTAGAGCTCTTCCACATATGCAGCGTTACCACCTGAAAGGTGGGCGCTTTCCCACATGCGCTGCATCACGCTTTCTTGCATGCTTGGTCACCCTCGGTTAGGGGACTGATCGGCGAGAGCCACAGCAAACCTGGAAAAGTCCGAAAACAGCGACTGAACCACGCCACCTGGATCCTGCTGATTTTCCGGGTACCAGCCCGGAAAGCCCCTGCTGGTCTCATCTTCATAGGTAATGAACAAGGGCTTTGTGAGCCCCGGTTCGGGTTTTACCTCAGTGCGGGCTCAGCGCCCGCACCTCGGCATACTGCAGGTACAACGGGTATATCAGGTGCCGCTTTGCAGCAGCATGTTACGTACGTGACCGATTGCCTTGGTAGGGTTCAGACCCTTCGGGCAAACGTTTACGCAGTTCATGATCCCGCGGCAGCGGAATACGCTGAACGGGTCATCCAGGGACGCCAGGCGCTCCTGGGTCTTGGTATCACGGCTGTCGGCCAGGAAGCGGTAAGCCTGCAACAGCGCAGCTGGGCCCAGGAACTTGTCCGGGTTCCACCAGAACGACGGGCAGGACGTGGAGCAGCAGGCGCACAGGATGCACTCGTACAGCCCGTCGAGCTTCTCGCGCTGTTCTGGCGACTGCAGGCGCTCGATGGCCGGGGCCGGCGTGTCGTTCTGCAGGAACGGCTTCACCTTCTCGTACTGCTTGTAGAAGATGCTCATGTCGACGACCAGGTCACGAATGACCGGCAGGCCCGGCAGCGGGCGCAGCACCAGCTTGTTGCCCTTGACCACGCCCGACAGCGGGGTGATGCAGGCCAGGCCGTTTTTGCCGTTCATGTTCATGCCGTCGGAACCGCACACGCCTTCACGGCAGGAGCGACGGTACGAGAAGCCCTCGTCCTTTTCCTTGATCAGCGCCAGCACGTCCAGAACCATGAGGTCCTTGCCGCCGGTGTCGACGTCGAACGACTCCATCTTGGGGGCCGTGTCGGTGTCGGGGTTGTAACGATAAACTTCGACTTTCAACATAGCAGCCACCCTTAGTAAGTCCGGATTTTTGGTTCGAAGGCCGGTACGGTCTTCGGCGCAAAGTTGACGCCACGCTTGGCAACGCGCTTCACACCCGGGTAGTACAGGGTGTGGCACAGCCAGTTTTCGTCGTCACGGTCTTCGAAGTCTTCACGGGCGTGAGCGCCGCGGGACTCTTTACGGGCTTCGGCCGCGATGGCGGTAGCTTCGGCAACTTCCAGCAGGTTCTGCAGCTCCAGCGCTTCGATACGCGCGGTGTTGAAGGCCTGGGACTTGTCGTTGATCTTGACGTTGGCAATCCGCTCGCGCAGGCCGGCCAACTGCTCGATACCCTTGAGCATGTATTCGCCAGTACGGAACACACCGAAGTAGTTCTGCATGCAGCTCTGCAGCTCGCGCTTGAGGCTGGCAACGTCTTCGCCAGTGGAGCGCTCGTTGAGCTTGTTCAGGCGGCTCAGGGCAACATCGATGTCGGTGTCGCTGGCGTCGAGGTGCTCGATGCCGTCGCTCAGCGCCTTCTCCAGGTGCAGGCCGGCCGCACGGCCGAACACCACCAGGTCGAGCAGCGAGTTGCCGCCCAGGCGGTTGGCACCGTGAACCGATACGCACGCCACTTCACCTACGGCGAACAGGCCAGGAATGATGTGATCCTTGCCTTCGTCGTCCATGGTGATGGCCTGGCCATGAATGTTGGTGGCAACGCCGCCCATCATGTAGTGGCAGGTTGGAACGACCGGAACCGGCGCGACCACAGGGTCGACGTGGGCAAAGGTCTTGGACAGCTCGCAGATGCCTGGCAGGCGGCTGTGCAGCACTTCCTCGCCCAGGTGGTCCAGCTTGAGCAGCACGTGGTCCTTGTTCGGGCCCACGCCGTTGCCGGCGATGATCTCTTTGACCATGGAACGGGCAACCACGTCACGGCCGGCAAGGTCTTTGGCGTTCGGCGCGTAACGCTCCATGAAGCGCTCGCCGTGGGCGTTGATCAGGTAGCCACCTTCACCGCGGCAACCCTCGGTGACCAGTACACCGGCGCCGGCGATGCCGGTTGGGTGGAACTGCCACATCTCGATGTCCTGCACCGGTACACCGGCACGCAGGGCCATGCCGATACCGTCACCGGTATTGATGAGGGCGTTGGTGGTGGAAGCGTAGATACGGCCTGCACCGCCCGTGGCCAGCACGGTGGCCTTGGACTTGATGTACAGGGTTTCGCCGGTTTCGATGCAGATCGCGATCACACCAACGAAGGCGCCTTCCTGGTTTTTTACCAGGTCAACGGCGTAGTACTCGTTGAGGAAGGTGGTGCCGGCTTTCAGGTTGCCCTGGTACAGGGTGTGCAGCAGCGCGTGACCGGTACGGTCGGAAGCGGCGCAGGTACGGGCCGCCTGGCCACCTTTACCGAAGTCCTTGGACTGGCCACCGAACGGACGCTGGTAGATACGGCCGGTTTCGGTGCGCGAGAACGGCAGGCCCATGTGGTCCAGCTCGAAGACCGCAGCCGGGCCTTCCTGACACATGTATTCGATAGCGTCCTGGTCACCGATGTAGTCGGAACCCTTGACGGTATCGTACATGTGCCAGCGCCAGTCGTCGTTCGGGTCGGCCGAAGCGATGGCGCAGGTGATGCCGCCTTGGGCGGATACGGTGTGCGAACGGGTCGGGAACACCTTGGTGACCACGGCAGTCTTGTGACCGCCTTGTGCCAGCTGCAGCGCTGCGCGCATGCCGGCGCCGCCGCCACCGATGATGATGGCGTCGAAGGAAATGGTTGGAATGCTAGCCATGGATCAGATACCCCAGAGAATCTGCACACCCCAGACGAAGTAAGCGAACATCGCAACGCCGCATACCGCCTGGAACAGAAAACGAATCGCAGTTGCCGACTTGCCGAACGACATAGGCGTCAGGTAGTCGGTGGCAATGGTCCACATGCCGACCCAGGCGTGAGCGCCGAGGGCAACGAGGGCCAGCAGGCTGAAGATCCGCATCGCGTTGTTGGAGAACAGACCATGCCACTGGGCGTAGTCGATACCGGGGTGAGCGACCACGTAGCCGATCAGGAAGATGAAGTAAGCCGCGAGAACGACCGCAGAAACGCGCTGCGCCATCCAGTCGTAGAGGCCCGAACGCGACAGGTTCGTGACGTTGGTTACCATACCCAAACTCCCACCAGTACGATCACCACCACGGAGATGACAATCACGATTTTCGAGCCCAGTTTGCCGCCTTCCAGCGTCTCACCGATGCCCATGTCCATGATCAGGTGGCGAACACCGGCCACCAGGTGATACAGCAGGGCGGACAGCAGGGCCCAGGTCACGAACTTGGCCAGCGGGCTGGTCAGACACGCCTTCACCTCGCCGAAGCCTTCCTCGGAACCCAGCGACTTGCCCAGTGCATACAGCATAATGGCAAGGCCGAGGAACAGGATGACGCCGGAGATACGGTGCAGAATGGACGTGTACGCAGTGACGGGGAGCTTGATGGTCCTTAGGTCTAGGTTTACAGGTCGTTGGCTTTTCACGGCTTTTTTCACACTGAAGAGCCCCTAGCGAATCAGGGCAAAGTTGTTGGTAAGTGTACTGGTCAGGTACCCACCACCCAGGGAACGGCGACCCCCAGCAGTTCGGGCTTGCAAGCCCCTGGCGGTCGGGTGCCGAGTATAGACAGTTAGGCTGCTCATGACAACGTGACGGGGTAGCCCGAATAGCGCATTGCCTTTGCCGCGCAAAAGGCGTAAATGGGCCGAAAATTCCCGAAAAATCAGGCTCCAGCCCTTGATTCAACAAGCCTTTAGGCAAATTGACATCTGAATTTATCCCTCTATAGTGGTGCGGGCCCTGCGTGGGGGGTCTGTCTGATGATTTCAAGCATTAATAGGAGGCCACATGGCTGACAAAAAAGCGCAGTTGGTCATCGAGGGCGCAGCCCCCGTCGAGCTGCCCATTTTAACCGGCACCGTTGGTCCTGATGTAATCGACGTCCGCGGGTTGGGGGCCACAGGTCACTTCACCTTCGACCCTGGTTTCATGGCGACCGCATCGTGCGAGTCGAAGATCACCTACATTGATGGCGACAAGGGCGTACTGCTGCACCGCGGCTACCCCATCGAGCAACTCGCCGAACAGTCCGACTACCTCGAAACCTGCTACCTGCTGCTCAATGGCGAACTGCCAAACGCCGAGCAGAAGGCCAAGTTCGTCAGCAACGTCAAGAACCACACCATGGTTCACGAACAGCTGAAAACCTTCTTCAACGGCTTCCGCCGCGACGCTCACCCGATGGCGGTGATGTGCGGCGTGGTCGGTGCCCTGTCGGCCTTCTACCACGACTCCCTGGACATCAATAACCCGCAACACCGCGAAATCTCTGCGGTGCGCCTGGTCGCCAAGATGCCGACCCTGGCCGCGATGGTTTACAAGTACTCCATGGGCCAGCCGATGATGTACCCGCGCAACGACTTGTCGTACGCGGAAAACTTCCTGCACATGATGTTCAACACCCCGTGCGAGATCAAACCGATCAGCCCGGTGCTGGCCAAGGCGATGGACCGGATCTTCATCCTCCACGCCGACCACGAACAGAACGCCTCCACCTCCACCGTGCGCCTGGCGGGCTCTTCGGGTGCCAACCCCTTCGCCTGTATCGCGGCCGGCATCGCCGCGCTGTGGGGCCCTGCCCACGGCGGCGCCAACGAAGCCGTACTGACCATGCTCGATGAAATTGGCGATGTCTCGAACATCGACACTTTCATTGCCAAGGCCAAGGACAAGAACGACCCGTTCAAGCTGATGGGCTTCGGTCACCGCGTTTACAAAAACCGCGACCCGCGCGCTACCGTGATGAAGCAGACCTGCGACGAAGTGCTGCGCGAGCTGGGCATCAAGAATGACCCGCAGCTGGAACTGGCCATGCGCCTGGAAGAGATCGCACTCACCGATCCGTACTTCATCGAGCGCTCGCTGTACCCGAACGTCGACTTCTACTCCGGCATCATCCTGAAGGCGATCGGCATTCCGACCAGCATGTTCACCGTGATCTTCGCCCTGGCGCGCACCGTAGGCTGGATCTCGCACTGGAAAGAGATGCTCTCCAGCCCGTACAAGATCGGCCGCCCACGCCAGCTGTACACCGGCGAACCGAAACGCGACATCGTTGCACTGCAGGACCGCAAGTAAGCCCTACGGGCTGAAACCAAAAGGGCTGCCCATGGGCAGCCCTTTTTATTACACCGCCCCAACCTGATGCCCGAAACACATCGCACCCGGCCGGATTTGGCGGTCAGTTTTTCTCGGCGCGTTCGCGCAACGCCTTCAGGGTATTGAACGGCGCATCCACCACGAACTTGTTGGCCAACCATGACGGCACGCTGCCCCCTGGCTCGGTGTGCACCTGGTACGTCACCTCGGTACTGTTGCCCTGAGGCACCAGCTTCCAGAAGCCCTCGACCTGGGCCACCCGCACGAAGCCCTTTTCTTCCGGCACATAGGTCGGCTCCTCCTTGAGGTTGCGCAACAGGCTGCCATCGGGCTGCTTGACCGTGGTCACCTGCAGCACCGAGTCCCGCGGTGTCACCGGCCAGGGCGTATTGAACTGGGTGTAGGTCCAGGTCTTGTCACCCTCGTGCTTGAGCACCTTTTGCGCCTTGCATTCATGAATCCATGCGCAGGCCCCCGCCACGTCTTCCTGCAGCGCCTGTACCTTGGCCAGGGGCGCCTTGATGACGGTGACACCCCTGTAGGCCTTGTACTTGGAGCCAGGCACTTCACTCAGGGACACCTTGATCCCGTCCTCATCCTTGGCCACCTGCCAATTCTCGGCCCAGGCAACAGGCGACAGCAGGGCACTGACACCACACAGCAATGCAATACGCTTCAACGATCTCATCATGTTTATCCTTGTTGTCGAGGATCCAGCCTGTCACGCCGCCGTCATGCGCTCCCACCAGCCGAGAATTCTGATGGCCTCTTCACTGTCCCGGCCACACACCTCAGGGTCAGCCTTGAAACCGCCGCACACCGCTGGCCGCTCGGGCTTGCCGAACAAGTCGCAGAGGTTTGCAGCCGTCAGGTGCAGGCAACGCTGGCCAGCGGGCTTGCCGTCAGGCATGCGCGGCATGGCGGAGGTGATGGAGGGCGCGATGCAGCAGGCACCGCAGCCCTCGCGACAGGTCATGGCTTGCAACACAATCAGAACTCCATGGCACACAACGGGGCGATCACCCCTGGATACTAGCGGCTCAAACGCACGTTTGAAATTGCTGGCTTGATGAAATCTGCAGTGACCGAGCAGTCAGCAGGGCTCACTGGCGGTACTGGAAGTCGATGGCCGCACCTTCCACATCCCGACGGCTGTCGTTGCGCAGCTGCAACTGCATCTCGTTGCTGATCAAGCGGCCATTGAGCTGGAACGGGCTGTCGGCTTCGGGCTTTTCGGCGAACATGGGCGGTAGCAATGGCTTGCGCTTCTTGATCGGTGACGGGTTGGTGCCCACGTTGGGCGTCAGGTTCTCCACCATCTCGGCAGGCAGGCTGAGGTCGAGGTTGGCCTTGGGCAGCGGCTTGGCCACGGCCTTGGCCTGCCTGGCCTTCTTACTGGCGGGCTTGCGCACAGCCTGTTTTTTCACCGCCTTGGACGGCGCCTGGGCCTTGCCAGCCTGCGCCTGGGCAGCCGGCTGGGCAGCCAGCACCACACCAGCAGGCCAGCACAACGGTGCAAGGCAGAAAACCAGGAAAAAACGGCGCAATGCAATCATGGCAAATGGACAGACCGACATGGTAAATGCGTATGCTCCCTGTTCCGCAGCCGCCTGACAAGCCTTACAAAAGTGTGGTTGCCGGCTCCCTGCACAATTGTTGTGCCAGCAGGCCCAGTGTGATGACTGCCCGCTCGGCTTCCTTGTTCCATGGGATGCCGCAGTTTAGCCGAATGCAGTGGTTGAACTGCTCGGTATTACTGAAGATGAGCCCCGGTGCAATGCTGATCCCCTGCTCCAGCGCACGTACGTGCAGGTCCTGGGTGTTTACCCGCCCAGGCAGGCTTACCCACAAAATGAAGCCACCGGTGGGCCGCGTCATCTGGGTGCCTTCGGGGAAATGCTGCTGCACCGCCAGCTGATAGGCACTGAGGTTTTTGCGGTACTCCTGACGAATGAACCGCAGGTGCCGGTCATAGCCACCGTTCTCCAGGTAGGCGGCCACAGCCATCTGCGTGACGCTGCAGGCCGAGTGCGTGGTAAAGGTCTGCAGCCGCTGGATTTCGTCCTGGTAACGCCCGGCAATCATCCAGCCAACGCGCACGCCGGGGGACAAGGTCTTGGAGAAGCTTGAGCAGTAGATCACCCGGTCAAGCCGATCATAGGCTTTGAGCGCCTTGGTCTTGCCCTGATCGAACATCAGCTCGCCATAGATATCGTCTTCGATGATCTGGATATCGAAATCCGACGCCAGGCGCAGCAACTGCTTTTGTCGCTCTTCCGGCACGGTGCCACCCAGTGGGTTACTCAGCCGCGCAGTGAGCACCAGCGCCTTGATCGACCACTGGTTGGCGGCCAGTTGCAAGGCCTCCAGGCTGATGCCGGTGGACGGATCACTGGGTATTTCGATCACTTTCAGGCCCAGCAGGTCAGCCAATTGCAGCAAACCGTAGTACGTGGGCGATTCGGCGGCAATCAGGTCACCTGGCCGTGTCAGCACACGCAGGGACATCTGCAGGGCGTCTACGCAACCGTGCGTGACGATGACCTCACGCGGGTCGACCAGCACACCCGCATCGCGCATGCGAATGGCAATTTGCCGGCGCAACGGCTCGAAACCTGGGCTGAACATGTAGCTGAACGCACGCGGGCTGTGGAAGCGGGTAACCTTGGCAATCTGCTGGTGCAATGCCCGCACCGGCAGGTAATCGACATGGGGCACGGCAGCACCGAACGGAAACACGCCATCACGACGCGCCTCGGCCAGCACCTGCTGGATGATACTGGCGCGGGTGACCAACCCTGGGCGCTCCACCCGGGCAATGTCCGGGGTCTGGGCAGTCAGGGCCGGGGTCTGGTGCACATAGTAGCCAGACTGCGGCCGCGCACGGATCAAGCCCTGGTCTTCGAGGTTGGCGTAGGCCTGCAGCACCGTGGCATGGCTGACATTCAACTGGGCGCTCATCTTGCGCACCGAAGGCACACGCTCGCCCGGCTGGTACACACCACGGCGGATGTCTTCGGCCAGTTGCTGGGCGATACGCTGGTACAGCAGCAGGTTGGTCATGGCAACACGCTCATTGTTCTTGTACGACTGACGGTAGAGGATACCGTAACAGTTGCAAAGTGTACGGGGACAGAATGCAACTTAATCGACAATACAGCTTGTTGGGGCGAGTGAGCCCAAGCTGAGATCGGATGAGCGCTGCCAGCTGCTCATCATGACCGGGAGGGCTGCTCTGCAACCCTTTACAAGCTCAATCAGCGCGCAGGCGCCAGCTTGCCCTTGTCGTCAGAAAACACGATCTCCACACGACGGTTCTGCGCCCTGCCCCGCTCCGACGCGTTCACCTCTACGGGGTACTGGTCACCGTAGCCTTCCACCAGCAGGCGCTTTTCATCAATACCAAGGTCGGCAAGCATATCTGCCACGGCCTGGGCGCGGTCGCGGGAAAGTTTGAGGTTTTCTTCGGGCGTACCCGTGCTGTCGGTGTAGCCCTCGATGCGCACGACGCGGCGCGGGTTGAGCTGGAGGAACTGCACCAGCTTGAGCACCGTGCGGCTGGCGGAATTGCGCAGGTCGGCACTGCCCGTGTCGAACAGCACATCGCCCAGCGTCAACACCAAGCCACGGTCACCCTGCTCCGAGGCCAGTGCGGCGATCTGCGACTCCACCCATTGGCCCTGCTGCTGCACACTGGCCAACTTGGCCTCGCGCAATGCCAACTGCAGACGCTGGCGCTCCAGGTCAAGCTTGGCTAGGCGCTCCTGGTTCAACGCCAGTTTGGTGTGCTCGCGGGCGATCTGGCTGTAGCGCTGGCTCAGGTAGGCGTAATGGCGCACGTCCGAGCCACTGCCGATGTACGTGGACAAGCGCTCGGCGCGGGCCAGCGACTCACCCGCACGGATCACATCACGCGGGGCGCTGCGCAGCACATCGGAATCGTCCTTGACCTGCTGGAACGCCACGGTCGCCTCGTCCAGCGCAGAAGCACTGCGCTGGCTGGCGCACCCGGTAAGCCCTGCCGCCAGCATCAGCAGCGCCAACGTGGCCAATGGCTTGCGAGCGATCATGGCTGCACCTCCAGCTGTTTGCGCAAGCGCTTCACCCGAGTCTGCAACAACTGCAGCTGTTCATCGCTCTTGACGTTGAGCACCTGTGCTTCGGCCAGCCTGGCATCCAGCTCGGCTTGCTCGGCGCGCATGCGCGCGTCACGGAAGTCCTGGGTGAGCATGTTGGTGCGGGCTCGGCCCAGCTTGTCTTCAGCCAGCTTCAGGGATTCGACCTGGTCAGTAGCGCCCACGGCCTTGGCCTGTTCCAGCGCCTTTTCGGAAAGGCGCATCTGTTCTTCAGGGGCCGGATCATTGGCGCAGCCAGCCAGGCCCAACACGGCCATGGCGAGGATGAATGCTTGGGTTCTCACGCGATCTTCCTAGTGTTTGGGGGCGTCCGCAGGCACCTGCAATTGCGCTTTCCAGCGCTCGAGGTTGGCCTGCAGCACAGCGTCGGACTTACCGGAGATCGGCAATTCTGTCAGTTTTTTCGCCAATTGCCCACGTAACCAGCTGTCATTGCAGGCAGAATTGTGCGAAAGCGCCAGGTACAGGCCAGGCCTGTCCACCGGCAGGCCCCGTGCAATCAGGTGGTTGCTCATGCCCAGCCCCTGGGCCATGGCCATGCCGGAGTAACGACCGGCCAGCACATAGTCGACCTGGCCAAGCACCAGCTTCTGGAAAGCCTGGGTGAGGTTCTGAGCGGGCACCAGGCGCAACTGGGCCTTGGCGAACGCACTGAAAGCAGGTGTGAGGCGGGCCCGCTCCGACAAACTGCCCTGATACTTGGCCAGGTCAGCGGGGCCGTCGAAGGTGAGCTCGGCGTCATGGCGCGTCCACACCAGGTATTCGTTGAGCTGCAGTGGCGGGTGAATGTAGTCCAGCGCCGTCAGTTGCTCCACTTGCATGGGCGCGTCAAGCAGCAGGTCCATGCGCCCGCTGCGCACCTCTTCCAAGGCCTGATCGCGACGGCCCGCACTCAGCACTTCCACCTTCACCCCCAGCTCACCGGCCACCTGGCGCAGCAGGTCGACGTTGGTGCCGATCAGGTGCCGGGGGTCTTTCGGATCCTGCCACGAATAAGGCGGCGCATCAGGGCTGCCGGTCGCCACCAGGCGCTCGCACTTGCCAGCCGCCATGGCCAGCGGCGTTATCAGTGCCGCCATGCAGGCCAGCCACCTGCCCTTCCACCGCCGTATCATCCGTTACTCCTCAACCCATAAAAAAACCCGGCCCCTCGACGGGGCCGGGTTCTTTATAAGTGAAGCCAGCGGATCAGACCAGCTTTTCCAGCTCCGGCACGGCTTCGAACAGGTCCGCGACCAGGCCGTAATCGGCCACCTGGAAGATGGGCGCCTCTTCGTCCTTGTTGATCGCAACGATCACCTTGGAGTCCTTCATACCGGCCAAGTGCTGGATAGCACCCGAAATACCGACGGCGATGTACAGCTGCGGCGCGACGATCTTGCCGGTCTGGCCGACCTGCATATCGTTAGGCACAAAGCCCGCATCGACCGCGGCGCGCGAGGCACCCACGGCAGCGCCCAGCTTGTCGGCAAGGCTGTACAGGTGGCTGAAGTTGTCACCGTTACCCATGCCACGGCCGCCAGAGACGACGATCTTGGCTGCAGTCAGCTCAGGGCGGTCGGACTTGGCCAGTTCTTCACCAACGAAGGTGGAGATACCAGCGTTGTGCGCAGCGCCAACAGCTTCAACAGCAGCGGAGCCACCTTCGGCAGCCACGGCGTCAAAGCCGGTGGTACGCACGGTGATGACCTTGATTGCGGCACTCGACTGTACGGTGGCAATGGCGTTACCGGCGTAGATAGGGCGCTTGAAGGTGTCGGCGGACTCCACCGAGATGATCTCGGAGATCTGGTCGACGTCCAGCAGCGCGGCAACGCGTGGCAGGATGTTCTTGCCGTTGGTGGTGGCAGGTGCCAGCACGTGGCTGTAGCCCTTGGCCAGGTCGACGATCAGCGGCGAGACGTTTTCCGGCAGGACGTGGGCGTAGGCTGCGTTATCAGCAACCAGAACCTTGGCAACGCCAGCGATCTTGGCAGCGGACTCGGCAACGCCGCCGACGTTCTGGCCTGCGACCAGCACATGCACATCACCACCAATCTTGGCGGCTGCAGCGACAGTGTTCAGGGTGGACGGGGCTACGGCACCGTTCTCGTATTCAGCGACAACCAGGATAGTCATTTAGATTACCTTCGCTTCGTTCTTCAGCTTCTCGACCAGTTCGGCCACCGATTTGACCTTGATACCGGCGCTGCGAGCAGCCGGGGCTTCAACCTTCAGGGTCTTGTTGGTGGAGGCGAGGGAAACGCCCAGGGCGTCGGGCGTGACGGTTTCCAGTGGCTTTTTCTTGGCCTTCATGATGTTGGGCAGCGACGCATAGCGCGGCTCGTTCAGGCGCAGGTCGGTGGTGACAATGGCTGGCAGGTTCAGCGATACGGTCTGCAGGCCGCCATCGATTTCACGGGTGACGTTCAGCTTGTCGCCCGCCACTTCCACTTTGGAAGCGAAGGTGCCCTGGGCGTAGCCGGTGAGCGCCGCCAGCATCTGGCCAGTCTGGTTGTTGTCGCTGTCGATGGCCTGCTTGCCAAGGATAACCAGCTGTGGCTGCTCCTTGTCGACAACGGCCTTGAGCGCCTTGGCCACAGCCAGGGAGTTCAGCTCGTCAGCAGCTTCCACCAGGATGGCGCGGTCGGCACCCAGTGCCAGGGCAGTACGCAGCTGTTCCTGGGCAGTGGTCGGGCCGACGGAGACGACGACGATCTCGGTCGCAACGCCCTTTTCCTTCAGGCGGACGGCTTCTTCCACGGCAATTTCGCAGAAGGGGTTCATGGACATCTTGACGTTGGCGAGGTCGACGCCGGAGTTGTCCGCCTTGACGCGAACCTTGACGTTGTAGTCGACCACTCGTTTGACAGCTACAAGAACCTTCATGGATTCCTCGTTACTCTCCGGTGAATAGATAGTCGCCTGGGGCTGAGCCCGGCGATGCGCGTGGGTACAAGGGCACCTCTAAAAACGTACCTGGGGGCAGCTTCTTCAGCGTGACCAAACAGTCGTATGCAGACCGCTGCGGCAAATACGCGCGGGTCATTTTCTGTCGTGGTGTGTAAACTGCACTACAAACCGCGCCAAAGCCTGAAAACCCTGCTCCACACCTGGTTTTTAGAGGTGTACCTGCGCCCGGCTGCAAGCCTACGGCGAACGTAAAACCGCTCGTATCTTGACCGTAACACCTAATCCGGTCAATACGGCAAACCGGTCACCTTCCAGCCGCCTACCTGTGATTTTACTGGCCTGCGGCAAATTCAAACAAACGTTTGTATTGGACCCGCCAAGTGGTGTAGATATAATGCGCGACCAAGACAAAACGGTGTAGTCCACCATTTGCCCGGCTACCGCTGCGCGGTTGCCACCACTACAGCAAATGCCCTGTGCACCCATAAGACCAAGCAACACACCCGCCTTGATGAGTAGGAGAGAACCAGTGGAACGCGAATACATGGAATTCGACGTGGTCATCGTCGGCGCTGGCCCGGCAGGCCTGTCCGCCGCCTGCCGCCTGAAGCAGAAGGCCGCCGAAGCCGGTAGCGAAATCAGCGTCTGCGTGGTGGAAAAAGGCTCCGAGGTCGGTGCCCATATTCTCTCCGGTGCCGTGTTCGAACCCCGCGCCCTGAACGAGCTGTTCCCGGACTGGAAAGCCATGGGCGCGCCGCTCAATACCGAAGTCAAGCGCGACGACATCTATGTGCTCAAGGATGCGGGCAGCGCGACCAAGGTGCCAGACCTGTTCGTGCCCAAGACCATGCACAACCATGGCAACTACATCATCTCCCTGGGCAACCTGTGCCGCTGGCTGGCCCAGCAGGCGGAGAACCTAGGTGTTGAGATCTACCCGGGGTTTGCCGCCCAGGAGGCGCTGTTCGACGAAAACGGCGTGGTGCGCGGCATCGTCACCGGCGACCTGGGCGTTGACCGTGAAGGCCAGCCCAAGGACGGCCTGTACACCCCTGGCATGGAACTGCGCGCCAAGTACACGCTGTTCGCCGAGGGCTGCCGCGGCCATATCGGCAAGCAACTGATCAAGCGCTTCGACCTGGACAGCGCATCGGACGTGCAGCATTACGGCATCGGCCTGAAAGAGCTGTGGGAAATCGACCCCGCCAAGCATGAGCAGGGCCTGGTGGTACACACAGCCGGCTGGCCGCTCGATGTAATGGCCAAGGACAACACCGGTGGCTCGTTCCTCTATCACCTGGAAAACAACCAGGTGGTGGTCGGGCTCATCGTTGACCTGTCCTACGCCAACCCATACCTGTCGCCGTTCGACGAGTTCCAGCGCCTCAAGCATCACCCGGTCATCAGCCAGTACCTTGAAGGCGGCAAGCGCATCAGCTACGGCGCCCGCGCCTTGGCCAAGGGTGGCCTCAACTCGCTGCCGAAAATGGTCTTCAACGGCGGCGCCTTGATCGGTTGCGACCTGGGCACCATGAACGTGGCCAAGATCAAGGGCAGCCACACCGCGATGAAGTCCGGCATGCTTGCCGCCGAAGCGGTGGCCGACGCCTTGCTGGCCGGCAGCGAGGGTGGCGATCAACTCAATGGTTACGTCAGCGCCTTCAAGGCCAGCTGGCTGTACGAAGAACTGTTCGCCAGCCGCAACTTCGGCCCTGCCATGCACAAGTTCGGCCCGCTGCTGGGCGCTGCCTTCAACTACGTCGACCAGAACTGGTTCGCCGGCAAGCTGCCGTTCACCCTGCGTGATACCAAGCCGGACTACGCCTGCCTGAAGCTTGCAGCCGATTCGCAAAAAATCGAGTACCCGAAACCCGATGCCAAGCTGAGCTTCGACAAGCTCAGCTCGGTGTTCCTCTCCAGCACCAACCACGAAGAGGAGCAACCCTGCCACCTGAAGCTGACCGACCCGAGCGTACCGATCGCCAGCAACCTGCCGTTGTACGATGAGCCTGCCCAGCGTTACTGCCCGGCCGGCGTGTATGAGGTGGTCACCCAGGAAGACGGCAGCAAGCGCTTCCAGATCAACGCGCAGAACTGCGTGCACTGCAAAACCTGCGACATCAAGGACCCGGCCCAGAACATCACCTGGGTTACCCCTGAGGGTGCGGGCGGCCCCAACTACCCCAACATGTAACGTTCTTGGGGTAAAAAAACCGGCTCTTGGGAGCCGGTTTTTTTATGTGCACAGGTGAGCGTTCAGCGCCTGCCTGATCGAGCGCCACACAAGACGGGCTTGGGCTCCGCGGCGAACGCCAGCGGCTCACGCGCCCCAAAATACAACGCCGTCAGCAGCCCCACCGCCCCCATTACGGCGCAGAACCCTACACACACCCATGGGCTCCACGGCATCAGCGCGATCAAGGCCAGGGGCGTGGTACTGGCCCACAACGCATACGCCACGTTGTAGGTAAGCGAAATGCCCGACACGCGTATCTCAGCCGGGAACAACCCCACCATCACCGACGGGACCACCCCCACAACCCCGCAACTAAGGCCCGCCAGCCCATAGGCCAGCCAGGTCACGCCCCACTGCCCCACCAGACTGGCGTACAAAGCGCCGATGCCCAAAGGCAGCACCAGGCTGTAGACCATCAAGGCACGCCAGGCCCCCACCCGGTCGACCAGCAGGCCGGCCAGCACGCACCCCACATTGAGGAAGACGATACCCACGCTGCTCAGGGCAAAGGTGTGCCCGGCCGTCATGCCGAACCGCTGCTGCATCACTGTCGGCGTAATCACCACCAGTACCACCACTGCGGACGTGAGCACGCAGGTCAGCAGCGCCGCGGGGATCAACGCCTGCCGGTGCTCACCCAGTACCCGCCGCAGCGGGAAGCTCACCGGCTGCGCCTGGCGCGCCCGCAGGGCCAGAAACACCGGTGTCTCGCTCAGCCAGCGGCGCAGCCACACGCCGACCACGCCAAACACACCGCCCAGCAGGAACGGGTAGCGCCAGGCGTAGGCAAGAATCTCTTCAGCTGTGAACACCTGCGCCAGCAGCGTTGCGGTCAGCGCCCCCAGCAAGTAGCCGAAGGTCAGCCCCGCCTGCAGGAAGCCCAAGGCATAACCGCGCCGGCCCGCGGGCGCATGTTCGGCAACGAACGTCCACGCACTGGGCACTTCGCCGCCCACCGCCGCCCCTTGAAGAATACGCAGGGCCAGCAGCAGCAGTGGCGCCGCATAGCCGATATCGGCATAGGTGGGCATCACGCCGATCAGCAGGCACGGCAGGGCCATCATCAGAATGCTCAGGCTGAACACCTTCTTGCGCCCCAGGTGATCAGCAAAATGCGCCATCAGAATGCCGCCCAGCGGCCGCGCCAGGTAACCCGTGACAAAAATGCCGAAGCTTTGCAGCAGGCGCAGCCACTCGGGCATTTCAGGGGGAAAGAACAGCTGGCTGAGGGTCAGGGCAAAGAACACGAAGATGATGAAATCGTAGATTTCCAACGCGCCGCCCAACGCAGCCAGGCCAAGGGTCCGGTGGTCGCCGCGGGTAAACCGGGGTGGGCGAGCGGTATCAAGGGCAGTCATGGCAGGTTTCGCAACAGGATGAAGGGCTGGAGGATAACAAATAGCGGCCCCGTTGCCCTGCCCTTGCCGGCTTCAGCGATGGAACACCGTCTGCGCGAAATTGCCCAGCGGCCTGCCCACCGGCGCCGGCACGCCACCCGGCAACCTGAGTGTGCCCACCACCTGCGGCGCGTCGATGATGGACATGAATGACAACAGCGCGTCGTTGTCCGGCACCTGGGGCAGGCTCAGGTTGATGGCCTGGCGTTCGGCCTGGGGCACAGCCGGCACTTTCATCTGGGTGGAGTGATAGAGCAAGGCGTGTTGGATCTGCGTGCTCACCCGGCAGAACCGCGCCAGGTCCACACCGGCGTGGCTGGCCAGTTCGATGTTGCCCAGCAGCAGGTGGAACGGCTGCAAGGCGCACTGCACCAGGCGCTGCAGCTCGTCAAAATGCTCGACCGGGGCAATGCGGTAATAGCCCATGCCGTTGAGCAAGCGCTCCAGTTGCAGGCGCTGGCTTGGGTGTGAATCGGCGATAAGGATGCGCAGGGACTTGTTGGCCATGGTTGGACCTGGGCGGTGGGCTGAGGGCTGGGCTCCAAGACCACACTGCGCCAATGAAGGCTACTGCCAGGGCAGGCCCGGCAGGGGTCTTCCTAGATAGAAGCTGCGAAACACCGGGAAATCAAGCTGACAGGCATGGAAATTTGCGGGCGGTGATCGGCCGATCAGCCTTACCACCCGCAAATGCGCTGCTCATAGTGCAGCCCATGCGTCTGCGAAAGGCCGCGCCCGTGCCCCCGATGAGTAAATTCTGGGTTTGGACCTTCGTCTAAGTGGGACCTACCCGCGCACCTGTAGGGTTGCGCGTGGCCAACTCCCCTGGCTGGAAGTCTGCATGAGACGCTTACCCACCATCCGCCGCCGCCTTTTTTGGGGTGGCCTGGGCCTGCTTGGTCTTGGCTGCCTCCTGGCCTGGAAGGCTCCGCCTTTTCAGGGCAAGCCGATCAATACCGTCCCGGTCACCCGCGCCGACATAGAAAGCAGCGTTACCGCACTGGGCACTTTGCAACCTCGTCGTTATGTGGACGTAGGCGCTCAGGCGTCAGGGCAGATACGCCGCCTGCATGCGGAGGTGGGCGATCAGATACGCAAAGGGCAGTTGCTGGTGGAAATCGACCCCTCTACCCAACAAGCAAAGCTGGATGCCGGGCAGTTCTCGATTGAAAGTCTCCAAGCCCAACTTGCCGAACAACGCGCTCAACACCAACTGGCGCAACAGCAACTCAAGCGCCAACAAAGCCTGGCTGCCACCGGCGCCACTCGCGAGGAAGACCTGCAGCTTGCTCAGGCCCAACTAAAGGTGACCCAAGCCCGCACCAACATGTTCGAGGCGCAGATCCTTCAGGCCCAGGCAAACCTGCGCAGCGACAAGGCAGAGCTTGGTTACACACGTATCTATGCCCCGATGGATGGCACGGTAGTAGCCCTGGACGTCCGCGAGGGTCAAACCCTCAATGCGCAGCAGCAGACACCGCTCATATTGCGGATCGCCAGGCTGTCGCCGATGACTGTCTGGGCGCAGGTTTCAGAGGCGGACATCGGCAAAGTCGAACCCGGCATGAGGGCATATTTCACCACGCTCGCCGGTGGCAAGCGCCGATGGACAAGCACCGTCAGGCAGATTTTGCCAATCCCACCCAAACCCCTCGACCAGTCGAACCAAGGCGGCGGCAGCCCAGCCAGCGCCACAGCTGGCGCGACAGCAACACAGGTGGTGCAGTACACCGTGCTACTGGATGTAGACAATCCCGACGGCGCATTGATGGCCGAAATGACTACCCAGGTGTTCTTCATCGCCGGCCAGGCGAGCCAAGTGTTAACCGCGCCGCTGGCGGCCCTGGACAACAGCTCGGGTGACGACGTTCGTACTGCCCAGGTACTGACCCGTGACGGTAGGGTCGAGCCGCGCAGCGTCCGTACCGGCCTCAGCGATCGCTTGAGGGTGCAGGTACTGGACGGCCTGGACGAAGGTGATCGCCTGGTCATTGGCGCCCCACCTGCCAAAGGAGGCTGAATGCCCACGCCCTTGATTGAACTGCGCGACATCCGCAAGGTGTACGGCGGCCAGGACACCCCGACAGTTGAGGTACTACGAGGCATAAGCCTGACAGTGCACCCCGGGGAGTTTGTTGCGATTGTTGGCGCTTCGGGGTCAGGCAAGTCTACCTTGATGAACATACTCGGCTGCCTGGACCGCCCCTCGTCGGGCAGCTACCGCTTTGCTGGCAGGGATGTGGCCGAACTGGACGGCGACGAACTGGCGTGGTTACGCCGCGAGGCGTTCGGCTTCGTATTCCAAGGCTATCACCTGATTCCCTCCGCCTCGGCACAAGAGAACGTCGAGATGCCGGCCATCTACGCTGGCGCACCGCCTAGCGAACGCCATACTCGCGCCACCGCCCTGCTGGAGCGCCTAGGGCTCGCCAGCCGCACAGTTAACCGCCCTCATCAACTGTCTGGCGGCCAGCAACAGCGTGTCTCAATAGCACGCGCCCTTATGAACGGAGGATCCATCATCCTCGCCGACGAGCCTACCGGCGCCCTCGACAGCCACAGCGGCACAGAAGTCATGGCACTGCTTGACGAGCTGGCCAGCCAGGGGCACGTGATCATTCTGATCACTCACGACCGCGAGGTGGCGTCACGCGCGCAACGAGTGATCGAGATTCGCGACGGCGTCATCATCAGTGACGCAACCCTAAGGCCTTGCCTTGGGGAGAAGGTACACGGTTTGCAGGCCGACGTACTGCGCCAGCGCTTGGACCAGGGTGCCACCCTTCGCGGTGCGTGGAGAGGGGAGTTGCTGGAGGCCCTGCAGGCGGCCTGGAGGATCATGTGGATCAACCGGTTCCGCACTGCCCTGACGTTGCTGGGCATCGTCATCGGCGTAGCCTCGGTGGTGGTCATGCTGGCTGTCGGCGAGGGCAGCAAACGCCAGGTCATGGCACAAATGGCGGCCTTCGGCTCTAACATCCTCTATTTGAACGGCCGCCATGCCACCCTGCGTGAGCCAGGAGGCGTGGTCACACTGGACGATGTGGCAGCCATTGGAGAACTCCCCCAAGTGACCCGGATCATGCCGGTTATCGGCAGCGACGTGATGGTTCGCCACGGCAACAACAATCAGGAGTTCTACGTCGGTGGAAGCAACATCGAGTTCCCTCATATTCTGAACTGGCCGGTGGTACACGGGAGCTTCTACAGTGACAACGACGAGCGTAGCGCCGCCGCTGTGGCGGTTATCGGGCAAAAAGTGCGGGACAAGCTGCTGGAGCCTGGCACTGACCCTATCGGGCAATACCTGTTGCTGGGCAATGTGCCCTTTCAAGTAGTGGGTGTGCTGGCCGAGAAAGGTGCCGGTTCCGGAGACCAGAATAGCGACGAGCGTATCGTCGTTCCCTACTCGGCCGCGTCAACACGACTGTTTGGCACCCGAGATCCCGAATACGTCATCATCGCCGCCCGCGACTCGGCACAGGTGGCCGAAACAGAAGCGGCCATCGACTATCTGATGCGCCAGCGCCACTTCGGAAAGCGAGACTTCGAACTGACCAATGACGCTGCGCTGATTCAGGCAGAGGCCCGTACGCAGAACAGCCTGTCGCTAATGCTTGGGGCGATTGCCGCAATCTCTTTGCTGGTAGGCGGCATCGGCGTCATGAACATCATGCTCATGACCGTGCGTGAACGCACGCGCGAAATCGGCATCCGAATGGCCACCGGCGCCCGCCAACGCGACATCCTGCGCCAGTTTTTAAGTGAGGCTGTGATGCTTTCGATGGTTGGTGGCATTGCCGGTATTGCCCTGGCACTGGGCATAGGCGCAGGGCTGACCCTGGCCGGCGTCTCGGTGGCGTTCGCTGCCCCAGCCATTCTTGGTGCCTTCGCCTGCGCTGTGATCACCGGCATCGTTTTCGGCTTCATGCCTGCGCGCAAGGCGGCCCGCCTTGATCCGGTCAAAGCACTCACCAGCGAATAACACATGATATTGCCAAGCCGCACCAGCCTGTTGACCCTGAGCCTGTGTCTCGCAGCCTGTAGCTCGCCCCACCCACCAACCGCCGACATGGACTTGCCCACCGCCTGGCAGGGCAGTAGAGCGGAGCCAGCAGTTGCGAACCCACACCGCCTGTGGTGGCATGCCTTCGCCAGCCAGGAACTTGACCGCTTGGTAGAGTGTGCTCTGCGCCAAAGCCACGATCTCGGCGCCGCCACAGCGCGCGTCCGCCAGGCCCAGGCTCGGGCCACAATGGCCGGAGCACCGCTGCTTCCGGAACTTGCAGCCGGCTTGACGGGCAGCAGGCAGCACCTGATGCGAGGCAAGGGCAGCGACCAGCTTGATGTCGACAGCAATGAACGCACCAGCGCTGCGTTCGGGACGCAGTTGAGCGCAACGTATCAGATTGACTTCTGGGGGGGTATTCAAGCCGCCCGTGACAGCGCAGTGCATACCTTTGATGCCAGCCGGTTTGATCGCCGCACCGTGGAGCTGACGCTGGTCAGTGCCGTGGCTGACAGCTACTTGCTGGAGCTGTCCCTGAATGAACAGCTGGGCATTGCCCGCCTCAACCTGGAAAACGCCCAGCGTGTGCTGGAATTGGTCGAGGCACGTCAGCATTCAGGCTCGGCGACGCGCCTGGAGCTGGCCCAGCAGCGCAGCCTGGTGGCAGCCCAGCAACGTCAACTTCCCTTGCTGATACAACGCCATCAGGACAACCGTGTCACCCTGGCAACGCTGCTCGGTGACCCGGTGCAGAGCCTGCCTGCCAACCTGCAGCGCATCGACAGCGTACGGTGGCCAAAGATCAGCAGCGGGGTCCCCAGCGAACTATTGACCCGCCGGCCCGACATCGCGGCCGCCGAGGCACGCCTGGCAGCTGCCACTGCAAACGTACACGTGGCCCGCGCCGCCATGCTGCCCAAGGTTACACTGGGCGCTGAGCTGGGAACCGGGGCACGCAGCCTGCCCCAGGTACTCAACAGCCCCTTCTACACCCTGACAGCCGGCCTGCTCGCCCCGGTCTTCAACAATGGCCGCCTACGAGCTTCGCGCGATCTGGCCAACGCCGAACAGGCCGAACTGTTGGAAAATTATCGCAGCAGCATCCTGGCTGGTTTCGCCGATGTGGAAAAAGCGCTCAATGCCATTCAGGGCATCGACCAACAACGCCGGTGGCAGCAGGAGGAAGTACAGCAGGCCAAACTGGCGTTCGACCTTGCGCAGGAACGTTACCAGGCGGGGGCAGAGACTCTGCTGACAGTGCTGGAGACCCAGCGCACACTGTACCAGGCTCAGGAGCAGCAGGCGAAATTACGCCTGGCGCGCTTGCTGGCCAGCGTAACGCTTTACAAGGCATTGGGCGGAGGCTGGCAGGTGCATTCCGTGGCTCCCACGCACTGATGACCACCGTGAGGCCTGCCTGGCCGGTGTAGCTGACGCATCGTCAGGCGGGCAGGCCCTTAACCGACAGATGGCGTGCATACCATGGGCGTTTGGGCACCTGGCGCATGAACCGGGCCAACCTGCTCTCGTCCTCATCGAAGATAAGGCGCAAAGCCAACTTCATGGTTTCCACGTCCATCTCCACAGTCTTTCCTGGCCTTACTCCTGGCACCGTACTGCAGCCGTGGGTGTCTGGCCCGAGCCAGGGGTCGGCAACTTCCACCCAGCGCCCGGGGGCAAACCAGGGCACGCCGCTGACCTCCTGCCTCAGGACCTCGCCGGGGTGAAACCGGTCATGGGCTGCGAACCAGTCTTCCACTCGGTCATCTATCCAACCATGAAACTGCCAGAAAACTGGATGTACATGGGAAGAGAACGGATCGCCGAGAAAATCGTTTTCAGGTGCATACCAGCGCGGCGCGAAGTCATCCTGGCCCCGAGCGAACGGTACCGGCACGCCGTTGGAAGGGTCACGGGGCACAGAGGCCCAACGCATATGCAACCAGTCGTGCAAACCCAGCTCCATTTCCGAACCTAACTGGCCCAGGGTGAGCCGGGAGAGGTAGCGAGGGTCCCGGTACTGCGACTCCCAGACCTCGAAGTTGCCATGGAATGTCTCGGCCCGCTTGATGCCACGTACCCATTCAGTGTATTCCTCATCTCCTTCAGCCACCCAAGTGGGCGGGACAGAACAGCCATCGGCATTGTCGAAGTAGCGAGCGAAGCCAATACGGTCCCTCTCCAGCTGTGGTTGCGGAAGTGGGAACGCGGGCCATGACGGCAGCGGCTGCAGGGTTCTGGCCGTGCGCAGCATATGCCGGTGCATGAAGAAGAAGTCCACCCCAGAGCCATTCACATCTTTGTAGCGGCCTCGCGCATCGCGCTCGTGACCTGGCGCACCCGGCTGCCAGCCGAGCCCGCGTACGGCATCGCGGCGTTCCTCGGAGAGTTTGTGCCACTGGTCCCGCGAGGCGTGCCACAACTGGTGGAACAGCCGGTGCTCGGCAGATACCAGCCAGTTCAACAGGTCCGGTTGCAGTGGAGTGCGGGCCCGCGCTTCAGGGAACATCCGTTTTACAGCCACGAAGCCATTATCCTGCTCTGGCAGGGCAGCCGCGCGGTCCAGCAGCGTGAAACTGCCCGTGAGTGTGTCACTGCCGGCATTGCCAAACTCAGCCCACACCTCGTCGACCATGATCGCCATCTCGTAACCAGGGTGCCCTTCGTCCAAGCACTGTACCCGCCAGTAGAGGCGATTGGGCTGGCGTTGCACCAAGTCGCCGATCACCCGGTAGCGCGGTGGTGCTTCACCACGCAGACGCTCCGGCGTATCGAGGTAACCTCGAACGCCCCGCCCCCGCGCGGCGATGTCCAGGAAGAGCTCAAGAGGCTGGGCAGACAACCCTTGCAACCCCGCTTCACGGCCCATCAGGCGAACAGTCCAGATGCCGCGCAAGCGGTTCGCCAGCGCTTGACCAGCCACGTCTGCGAGCTCAACGCTCGCCTCCCCAGGAGTCTCCGGTGGCTCATCCTTGCGGGTCAATTCGGCATGCGCGTAATAGGCAGCCGGCAACGCGGCACCCGCCAGGGCCACACCGGCCATGAACCCTCGTCGAGAAATCGTCATTACCCTACCTGTGTCTGCCGTGAAGCGAGCGTTATCCCAGCAAGGACGTACCTGGCGGCCACAAATTTACTCGTCCATGGGCCGCAGCCCCCATCCCAAACTCGCTAAATTTCGATAACCGGCGCTCGTTCTTCCCAGACAGCTTCATGCATCCGCAGATCTGAAACGAGATGGCAATGACAAGACCTCGCTGGAAAAAAGCTTTGTGCATCGGTTTGCCCCTGGCCGCGCTGCTTGCGGCAGGCGGCTATCTGGCATGGGAACGCTGGCTCGACCCGACCCCCAGCTACCCCCATGCCGTGATGAAACAGGCCCAGGCGCTACAGGAGCGCATGGTTTCCTTCGACAGCCATATCACCCTCCCACTGGACTTCGGCACCCACGGCCAGGAAGCCGACAAGGATGGCGATGGCCAGTTCGACCTGGCGAAAGCGGCCAAAGGTAGGCTGTCGGGTGCGGCCCTGACCATCTTCGGCTGGCCGGAAATCTGGAACGGCCCCAACGCCCCTCACCATCCAACCGCCGGCTTCGTCGAAGAAGCGCGCAACCAGCAGGAGGTTCGGTACAAGATCATCTCGGGCATGGTGCGCGACTTCCCCAACCAGGTTGGCATCGCCTACACACCGGACGACTTCCGCCGCCTGCACGGCGAAGGCAAGTTCGCGATCTTCATCAGCATGCTCAACGCCTATCCTCTTGGGCACAACCTAGGCCTGCTGGACACATGGGCGGCACGTGGAATGCGCATGTTCGGCTTCAACTACATCGGCAACAATGACTGGTCAGACTCCTCGCGCCCCCTGCCCTTCCTCAACGACTCACCTGACGCGCTGGGCGGCCTGTCCGAACTTGGCAAGCAGGCGGTACAGCGGCTCAACGACCTAGGCGTCATTATCGACGTCTCCCAGATGTCCAGCAGGGCCCTGGAACAGGTCAGCCAGCTCAGTCGCGCGCCCATTGTTGCCTCGCATTCAGTACCACGGGCCATGGTGGACATTCCCCGCAACCTCAGCGACCGCGAGCTGCAACTGATCAAGAACAGCGGCGGCGTAGTGCAGATCGTTGGTTTCTCCGGCTATCTGCGCCCCTTGTCGCAAAAAACTCAGGACAAGCTCAACACCTTGCGTGCGCAGTTCGACCTGCCACCACTGCCCAATCTCGCCATGGCGCTGATGCCTGGCGACCCGATCATTGCAGCATGGCCCGAGCAGCGTTTCGGCAGCTATGCCAGCCAGCTTTACGCGATCCTCGAGGAAGAGCCGAAGGCCACGCTCAAGGACCTGGTGGATGCCATCGACTACACCGTACGCAAGATCGGCATTGACCACGTGGGTATCGCCTCTGACTTCAACGAGGGCGGCGGCCTGGCCGGATGGGAAGATGTGAGCCAAACACGCAATGTCACCGCCGAGCTGATCCAGCGTGGTTACTCTGAAGCTGATATTGCCAAGCTCTGGGGCGGGAACTTCCTGCGTGCCTGGGCCATGGTTGAAAAGGCCGCGGCACCTTCCCTTTCTTCTAGCCGGTAGAGGCCACATGAGCGATCGCCGTACGTTTCTCAAGCAGGCGGGCCTGCTTGCCGTGGCACTGCCGCTGGGCGGTCGCCTGGATCCGGTATTGGCCGCCCCTACCCCACCGGCCGCTAAACCAACCACGTGGGTAGAGCTGCGAGCCCTTTTTGACCAGGCCCCCGATTACCTGCACCTTTCCAACTTCCTGGTCACATCCCACCCCAGGCCAGTGCAGCAGGCGATCGATCGATACCGTGCCGCTATCGACCAAAACCCTGGGCTGGTCATGGACTGGGACCGGCAGGAGCCATGGCAGCACGAGGCACGCGTGCGCGAATGGGCCGGCCGTTACCTAGAGGCTCGCCCTGGCCAGATCGCCCTCACCGGCAGTACCACTGAAGGCCTGGCGATCGTCTATGGCGGGCTGGATGTGCGCCCTGATCAGGAAGTCCTCACCACCGAGCACGAGCATTACGCCACGGAAGCCATTCTTGATTTCCGCACCCAGCGCCAGGGCACACAGGTTCGAAGGATTCGCCTGTTCAAAGCACCGGCCAATGTCAGCAGTGATGAAATCGTCGGCAACATCGACCGCAACATTCGGCGCAATACCCGTGTGCTGGGCATGACCTGGGTACAGTCCGGCAGCGGTGTAAAACTGCCGCTTGCTGAGATCGGCGCAGTGGTCGACCGGCATAACCGCGACCGGGACGAGACCGACCGCATTCTCTACGTTGTGGATGGTGTACATGGCTTTGGCGTGGAAGACCTAAGTTTTACGCAGATGAACTGCGACTTCTTCATTGCTGGCACCCACAAATGGATGTTCGGTCCGCGAGGGACCGGGATTATCTGCGCTCGCCATGAGCAGCCGCGGTGCATCACGCCGATGATTCCCACGTTCTCCCAGGACGCCGACTTTGCCACTCGCTTTACTCCGGGTGGCTACCACGCATTCGAACATCGCTGGGCGCTGGATGAAGCCTTCAAGCTTCACCTGGCACTGGGCAAGGGCAACGTCCAGCAGCGCATCCACCAGCTCAACAGCTACCTCAAACAGCGGCTGAGCGAGCATGCCCAGGTGGAACTGGTGACCCCTTCGTCTCCGGATCACAGTGCCGGGTTCACCTTCTTCCGGGTCAAGGGCCGCGACAGCGATCAGGTCGCCGCAGCCCTGCAGCAACGAAAGGCAGTAGTGGATGCCGTGGAGCGCGACGTCGGGCCAGTGATCCGCACGGCTCCAGGGCTGCTGAATGACGAGGCCGAAATAGACCGTTTCATGGCGCTGCTCAGCCCCCAGCTGTGATTTACGAACATTCCTTGAAGTGAGACTGATCATGCGCCCTTCCCCCCCTGCTGTCCGCCCCCTTGTTCTAGCCACACTGGCCCTGCTGACGCTGGTAGGCGCCCCACCCACAACGCTGGCAGCCACTGTAAAACCGGGCACCGTATTCAAGGATTGCGAGCAGGGCTGCCCCGAAATGGTGGTGCTGCCCACAGGTTCATTCATGATGGGTACCCCGGATGACGAAATGGGTCGCCAGGATGACGAAGGGCCGATACACAAAGTGACCATTGCCAGGCCGTTGGCAATCAGCCGCTTCCAGATCACGTTCGACGAATGGGATGCGTTCATCGCAGCAACCGGCTACAGGATGCCCAGCGGCGATGACCGCCCAGGCCGGCTCTGCCGGGCAGGCACGGCAACCCGGGGCGGACGCCCTACATACGGTGGCAATTACCAGGTTACGGGTAGGCACCCTGCGGTATGCATGAACCTTGAAGAGGTCGAAGACTATGTCGCCTGGTTGTCCAGGAAGACCGGCAAAAATTACCGACTGACCAGTGAGTCCGTGCGCGAATACGCAGCGCGTGCAGGCAGCAGCGGGGCATTCCCCTTCCCGTTTGATGAGGGCAAGGACTACAGCATTGCCAAGCACGCCAACACCTACGGGCCCGTGGATGGCTTCAGCTACACCTCGCCGGTCGGCAGTTACCCGGCCAACGCCTTCGGCGTCTATGACATGCACGGTAATGTGTATGAATGGCTGGCAGATTGCGAACACGAGAATTACGTTGGCGCCCCTACCGACGGCAGTGCCTGGATAGAGCCCAATTGCACGTCCTACCAGATCCGCGGCAACGATTACGGCGAAGCACCGATCTTTTCACGCTCCGGCAACCGCAACAATATTTTGCCCTCAACCCGCGGTGACTGGGTTGGTTTTCGCGTGGTGCGCGACCTGTAACGCCTGGCACCTGCATTCGGGCAGGCCTTTTAAATAAGTGGCCAGCCCGGACGTCTCTCCAGGTAATCGCATTTCCCACTCAAGGTAGCCCAGTACATGACCCAGCCCCCGCGCGGAGCAATTGCCGAGTTGCTCGCCCTGCTCAAGCCATTTCGATTCATCGTGATCATTGCCATAGCCTTGGGCATGGTTGGCGGCCTGAGCGTCACGGTGCTGCTGGCCACAATCAACAACGCACTGCATGCCGAGGCAGGCCTCACCCAAGGTGTAGTCGCACTGTTCGCAGGGCTGTGTCTGTTGGCCCTGGTGAGCCAGATCTGCTCTGATATCGGCACGAACTACGTGGGCCAGCACATCATCGCTGGCCTTCGCAAAACCTTGGGCGAAAAAGTGCTGTGCGCGCCCATCGAACATATCGAACGCTTTCGTACCCACCGCCTGATACCTGTACTGACGCATGACGTGGATACCATCAGTGACTTCGCCTTCGCGTTTGCCCCCCTGGCCATATCCGTGACCGTAACCCTGGGTTGCATGGGGTATCTGGCGATGCTGTCACTGCCCATGTTCCTGATCCTGATGGTGGCATTGATCATCGGGTCGGTCATCCAGTTTATCGCGCAAGGCCGCGGGATAGCCGGGTTCATGGCTGCGCGGGACGCCGAAGACCAGTTGCAGAAGCATTACAACGCGATCGCAGGGGGGGCCAAAGAGCTGCGCATCAACCGGCCACGTCGGCAGCGCATGTTTCAACACGGCATCCAGGGCACCGCAGACTTCATCTGTGAAACCCAGGTGCGTTCAATCAACACCTTCGTAATCGCCAAGACACTGGGTTCCATGCTGTTCTTCGTCGTCATAGGCCTCGCATTGGCGCTTCAGGCGTTCTGGCCAACCGGCGACAAAGCAGTGATCAGCGGCTTCGTGCTGGTTCTGTTGTACATGAAAGGGCCACTGGAACATCTGATTGGCACCCTGCCGCTGGTCAGCCGGGCGCGCATAGCGTTCCGCCGCATTGCCGAGCTGTCCGAACAGTTCTCTTCGCCTGAACCGCATCTGCTGCTGGCCGACAATGGCCAGAAGGCACCCGACGTACACTGCCTGGAGTTGCACAATGTCAGCTACAGCTTCCCAGCAGCACCTGGGGCTGCGCCCTTCCGCCTGGGCCCGGTTAACCTGACCATCGAGCAAGGCGAAATCCTGTTCATCGTTGGCGAGAATGGTTGCGGCAAGACCACCTTGATAAAGCTGCTGCTGGGCCTGTACGCACCGCAGCAAGGTGAAATCCGCCTCAACGGCCGGCTGATCGATGCGCTCAACCGGGACGACTACCGCCAACTCTTCACCACCGTGTTCGCTGATTACTACCTGTTCGACGATGTGGTTCAGGGCGACCAGCACATCCCCGAGGATGCCAATCGTTACCTGGAGCGCCTGGAAATTGCTCACAAGGTGAGTGTACAGGGCGGCATCTTCACCACTACTGACCTGTCCACAGGGCAGCGCAAGCGCCTGGCGCTCATCAACGCCTGGCTTGAGGAGCGGCCGGTGCTGGTATTTGACGAATGGGCAGCCGACCAGGACCCGACCTTCCGCAGAATCTTCTACACCGAGCTGCTGCCAGACCTCAAACGGATGGGCAAGACGATCATCGTCATTTCCCACGACGATCGCTACTTCGATACAGCAGACCAGGTGATTCGGCTGCAGGCGGGCAGCATACTGCACGCAACATCTGTGGCCTGACTCGTCAGGCTGCGCTCGACCCCCGCCGCCAGCAGCGCCGGGGGTAAATTTTTTTCGGCTGGTGCGTTTATTGATAACTATAACCAAATGCCACGCTGTCACATGGGAGTTCCACACGCGATGCACCAGCTCAAATCGCCCTACCCTGCACGGTCTGCCCGCATACAGGGCGCCCGTTTCAAGCGTACGCTGTTGTCCAGCGCCGTTCTTGGCATGCTGTCGATGGTTGGGCAAGCAAGCGCCGAGCCTGTCAAAGTGAGCATTCCGGCGCAACCATTGGACAACGCCTTGCAGTCACTTGGGCGGCAAACCGACCTGCAGATGCTGTATTCACCAGACACCGTACAAGGCCTGCAGGCGCCCTCGGTCTCAGGTACACTTGAACCCGCAGAGGCGCTGGACCGGTTGCTGCAGGGGAGCGGCATCACTTACCAGAAAACCGGTAACAGTATTTCACTGATCCCGGGGTTCAACTCATCGTCCTCCACGGTGCAGCTCAACAGCATTGCCATTTCCGGCAAGGCGCCGGGCTCGATCACAGAAGGTACCGGCTCCTACACAACCCAATCGTCCAGTAGCTCCACCCGCCTGAATATTCCTGTAAAAGAAACCCCGCAGTCGATTTCGGTGATTACCCAGCAGCGTATGCAGGACCAACGCCTCACAAACCTGACCGACGCGCTCGAAGCCACCTCGGGCATTACTGTAGTACGCGAAGGCCTGGGGGCAGATACCGACAGCTATTACTCGCGGGGTTTTGCCATCAACAACTACGAGATCGATGGCGTACCCACCTCTTCGCGCCTGGACAACTACACCCAGAATACCGCGATGTACGACCGCATTGAGGTTGTACGGGGTGCAACCGGGCTGATCAGCGGCATGGGTGAGCCCTCGGCCACCATCAACCTGATCCGTAAGCGCCCCACGTTCGACCCGCAGCTGTCGATTTCCGCAGATGCAGGCTCCTGGGATCGCTACGGCACCACGGTCGACGTTTCCGGGCCACTCACGCAAACCGGCAATATCCGTGGCCGGCTGGTGGTTGACTACAACAACGAACGCGCCTGGGTCGACCGTTTCAAGCAGGACAGCAACCTGGTCTACGGCATCACCGAGTTCGACCTCACCGAGAACACGCTGCTCACCGCAGGCTTCAGCTACCTCACCGTTCATACCAACCAGCCCCCGCGCAGCGGCTTCCCCTTGAAATTCAGCGATGGCAGCAAGACTGACTTCAAGCGTTCGTTCAATACGTCTGCCGACTGGAACTACTACGACCACGAGCAGACCACCTTCTTCACCTCCCTCGAGCACACATTCGACAACGGGTGGAGCGGCAAGGTCGAGTACAGCCACAACGAGAACAAGTACGATTCGGAAATCGTCTATTTCGCTGGCGACATCGACCGCGCCACTGGGCAAGGCGCCTATGTGATGCCGAACAAGTTCGTTGGCCATCCCAAACAGGACGCCGTCGATGCCTACTTCACCGGCCCTTTTCAACTGCTCGGCCGGGAGCATGAGTTGATTACCGGGGTCACCCTGTCGCAGATCCGCAACGAGAACGCGCCCGATTACGGCGGGTGGATCCGCCCAGGCGGCGGCTACGATGGCACCATCGGCAACGTGTACGCCTGGGACGGTGAGGTTACCAAGCCGAGCTTTCAAAAGTACGGCGAGCAGGATTTCAAGGAAAACCAGTACGCGGCATATCTCACATCGCGCTTTCACCTCAGCGACGACCTAACAGTAATCGTGGGCGGCCGCGTTATTGACTGGAAGCAGACGGACAAGACCGCCTACTTCGACGGCAGTTACTACAACGACGTGTCCAGGAAAGAGACCGGTGTCTTCATTCCTTACGGCGGGGTGGTCTATGACATCGACAATATCTGGTCGGTCTATGCCAGCTACACCAAGATCTTCAACCCGCAGTCACTGCAGACTGTCACTGGCTCCTATCTAGAGCCGCTTGAAGGCACTGGCTACGAAGCCGGCATCAAGGCGGCCCTCAACGACGGCAAGCTCAACGCCAGCCTGGCCGTGTTCAAGCTCGAGCAGGACAACCTGGCCATCATGGACGGCAGCAACCTCACGCCCTCCGGCTGGCAGGCCTACAGGTCTGAAGAAGGCACCACCACCAAAGGCGTTGAACTGGAGCTCAATGGTGAGCTTGCAGAAAACTGGCAGCTTGCCGGGGGTTACACCTACAGCGTGAGTACCGACTCGGACAACGACCGCATCGCCACACAAATACCACGCAACAGCTTCAAGGTGTTCACTTCGTACCGGCTTTCCGGCCCCTTGGACAAGCTCACTGTAGGCGGCGGCGTGAACTGGCAGAGCAAAACCGGTTTCGACCTCAGTTACTATGAACAACCAAGCTATGCGATCACCAACTTGATGGCGCGGTATGACATCAACAAGAACCTGTCCGCAGCGCTGAACCTGAACAATGTGTTCGACAAGGAGTACTACAGCACGACCAGTGCGGGTGTGTACGGGGCACCGCGCAACTTGACTGCGACGTTCAAGTACACCTATTGAACCCACAGGCAATAAAAGGGCTGATCCAACGGATGAGCCCTTTTTTCCGCCTGCTGAAAACCTGGGTGAAGGAATCAGGCCAGGGCCTGTACAAGCGCCCGAACAATGTGCCCTTGAGCCTGCTGGGCCTCCTCGACGATAGCGCCCATACGCAGAAAATCGTGGGTCATGCCTTCGTATACACACAGTTCAACCCGCGCACCGGCTGTGCGCAGATGCTCGGCATAGGCCACGCCTTCGTCGTAAAGGGGATCGCACTCCGCCAACAGCATGAGCACCGGCGCCGCATCCTGCGCCGGCTTGCCCAGCAAGGGCGAAAAGCGTGGATCCAAGCGATCATCCGCGACGGACTGATACTGATCGTAGAACCATTCCAAGGTCTGCTTTTCCAGCAGATAGCCGCTGGCATACCGCTCGATGGACGCACGTTGCCGGCTGGCGTCGGTAACCGGATAAATCAGCACCTGCAGCAGCGGCTGTACCGGCGCCATGACGCTGGCCAGGCGATTGGCAAGTACAGTGGCCAAGCTACCACCCACGCTGTCACCGGCCACAGCCAGGCGTTTTGGGTCCAGCCCGTACGCCTGCCCGTGGCTGGCCAGCCAGGCCCACGCATCCTCGGCATCATAGACTGCCGTCGGAAAGCGCCACTCAGGGGCACAGCGATAGGCAATGGAGAGCACCGCAATCTCGCCAGACTCTGCCAATGCCCTGCACAGCCCATCGTGGGAGTCCAGGCTACCTACCACGTAACCGCCGCCATGCAGGTAAAGCACCGTCGCCGCCGGCGCCTGCGGGTTCAACCGCGAGGCGCTGTAAAGCCGCGCCGCCAAGGCGTGGCCGTCGCGGGCAGGGACCTGCAGGTCATCCACCTGTGCCAGTTCGATGCCGCCGGCATCCATCATCTGTGAGGCAAGATCGAACTGCCGACGCGCCTCCTGCGCAGACAGCAGATGCATGGCGTTTCGCCTACCCGCCGCCCGACCACCGTCGACCAGTTCAAGATAGGCAGCAATATCAGGGTTCAAAGCCATCGTTCATTCACTCCATCGGCCAGCCCGCAAGGGCCGGCCGATTGCGTAGTATTAAAGGGATTCAAGCGATTCGGTCAGGCATTCCTCCAGCCACCCCAGAATCGCTTCGTCACGGGGCACCTCGAAGTGGCCACAGCCCAGCACACGCCCTGGATCAACGGCTTGCGCCAGCTGCATTGCCAGGCGCAGTGCGTCTGCCTCGCGCCCGGCGGTCCACCAGGCCTCGGCCTGAACCTGCAAGCGTGGGCAGGCAGGCAGTTGCAAAGACAGGCGCTTCAGGTGGCGAGCCACCCCGAACACCTGGGCCAGCTCATGCGCACCGAACCCTGCCCCCACTGTGTCCCCGCCGCTGCGTGCCAGCGCTTGCTCGATCACCCGTTGGATATTGTCCGGAGCCTCGGAGCCACTGGCCTGAAGGTGTTCGGCCAGTTCCTGCGTGGTGACTTGCAAGAACTCGCGCAGATCTGCCTGCCAATCCTCGAGTGGTACAGGTTCACCCGGCACGTAGCTGTCGAGCAGGCCCACAAACTCAACGTGCTCACCTTGGCGCTCTAGCTCTGCGGCCATCAGAACGGCCAGCGTGCCGCCCAAAGACCAGCCCGCCAAGTGATAAGGGCCATGCGGCTGGACCCGGCGTGCATGCTGCACATACGCCACGGCCATCTGCTGCAGCGATGCGTCCTGCCAGGAAGGCTCCAGCAGCATGCGCGACTGCAGGGCGACCACCTGACGGCGGCCAGACAGGCGTCTGGCCAGGTGATCGTAATCAAACACGGTACCGAAGCCTGCGTGCACGCAGAACAGCGGTGCACGTTCAGCCACGGCAGGGCTTAGCACAAGCACCGGTGACGGTTCATCAGCCCTGGTCGCAGCGGTCAGCTCAGCGATGGTCGGTTTCTGCATGAGATCACGCAGTTTGAGGCTGAACCCGAGCTTTTTGAGGCCTCGGCTGCGCGCCACCAACTGCAGGCTGAGAATGGAGTCCCCACCGAGCTCGAAGAAGTTGTCGGTTACGCCAATACGCTCAACCTTCAGCAGCGCCTGCCAAATCTGTACCAGCGCCTGCTGTAGCTCCCCTACCGGCGCCACATACCGCTCACCTGCCGGGGTCATTACTGGCGCCGGCAAGGCCTTGCGGTCCAGTTTACCGTTAGGGGTCAAGGGTAATCGTGCCAATACCACCAGGTAGGTCGGAACCATGTAATCCGGCAACTGCTTCTGCAACTGTTCGCGCAGCCTGCGAACCAGCTCAGGCCCAGCCTCCGCGCTGGCAACCACGTAAGCTGCCAGCTGTTTGCCTGCCCCATGATCGAGGGCGACCACCACTGCCTCACGGACCTCAACACTGGTCTGCAGCCGCGCTTCTATCTCGCCCAGCTCAATCCTGAACCCGCGAATCTTGACCTGCTGATCAATGCGACCAAGGTAGTCGAACGTTCCGCAGGCCCGCTCGCGCACCAGGTCCCCGGAGCGGTAAAGGCGACTTCCCGCTGCACCACATGGGTCAGGCACGAAGCGCTCGGCCGTCAGCCCGGGGCGGTTGAGGTAGCCACGGGCAAGCCCTTCGCCCCCTAAGTACAGCTCCCCAGCTACACCTACCGGCAGCCGGTTCAGGTCAACATCCAGCGACTGCGCAGTGCGCATGCCCACCGGGCTGCCGATCGGTGCATAGGCTGCCCCACAGCTGGCTTGCCAGTCAGCTTTCCACAACAGAGGGGTAACCACGGTTTCTGTCGGGCCGTAGCCGTTGATGATGAACTCAGGCTGCAACGTGCGCTTGACCAGCTCGAAGGCGGCCTGGGGCACTGCATCACCGCCAAAGCAGTAGATTCTAACGCGTGGTGGCGTACCCTCGCGCTCGGCATGCTCTGCCAACTGTTGCAGGTAAACCGGAGGGAATGCCGCCACTGTTACCTGGTGCGTCTGCATGGCTGCATAGGTCTGCTCCGGGGTCCACAGCTCGTCGTCACGGACCAGCAGCCGGCCGCCATGGCTCAACGTCGTCAACCAGCGCTCATGCGCCCCGTCGAAGGCAAACGACATGAAGTGCAGCTCGCAGTCCTCAGGCCCCATGGCATAGCGCTCACCAATGGCCTGCACATGCATGGCCAACGACCCGTGGCTGACAGCCACACCTTTAGGCTGGCCAGTGGAACCCGAGGTATAGATCACATAAGCCAGGTTTTGCGGAAGTACGGCAACCGCAGGTGGCGATGCCGGGTAGCCATCCAGCGCAAGGTCGTCCAATACCACGGCATTTACGCTGACCGGAACCGGCAGTTGCTGATGCAACATGGCCGTGGTGAGCAACAGGGCGATGCCAGAATCATCCATCAGGTAGGCCAGGCGCTCGCGCGGATAGCTGGCATCAAGCGGCACATAGGCCGCCCCCGCCTTGAGCACAGCCAACAGCGCGACCAACTGCTGTTCGCTGCGTGGCATCGCCACGCCGACCCGCACATCAGGGCCCACGCCCTCTTCCAACAACCGGTGGGCGAGGCGATTGGCACGCTGTTCAAGCTCGGCGAAACTCAGGCACCGCCCCCCGGCCAACACAGCCGGAGCATCCCCCCGCTGTGCGGCCATCTGCGCAATGCGCTCATGAACCGGTAGGCGGTCGAATGGCTTGGCAGGCAGCTTGGCCACCTGCGCCTTGGCGCTGGGCAAGCCAATGCTGCCAAGGCACGCACGCGCGTCACTGGCCAAACACTGCAACACCCCCTCCATATTGGCGCGTATCTGTTCAACCACCGTGGCAGCGAAGTGCTCGCGCAGGTACATGTACTCGATTACCAGCCCTTCTTCCAGGGTCACCATCAAGTCCATGGGGAAGTCTGTCAGCCCAGCACTGGCGCTCTCGCCAAAGCGCAACGTATCGTCGTTCCACTCGCGTAACGTACGGTCGATCGGCTGGTTTTCGAACACGATGATGCTGTCGAACAACCCCTGGCCGGAGTGCCCCGCCCAACGCTGGATATCGGCCAGCGGGGTGTAGTCGCACTCACGCATTTCCAAGTTGTACTGCTGGATTTCCCGCAGCCAGTCCCCTACACACTGCTCAGGCTCGACGCGGCCGATGACCGGCAAGGTATTGATGAACAGACCAAGAATGCGCTCGGCTCCCGGCAGGCTCGAGGCCCGCCCGGAAACCGTGGCGCCGAAGGCCACACTGCGCTGCCCGCTGTAACGGCTGAGCAACAGCAGCCAGGCGGCCTGTACCAAGGTGTTGAGGGTGACCTGCTGGCGTTGGGCAAATGCCTTGAGGGCGTCGGTAGATGACGCGTCGAGGCGGCTGTACAGCGCGGCGTGGCCTGCCCCCTCGGTAGCCACCACGCTGCTGTCGGCGAGATAGGTAGGCTGCTCCAGCCGGGCCAGCTGGTTGCGCCAGAACTGCTCGGCAGTGGCGGTATCCTGGCGTTGCAGCCAATCGATGTAATGGCGGTAAGGCTGCGCTGGCTCCAGCACCTTGCCGGCATACACCGCCAGTACTTCACCGATCAGCTGCGAAATGCTCCAGCCATCAATCAGTATGTGGTGGTAGGTCCAGATCATATGATGGCGCTGATCATCCAGGCGTACCAGCACGATCCGCTGCAGCGGTGGCGAGTCGAGTTCGAACCCTTCCACACGTTGAGCGGCCGCAAGCGCCTCCAGACGTGCCGCTATATCCTTCTGGCCACGCCAGTCCAGCTCTTGCAGCGGTATCTGCAGCGTCTGCATCACGAACTGCAGCGGCTGCTCAAGGTCCTGCCAGACAAAACCGGTCCTGAGGATTTCGTGCTGGGCGAGCACCGTGTTCCAGGCGTGACGAAGACGCTCTACTCGCAGGCCTTCCACCGGCAGGCTCAGCTGGTTGACATACAGTTCCGCCCCGGGGGCATTGAGCCCGAGGAAGAGCATGCCTTGCTGCATGGGAGACAGCGGGTAGAGATGCTGCACAAGATCGTGCGGTATTGGCAGCGCTGCGACCTGAGCGGCATCCAGGCAATGCAGGACCCGGTCCTCGGCGAATACCGGCGGTGCCACGGGAGCTTCAAGTACTGCCTGCTTGGCCAGGGCTGCGATGGTCGGGTACTGGAACAGGTCCTTGGGGCTCAGGGCCAGGCCTTCCTCGCGGGCCCGGCTGACCACCTGAATGGACACGATCGAATCCCCGCCCAGTGCAAAGAAGTTGTCGCTGACACCGACCTGGTCAATACCCAGTACCTCCTGCCAGATCTCCACCAAGGCGGTTTCGGTCACTGTACTAGGCGCGATATGAACGACCTGCTCCAGGTCAGGCTTTGGCAGCGCCTTGCGCTCGAGTTTACCGTTAGGCGACAGCGGCAGACGCTCCAGCGCAACCCACTGTGTGGGCACCATGTAATCGGGCAACTGCGCTAACAGGTGCTCCGCCAATTGCGTACGCCACTGAGCATCGGCTGCCGGCGTCAACACCAGGTAGGCCACCAGCTGCTTGCTGTCTATTGCCAGCACCGCCGCTTCGCGTACCGCCGGGTGTTCCAGC
>NZ_BCAV01000018.1:0-16265 GCF_001320125.1 Pseudomonas sp. NBRC 111119
CCTGGACTATCGCGCACTTAGAAGCAACAGCACAGCAACAGCAACAGCAACAGCAACAGCAACGAAAGTTAATCGACTGCTTCAGGCGACCCTTGCCAGTGGGAACAGGCGTTTGAAGTTGGTGGTTGTCTGTTCGGCCAACTGCTCGTAACTGGCACCCCGCAGCGAAGCTACATACTCTGCAACTTCACGCACATACTGCGGGAGGTTCGGTTTGCCACGATGGGGAATTGGCGCAAGGTACGGCGCATCGGTTTCCACCAGAAGGCGATCAGCAGGCACCTGCCTGGCCACTTCCCGCAATGCTTCGGCATTGCGGAAGGTGACGATGCCCGACAACGAGATGTAATAACCAAGGTCCAGCGCTGCCTTGGCCATTTCCCAATCTTCAGTAAAGCAGTGCAGCACGCCCGCCTGAGGCAGGCTTGCTTCGCGCAAAAGCGCCAACGTATCAGCCCGTGCCGCCCGGGTATGCACGATCACCGGCTTGCCCGTCTGCCGCGAGGCTTCCAGGTGCAAGCGGAAAGACGCCTGCTGAAGCTCGGCAGCTTCAGGCTCGTAGTGGTAATCCAGACCGGTTTCACCGATTGCCACCACATGAGGATGCGACAACTCATGCAGCAACCACTCCAGCGCAGGGGTTTCGCCCGGCGCCAGGTCTAGTGGATGCACGCCTACCGAGCAATCCACATCAGCGTACCGCTCGGTGAGCGCTTTCACCGCGCCGGCATTTTCGGCGCTCACGCCGATGCACAGAAAATGGCCTACGCCCCGACCACGTGCCGCCTCCAACGCCGCATCAAGCGAGCCCTGGTGAGCAGTGAGGTCCAGACGATCCAGATGGCAATGGGAATCTACTAGCATGGGCTACGCACACAAAAATGAATGAAAATCAGCGGGCACTTGGCAACTGCAACCAGTGGGCCAGCAGCGATTCGAGCAACAGAACGCGGTTCAAGTTGGCCTTGCCAAGCACCTTCTGGCGCTGCTCCAAAGTCCATATCTGAACCTCAAGCACCTTGGCCGGCCGACTTTTCTGGGCCAGGTATTGCACCACCTTGCGCATGTCGGCCAACCCTAGCCCATCCTCGTCCTGGGTCAATTGGTAGCGCAAGATCAGGTGCGCCCAATCGCAGAACCAGTCGAACAACAGCAGCAGCGGCACGCCGTTCCACGCCTCCGCCAGTTGGCTGGGGGAAACCTGCTGTTTAAGCAACTTCTTCACCCCGTCGGCAACCAGCGCGCGCTGCTCTCGAACGCCCTGGGCCTGCAGGCTGACTGCAAGCAGTGGCGAACCTGCGGCCAACGCCAACAGCTCCGCGCGCTCACTTTCACCGCTGCCTGGCAAGGCTCCGGCCAGCCAAGCCTGACTCTGGGCTTGGCTGGGCTGCGGGCACGCCACCTGCTGGCACCGGCTTTTGATGGTAGGCAGAAGGCGGCTCGGTTGGTGTGTCACCAGCAGCAGGACGGTATCGCCCGAGGGCTCCTCCAGGCTTTTGAGCAAGGCGTTCGAGGCGTTGACGTTCATGGCCTCGACCGGCTCAATCAGCACTACCTTGCGACCACCCAGTTGCGCCGTCTGCACCACGAAGGCGACCAACTCGCGCACCTGGTCAACCTTGATCGGTTTGTCGAGCTCTTCGGGCTCCAAGATGAAGTTATCCGGGTGGCTACCGGCCTTGAGCAAATGGCACGACTTGCAGGTGCCGCACGCCTCCGTACCCTGAGGCTGCTGACACAGCAACCGTGCCATCAGGCGCTCGGCCAACGCCCGTTTGCCGGTGCCTTGCGGGCCGTGCAGCAAGTAAGCATGGGCGTGCTGGGCGCGACCGGCAAGTTGCTCCCACAGCGCCTGTTGCCATGGGTAGCCATCAGCCACGGCAGCGTTCCACGATACCAGGCACCAGCCCGTCGATGGCCCGCTGGACTGCGTCAAGCGACTGCGCGGCATCCAGACGGCTATAACGGTGGGGCTCTCGCTCGGCCCGTTGCAGATAAGCATGGCGCACCGCTTCGAAGAAGGCCTGCCCTTCCTGTTCGAAACGGTCCAGGCGGCCGCGGGCCGCCGCTCGGGCCAAGCCAACTTCGACCGGCAAGTCGAAGATCAGGGTCAAATCAGGACGCAAGTCCCCTTGCACGAACTGCTCGAGGGTGGCGATACGCGCAACCGACAAGCCGCGACCACCGCCTTGGTAAGCGTAGGTGGCATCGGTAAAGCGGTCACACAGTACAACCGCACCCCGCGCCAGCGCTGGCCGTATCACCTGCGCCAAGTGCTGGGCACGGGCGGCGAATACCAGCAGGAGCTCGGTGTCGGCAGCCATCGCCTCGTCACTGGGGGCCAGCAGCAGCTCCCTGATTTTTTCGGCCAATGGCGTGCCGCCGGGTTCACGGGTCAACACCACATCCAGCCCCTGCTCGCGCAGGCGCGCAGCGAGGTAGTCACGGTTAGTGCTCTTGCCTGCGCCTTCGGGGCCTTCCAGAGTAATAAACAAGCCGGTCACGGGCAGTCCTTAATGTTTTACCTCAGGCGTCGTCGGCGCGGTGGCCGGCGCATCGCTGGCGCTGCCATTGTCGGCCGGCTCAGCGGGTGGCGACGGCTCAGCGGGCTGGCCGGTGCTGTCTGCCTGAGGCTGGGCGGCGGCTTCGCCACCCGGCTGGGTTGTCTGAGGTGCGGGGCTGGAGCGGTAGTCCGCCCGCCGCTTTATCTGGAACTCGCGCACGGCCGAGTTATGGTCGTCCAGATCATCGGAAAACACATGGCTGCCATCACCACGCGCAACGAAATACAGGCTGGTGCCATCCGCCGGGTTAAGCGCGGCATGGATGGCTTCGCGCCCCACCATGGCGATGGGCGTGGGTGGCAGCCCTGTGATGGTATAGGTGTTGTAGGGCGTAGGCTCACGCAGGTCGGCACGGGTAATTCTGCCGTTGTAGCGTTCGCCCATGCCGTAGATCACCGTGGGGTCGGTCTGCAACATCATGCCCAGGCGCAGACGCCGCACGAACACGCCGGCAATCTGCCCACGCTCCTGGGGAATACCGGTTTCCTTTTCCACCAGCGATGCCATGATCAGCGCCTGGTAGGGGTCACGGTATGGCAGGTCACGCGTACGCTCGGCCCACTCTTTAGCCAGAACTTCTTCCAGGCGCATGTAGGCCTGCTGCAGCAGCTCGACATCGGTCATGCCGCGCACGAACCGGTAGGTATCGGGGAAGAAGCGGCCCTCAGGGAACACACCGGTGTGACCCAGCTTGTCCATGACCTCTGCATCCGATAGCCCGTCCAGGGTCTGCTTGATCTTCTCGTGCCTGGCGACAGCCGTGCGCACCTGGCGGAATGTCCAGCCCTCCACCAAGGTAAGGTTGTACTGCACCACATCACCGCGCCGCCAGGCATCGAACAGCTGCTCCACGGTCATGCCTGGGGTAAGCCGGTACTCCCCGGTATGCAACGGCACGCCGGCCATGTTGAACCGCCAGTACAGGCGCAGCCATAGAGCGTCATCCAGCAGGCCCTCCTGCTGCATGCGGTAGAACATGCGGTTGGGGGTAGCACCGTTGGGCACGTCCAGCAGGCGCTCCTGCTCCACGTGCAGGGGCTGGTCCAGCACAGCGTGAACCTTCCAGGCCGACCAGCCAAGCGCAAGGCCGGCAATGATCAAGCCCATTTCCAGCAGCAGCAGGAATTTACGTCTCACGAATTCAGGTTTCCAGTAACGTACGGGCGACAGCCTGCAATTTACGCGTGAGCGGGCCAGGCGACCAGTTTAGCTCGCCTGCACTGCGCACGGGCCATATGCCGTACACGCTGTTGCAAACAAATACTTCGTCGGCTTGCTCAAGCTCAGGGTACGGCAGGTCACGCACGTGTGAGGGGATGCCGAGCAGTGGGGCCTGCTGCAACAACGCGGCGCGCATTACCCCTGCCACGCCGCAGCGCTGCAGGTCAGCAGTGAGCAGCGTACCGTCGCGCACCAGAAACAGGTTGCTGTACACCCCTTCGATGATCCGGTCATGCCCATCACACATCAGGCCTTCTGCATGTTCACTGCCCTGCCACTCGGCACGGGCCAGCACCTGCTCCAGGCGGTTGAGGTGTTTGAGGCCTGCCAGCAAGGGTTGTTCCCCAAGCCGCGTCTGGCAGAGAAAAAGGCGCACGCCCTGATCGCCGTAGGACTGGGGATAGGCCGGCAGTGCGCTGGCTTGCAGGATACGCCGGGCTGGCGCATCCGCCACGGGCGCGTAGCCACGCTGGCTGTCGCCACGGGTGAGGATCAGTTTGGCGACGCCTTCCCCTAGCTGGCTGGCAAAGCGTTGAAGCTCATCGGCGACCAGTGCCACATCCACCGGGATGGACAGGCGTTGACACCCCAAGGCCAAACGCGCCATGTGCTCGCCCAGCAGGCTGGGCCGGCCGTGACGCACGGCGATGGTTTCAAACACACCATCGCCGTAGGCCAGGCCCCGGTTCTGCAGGTTAACCGCAGCCTGGGGTTGGCCATCTACCCAACTGTGCATCAGCCGGCAAACCGGCGGAACACCAGGGAGCCATTGGTGCCACCAAAACCGAAGGAGTTGGACAGCACCACGTCGATCGGCATGCTGCGCGCCTGGTGCGGCACGAAGTCCAGGTCACATCCTTCGTCCGGCTCGTCGAGGTTGATGGTTGGCGGAGCCATCTGGCTGTTGATGGCCAGCACGCTGAAGATCGCTTCAACCGCACCTGCTGCACCCAACAGATGGCCCGTCATCGACTTGGTCGAGCTCACGGCCAGTTTGTAGGCATGCTCGCCAAATACACGTTTGATCGCCGACACTTCGGCCAGGTCGCCTGCTGGGGTCGAGGTGCCGTGGGCATTGATGTAGCTGACCTCGTGCGGTTCAACACCGGCATCGCGCAGGGCGTTGGCCATGCACCGTGCAGCGCCTTCGCCGGTTTCAGGCGGCGAGGTCATGTGGTAGGCGTCGCCACTCATGCCAAAACCCACCAGCTCTGCGTAGATGGTGGCACCACGGGCCTGGGCGTGCTCGAGTTCCTCCAGCACCAATGCGCCAGCGCCATCGGACAGTACGAAGCCATCACGGCCCTTATCCCAGGGGCGGCTTGCGCGGCTCGGCTCGTCGTTGCGCGTAGAAAGCGCACGCGAAGCGCCGAAACCGCCCATACCGAGGCCGCAGGCGGCCATTTCAGCACCGCCGGCGATCATCACATCCGCTTCACCGTAAGCAATGTTGCGCGCCGCCATGCCAATGCAATGAGTGCCGGTGGTGCAAGCGGTGGCGATGGCGTAGTTCGGCCCCTGTAAACCCAGGTGAATCGACAGGAAGCCCGAGATCATGTTGATGATCGAGCCCGGCACGAAGAACGGCGAAATGCGCCGTGGCCCGGAATCGTGCAGCGTGCGGCTGGTTTCTTCGATGTTGGTCAGCCCGCCAATACCAGAACCCATGGCAACGCCAATGCGCTCACGGTTGGCGTCGGTCACTTCAAGGCCGGCATTGCGCACGGCCTGGAAGCCTGCGGCCAGGCCGTACTGGATGAACAGGTCAAGCTTGCGGGCCTCTTTGGCCGACAGGTATTGCTCGACCTCGAAGCCTTTGACCGAGCCGCCAAAACGGGTGGAGTAGGCAGAAAGGTCCGTGTGTTCGATCGGACCGATGCCACTACGGCCAGCCAGAATGCCCTGCCATGTGCTCGGTACATCGGTACCCAGTGGCGACAGCATGCCCATACCGGTGACCACGACGCGTCTACGCGACACAGTACTCTCCTTTTCTAATGACAGAGTTTCTTGCCATTGCATTCAACGCAATGGAAATGAAATGGCAACAAGCTCTCGATGCCCGGGGCCGGACACCCCATCGTTTGAAACGGGACGCTTGCAAAGAAAAAACCGCACGCCGGCAAAGGCAGTGCGGTTTTTCCCGACAAGAAGCGTCGACTGCAGCGTCTTAGGCCTGGTGGGCGTTGACGTAGTCGATAGCAGCTTGAACGGTAGTGATCTTCTCGGCTTCTTCGTCAGGGATTTCGGTCTCGAATTCCTCTTCCAGAGCCATCACCAGCTCAACGGTGTCAAGCGAATCGGCACCCAGGTCATCGACGAAGGACTTCTCGTTAGTCACTTCTTCTTGCTTGACGCCCAGTTGCTCGGCGACGATTTTCTTGACGCGTTCTTCGATGTTGCTCATACCTAGGTTTACTCCTAATGGATATATGTCAGGCAGCTGGCCGGTGGCTAATTTTATAGAAGAACGCCTGCTTTTCAAGCTAAACGCGCCTCTCCCTTCAGCACCGCACCCGCCGCCCGGAATCTGATTGCAGCTTTATAACGGATTTTAGGCTCGCAGTATGACTCTTTTTTTACTGAATCCGTCACATTGAGTTGCGATATTACATGTACATGCCGCCGTTGACCGGCACGGTAGCACCGGTCACATAGGCTGCACCCTCCGACGCCAGGAACGAAACCACCTTGGCGATTTCGTCTGCCTGACCCAGGCGACCCAGCGGAATCTGGGTCTGCAGGGCCTGACGCTGGGCCTCCGGAAGCTCGCGCGTCATGTCTGTATCGATGAAGCCCGGGGTTACCGAATTGACGGTAATGCCCCGCGAACCCACTTCACGCGCCAGGGCGCGGCTGAAACCTTCCAGGCCAGCCTTGGCAGCAGCGTAGTTGGCCTGCCCGGCGTTACCCATGGCACCGACCACCGAGCCGATGCTGATGATACGGCCCCAACGGGCCTTGGTCATACCACGCAACACGCCCTTGGACAGGCGGTACAGGCTGTTGAGGTTGGTGTCGATCACATCGAACCACTCGTCGTCCTTCATGCGCAGCATCAGGTTGTCCCGGGTGATGCCAGCATTGTTGACCAGGATCGCCGGCGCCCCGAACTGCTCGCCAATGGCGGCCAGCACGGTCTCGACGGACTCTGCGCTGGTCACGTTCAGCTCCATGCCGGTACCGGCCACGCCGTGCTCTTTCAGGGTGGCGGCAATACGCTCGGCACCGGAGGCCGATGTAGCGGTGCCAATCACGATGGCACCCTGGCGGCCGAGTTCCAGGGCGATCGCCTGGCCGATGCCACGGCTGGCACCAGTGACCAGTGCAACTTTACCTTGCAGGCTCATGCAAGTTTCTCCAGTTCAGGCCAGCGCCGCGCGGGTGGCGGCGACAGCGTCGGGGGTATTGAGGTTGTAAGTGCTCACGCCATCGGCGCAACGCTTGTTAAGCCCAGCCAACACCTTGCCAGGGCCGCACTCGACCAGGTTGACCGCGCCATTGGCAGCCAACGCCTGTACGCACTCCACCCAGCGCACGGGCTGATACAACTGTGCCAGCAGGTCCTGCTTGAGGGCTTCGAGGCCTGGCGCAACGGCGGCAGTGACGTTCTGCACCACGGGGATCTGCGGCGCTTGCCAGTCGATGGCATTGACCGCCTCGGCAAAGCGCTCGGCAGCAGGCTTCATCAAGGCACAGTGGGAAGGCACACTGACGGCCAGCGGCAAGGCACGCTTGGCACCTTTGGCCTTGCACAGTTCCATGGCACGATCCACGGCAGCCTTGTTGCCAGCAATGACGACCTGGCCCGGGGAGTTGAAGTTGACAGCACTGACCACTTCATCCTCGGCCGCCTCGGCACAAAGCTGCACCACAACGGCATCATCCAGCCCCAGAATGGCTGCCATGGCACCGTGGCCGGCAGGCACGGCTTCCTGCATCAGCTGGCCGCGGCGCTCGACCAGGCGGACGGCGTCTTTCAAAGTGATACTGCCAGCCGCTACCAGGGCGCTGTACTCACCCAGGCTATGACCAGAGACGAACGCCGGCTTGGCACCCCCCTCTTCCAGCCACAGGCGCCACAGCGCGATAGAGGCGGCGAGGATGGCCGGCTGAGTCTTGTCGGTCTGGTTGAGTTGCTCTTCCGGGCCTTCCTGAACCAGCTTCCACAAGTCATAGCCCAGTGCTTCGGACGCTTCCTTGAAGGTTTCGATGATCACCGGCTTCTCGGCGCCGAGCTCGGCGAGCATGCCCAGCGACTGGGAACCTTGACCGGGAAAGACGAATGCGAGAGATGCAGACATTGAACAAGCCCTTATGATCTTGTCGTCGGATAGGGTGCGACAGGCCTTAGGCCCGGCGCAGAATCTGAAAACTTGGATGGAAATACAGACCAAGCGGTCACATTTAAGCATTTCATCGCCGATATGCCTAAGGCCTTCGCTGGGTCGACGCTACAGCAGCAAATCCTCCAGGCGCCCATGCAGCCGCTGCGGCAGGTCTTGTCGGATCTCGATCAACGCCCGCTCGATGGCGCTCTGCAACCCCTGTACACCCGCCGAGCCGTGGCTCTTGATGACGATGCCCTGCAAGCCCAGGAAACTGGCACCGTTGTGGCGCGCAGGGGCCAGGTCTGCCTGCAGGCGCTTGAGCAGTGGCATGGCCACCAAACCGGCCAGACGCGACAACATGCCGCGCCGGAACACCTGCTCGACGCGTTCGCCAATCATGCTTGCCAGCCCTTCGCTGGACTTGAGCAGGATGTTGCCAACAAAGCCGTCACACACCACTACATCAGCGACACCCTGGTACAACCCGTCGCCTTCGACGAAGCCCACGTAGTTAAGCCCGCGGGCGTTCTGCAACAGGCTGGCAGCCAGTTTGACCTGCTGGTTGCCCTTGATCTCTTCGGTACCCACGTTCAACAAGCCAACCCGAGGGCGCTGCACGCCCTGCGCTTGGGCGGCAACCGAACCCATGACGGCAAACTGATAGAGATGCTCGGCGGTGCAGTCAACGTTGGCGCCCAGGTCGAGCAACTGACAGAACCCGGTACGCGTAGGCAGCGCCGCCACCATCGCCGGGCGATCAATACCTGGCAGCGTCTTGAGCACGAATCGGGACAGCGCCATCAACGCCCCGGTATTGCCGGCACTGACGCACGCTTGCGCCTTGCCATCGCGGACCAGTTCGAGCGCCACGCGCATCGATGAGTCTGGCTTGCCACGCAACACCTGGGATGGACGCTCATCCATGCCGACCACCTCGCTGGCAGGCGCAATGTGCAGGCGCAAGCGATCGGCAGCCGAGATGCCACTGATGAGTTCTTCCAGGAGAGAGGGTTGACCAACGAGGGTCAGGTGCAGCGAGGGGTTTGCAGAAAGGCAGGCAATGCTAGCCTGGACAATGCTGCGGGGACCGAAGTCCCCGCCCATTGCGTCGATCGCGATGATCTGAGCGGACAAGGATTACTCGTCAGCGCCCTTGTCGACCACTTTGCGACCACGGTATACGCCTTCTGGCGAAACGTGGTGGCGCAGGTGGACTTCACCGGTGGACTTCTCTACCGACAGTGCGTTTTCCGACAGGGCATCGTGCGAACGACGCATGTCACGGGCAGAGCGGGATTTTTTGTTCTGCTGAACAGCCATAATTGATTAACTCCTAAACGTTTGGGTCACGCTTTAACTGCGCCAAAACACTGAACGGGTTGGACCGCGATACCTCGTCCTTGCTCGAATCGGGCTCGTCTGCGCCCGCCGGCTGCTGGCATTCTTCCGGATGATGAGCAGGCACGATGGGCAAGGCGAGCAAAAGCTCTTCCTCGACCAACGCCTGCAGATCCAAAGGATCTTCGCCCAGTTCCAGCACGTCATAGCCTTTCGGCAACGACTGGGTATTCGCACCCTCCTTCACCACGGCGTACGTACATTCGCTGTGGATCGGCAGGGTGACCAGCTCAAGACAACGCTGGCAAACCATCTTGACTTCGACGTCCAGCGCACTGTGGATAACCACCACGTGCTGTTCATCTCGTTCAAAATCGAACTTCGCCTGCACCGTACCGACATTGTCGGAAAGCGGGTCGCAGAGTCTTTCCAAATCAGCGAGTTGCAGTGAACCGGTAAGGGTTACACCACGATCGGCTAATTTGCGCGGGTCAACGTGAGGTGGAATCGGGTCATTCAACATAGGCGCAGCATTCTAGGGATGCCCCCCGCCCCTGTCAAAGGAAATTGGCGGCATCGTGCGTGATAGAATTTGTTCAACCGATTCAGGAGTCTACCATGCTTCCTCTGTTACTGGCGTCCAGCTCTGCCTATCGCCGCGAATTACTGGCACGCCTGCGCCTGCCGTTCACTTGGGCAAGCCCCGATATAGACGAGCAACAACGGGATAACGAACCCGCCGTGGAACTGGTGCGCCGGCTGGCCAGGCAAAAGGCCGAAGCATTGGCAGGCAGCCACCCCGCGCACCTGATCATTGGCTCAGACCAGGTTGCAGTACTGGGCGAGCAGGTGCTGGGCAAGCCACATACCTTCGAACGGGCTTGCGAGCAGCTGCTGGCGTGCAGCGGGCAGCAGGTGAGCTTTCTCACCGGGCTGGCAGTGCTCAATAGCGCGACCGGGCACTGCCAGGTGGACTGCGTGCCGTTTACGGTGACGCTGCGCGAATTCAACAGGGAACGGGTGGAGCGCTATGTCGCAGCGGAACAGCCACTCGATTGCGCCGGGAGCTTCAAGGCGGAGGGGCTGGGGGTGAGCTTGTTCCAGAGCACACACGGGTGCGATGCGACCAGCCTGATCGGGCTGCCGCTGATTCGGCTGGTGGATATGCTGACCGAGGAAGGGGTGGTGGTGCCGTAGGCCGCCTTGAGTTTTTTTGGCGCCAGTGAATCGAGCCTCGCGCTAGCGGCGCTCGATCTCACAAGCACCGCAAAACGCGCGACAGGCCCTTAGCGCAACTGCGGCCCCTGGAAGCCCATCCACATCGCTAGGTGCTCAGCCACACTGGCCCCCATGCGCTTGGAGAAGCGGTCGAACGGGGACTCCTGGACGGTGAAATCCACCAGCTCTTTCTCGCCCACGATTTCGCGCGCCACGTAACTGGCGCTGCCTAGCCCGTCCACCAGCCCCAGGGCCTTGGCCTGCTCACCCGACCACACCAGGCCGCTGAACAGCTCAGGGTGCTCCTTATCCTTCAGCCGCTCGCCGCGCCCTTGCTTGACCATGGCGATGAACTGCTGGTGGGTGGTATCCAGCACGCCTTGCCAGAAGCGGGTTTCTTCAGGCTTCTGTGGCGAGAACGGGTCGAGAAACGCCTTGTGCTCGCCCGAGGTGTAGGCTCGCCGCTCAACACCCAGCTTCTCCATGGTGCCTACAAACCCGTAGCCCGCGGCAGTGACACCGATGGAGCCAACCAGGCTGGCCTTGTCGGCATAGATTTCATCCGCGGCGCTGGCGATGTAATAGGCACCGGAGGCGCCCAGGTCGGTGATCACCGCATACAGCTTGATAGCCGGGTATTCGGCGCGCAGACGACGAATTTCGTCATACACGTAGCCTGCCTGTACCGGGCTGCCACCGGGGCTGTTGATGCGCATCACCACCGCTTTGGTCTTGCTGTCCTTGAACGCCTCGCGCAGGCTCTTGACGATGTTGTCGGCACTGGCCGCCTCTTGGTCCGCAATGACCCCGCGCACCTCGACCAACGCCGTATGGCTGGCGCTGCGCGAGGCAGCCTTGTCGATATCCATCAGGGGCGAGAACAGCACCAGAATGCCGAACAGGTAGACGAAGGTCAGCAGCTTGAAGAAAATCCCCCAGCGCCGCGACCTGCGCTGCTCCTGGACACTGGCCAGCAGGGTTTTCTCCAGCAGCTTCCAGCTCTTGCGCTCTTCGCGCTCCTCAGGCTCCGCCTCGGGCGCCTTCCATTCGTCTGCCATGCTTACCTACCTTGGAAGTGAAGTTGGATTACCGGCCAGCCACTGGCGCAACTGGGAAAAGTGATCGATGCACAGCTGCGGGCCAAACTCGACCAAGGCCTGCAGCGACATGGCACCATAGCCCACCGCGACCGAATGCATGCCCGCATTGCTGGCCATCTGCAAATCGAACGCCGAGTCACCCACCATCAGCGCGCGCTCTGGCGGCACGCCACAGTGACTCAAAATGTGTTCAAGCATCAGCGGATGAGGCTTGCCACGGGTTTCGTCCGCCGCGCGAGTGATATCGAAGAACTGCTCCCAGCCGTTGGCCTTCAAAACTCTATCCAGCCCTCGGCGCGCCTTGCCCGTGGCCACCGCCAGACGATAACCCTGGGCACGGAAGGCCTCCAGCGATTCCCGCACGCCCTCGAACAGCGGCGAAGGCTGCTGATCGAGCGCCATATAGATATCAGCATAGTGCTGGCGGAAAACCTCGACCTGGCTCGGCGACAGGTGCGGGTACAGGGTTTCGATGGCCTCGGCCAGCGACAGGCCAATGATGCCCTTGACCGACTGCTCGGGGCTGGGCGCCTCACCCGCACGCGCAGCAGCGGCATTCATGGACTCGACAATACGCCCGATGGAGTCGGCCAGGGTGCCGTCCCAATCGAAAATCAACAGCTGGTAGTCACGGCGCACTCAAACGCTCCACGGTCTTGGCCCACACTTCGTCCACGGGCGCCTCCAGCTTGAGCTCGCCACCATCGGGCAGCGGCACGGTCAGGGCGTAGGCATGCAGGAACAGCCGCTTGCCGCCCAGTTCGCGAATTTCGCGGCTGAAGTCTTCGTCGCCATATTTGCTGTCACCGGCAATCATGTGGCCGGCGTGCAGTGCGTGCACGCGAATCTGGTGCGTCCGGCCAGTGATGGGCCTGGCCTCGACAATGGTCGCGAACTCACCGAAACGGCGCAGCACCCGGAACAGGGTCAAGGCCTCCTTGCCCTCATCGTTGACTTCGACCATGCGCTCACCAGAGCGCAGGTTGCTCTTGAGCAGCGGCGCATTGACCTGCTTCTTCGACGTGGGCCAATGGCCGCGCACCAGAGCCATGTAACGCTTGTCGACACCATCGCCGCGCAGCGCTGCGTGCAGGTGGCGCAGCATGCTGCGCTTCTTGGCGATCATCAGCAAGCCGGAGGTATCGCGGTCCAGGCGATGCACCAGCTCCAGCTCCTTGGCATCGGGGCGCAACTGGCGCAACGCCTCGATCACCCCGAAGCTCAGGCCGCTGCCGCCATGCACGGCAATGCCAGCCGGCTTGTTCATCACGATCAGCGCCTTGTCCTCATGGACAATGGCCGCCTCCAGGCGCTGCAACAGGCCCTGGGCCACCGGCGCCGGCTCGTCACGCTCGGGCAGGCGAACCGGCGGGACCCGCACGATGTCACCGGCCTGGATCTTGTACTCTGGCTTCACACGGCCTTTGTTGACCCGCACTTCACCCTTGCGCAGGATGCGGTAAACCAGCGTCTTGGGCACACCCTTGAGCGCTGTGATGAGGAAATTGTCGATGCGTTGGCCGGCAAGCTCCGGCGCGACTTCGATCAGCTGAACGCCGGAAGTCGGAGGGGTATTGGTCGTCATGGCGGGATCATAACAATTTTTTATGGAATTGAAGCACTTAATCATTGCTGCTATAGTCGCGAACGCCGCCATAAGCGGCAGGCCAGCGGCACCAGGCTCTTTTGCCGGTCCCTGACCTTCGCAATTCTCCAGGACGCGAGGCCGTCCTACGGGGTTTTCGCCAGTTTACCGAATTGCCTGGAATCGCCACCAGCGCTGCGTAGAGAAGACCGAAAAAAACGACAAGTGCGGTGTTTCACCTGCTTACCCGCTTCTTTCGCTGCACCTCTACCCGCCCGTCGCTTTCACGCAACGCACGGCGAATGCTTCGGAAATACCTGCCTTGGACATGAATGGCGCCAGCTTCCCTTATGAAGATGGCGAAAAATGCAACCCGTTGCGGATTCAGCGCGCGGCAGCACCCGAATTATCAGGGATACGTGCAGGGTGGAGATGCACAGCCCTCGGACCGTGTAGCACCGCGTCCGGCCCCTCGCCTCAATCAATGGCGGGTGAGCGGATAAGGTCCTGACCAGACGCCTGCGGGCGTCCACGGCTGACGGTTGATTCCTCCTCCTGACTGAGTGCACCAAGCCCGCTTGGTTGATTCGGATAACAATTCGAAGCCACCGGGGCCGGGTAGGCACCGCAGCAAACAGGACGCGTCGTCGCGACAACGGCAGGCTGGGCAACCGGCTGGTGCCGAACGCCGCTCGACACGGGGATGGCCCGGCCATCCTTTGCGCACCTTGGCACCGACCATGAGACGTCGTGTGTGCCGAACGCCGTTTCCGGCAGCCCGGAAACCGACGGTACAACATGAAAAGAATGCTGATTAACGCAACTCAACCCGAAGAGTTGCGTGTAGCCCTGGTGGACGGTCAACGTCTGTACGACCTGGACATCGAGTCCGGCGCGCGTGAACAGAAAAAGGCCAACATCTACAAAGGCAAGATCACCCGCATCGAACCCAGCCTCGAAGCCGCTTTCGTCGACTTCGGCTCCGAACGTCACGGCTTCCTGCCGCTGAAAGAAATCTCCCGCGAGTACTTCAAGAAGGCCCCTGAAGGCCGGGTCAACATCAAGGAAGTGCTCAGCGAAGGCCAGGAAGTCATCGTCCAGGTCGAAAAAGAAGAGCGTGGCAACAAGGGCGCAGCCCTCACCACCTTCATCAGCCTGGCCGGCCGCTATCTGGTCCTGATGCCCAACAACCCGCGTGCGGGCGGCATTTCCCGCCGCATCGAAGGCGAAGAGCGCAACGAACTGCGTGAAGCCCTCAACGGCTTGACCGTACCCGGTGACATGGGCCTGATCGTGCGCACCGCGGGCCTGGGCCGCAGCAGCGAAGAAATGCAGTGGGACCTCGACTACCTGCTGCAGCTGTGGACCGCCATCAAGGAAGCGTCCCTGGACCGCGCAGCACCGTTCCTGATCTACCAGGAAAGCAACGTCATCATCCGCGCCATCCGCGACTACCTGCGCCAGGATATCGGCGAAGTGCTGATCGACAGCATCGATGCCCAGGAAGAAGCCCTCACCTTCATCCGCCAGGTCATGCCGCAGTACGCCAGCAAGGTGAAGCTGTACGAAGACAGCGTGCCACTGTTCAACCGCTTCCAGATCGAAAGCCAGATCGAAACCGCCTTCCAGCGCGTGGTCGAACTGCCGTCCGGTGGTTCGATCGTGATCGACCCTACCGAGGCCCTGGTGTCCATCGACATCAACTCGGCACGCGCCACCAAAGGCAGCGACATCGAAGAGACCGCCCTGCAGACCAACCTGGAAGCGGCTGAAGAAATCGCCCGCCAACTGCGTCTGCGTGATATCGGCGGCCTGATCGTCATCGACTTCATCGACATGACCCCGGCAAAAAACCAGCGCGCGGTCGAAGAGCGTGTGCGTGAATGCCTCGAGGCCGACCGTGCTCGCGTCCAGGTTGGCCGCATCTCGCGCTTCGGCCTGCTGGAAATGTCGCGCCAACGCCTGCGCCCATCGCTGGGCGAAAGCAGCGGCATCGTGTGCCCACGCTGCTCGGGCACCGGCATCATCCGTGACGTCGAGTCGCTGTCGCTGGCGATCCTGCGCCTGATCGAAGAAGAAGCCCTGAAAGACCGCACTGCCGAAGTGCGCGCTCAGGTGCCAATCCCGGTTGCCGCGTTCCTGCTCAACGAGAAACGCAACTCGATCACCAAGATCGAGATGCGCACCCGTGCTCGCATCATCATTCTGCCGAATGACCACCTGGAAACCCCGCACTTCGAAGTCCAGCGCCTGCGCGACGACAACCCGGAAGTGCTGATCAACCAGTCAAGCTATGAAATCGCCACCACCGAAACCGAGGAAGCGCCGCAGCAGGCCGCGACCCGCACCCTGGTTCGCCAGGAAGCTGCGGTCAAGACTGCTCCACCGCGTACCAACGCTCCGGTACCGGCAGCTGTAGAAGAGGCCGCTCCGGTTGCCGCTGCGCCAGCACCAAGCATGCCTGAGCCAAGCCTGTTCAAAGGTCTGGTCAAGTCGCTGGTGAGCCTGTTTGCCGCCAAGGAAGAACCGGTCGCTGCACCGGCCGCCACCGAGAAGCCTGTTACCGAGCGCCCACAGCGCAACGAAGAGCGCCGCAACGGTCGTCAGCAGAGTCGCAACCGTAACGGTCGTCGCGACGAAGAGCGCAAGCCGCGTCAAGAGCGTGCACCGCGTGAAGAACGAGCGCCGCGTGAAGAGCGTGCACCGCGCGAAGAACGCGCTCCACGTGAGGAGCGTGCTCCACGTGAAGATCGCCCACGTCGCGGCAACCGTGACGAGCGCCCTGTGCGTGAGCTGCGTGAGCCACTTGACGCTACCCCTGCATCGACTGAAGAGCGCGCTCCTCGTGAAGAACGTGCCCCTCGCGAAGAACGTGCTCCACGTGAAGAACGCGCCCCTCGCGAAGAAC
>NZ_BCAV01000019.1:0-204571 GCF_001320125.1 Pseudomonas sp. NBRC 111119
GCTCCACGTGAAGAACGCGCCCCTCGCGAAGAACGCGCTCCACGTGAAGAGCGCGCCCCTCGCGAAGAACGTGCTCCACGTGAAGAACGCACCCCTCGCGAAGAACGTGTGCCGCAGGAAGAGCGTCAACTGCGCCCAGCCGCCCAGGCTGACGAGCAGGCCGCAGAGAACGCCGATGAGCAACTGCCGAACGACGAACTGCAGCAGGACGAACAGGAAGGCACTGATGGCGAACGCCCACGTCGTCGCTCGCGCGGCCAGCGTCGTCGCAGCAACCGTCGTGAACGTCAGCGCAATGCCAATGGCGATCTGATCGATGGCGACGAAGAAAGCAGCGAAGGCAACGAGAACGGTGAAGAGCAGCAACCACGTCAGGCGACTGATCTGGGTGCCGACCTCGCCGCTGGCCTGGCCGTAACCGCCGCTGTTGCCACTAGCAACATCAGCGCTGCAGCCGAGGCACAAGCCAATCAGCAGGCTGAAATCGCTTCTACCCAAACGCCTGAAGCGGCTACCGGTGAAGTTATCGCCCTGCCAGCCGAGCCTGCACCGCAAGCTGATGACGTTGCGATCGCCCCTGTGGTCGAGCAGCCTGTCAGCGAGCCGGTTGCAGTGGTCGAGCCGAGCATCGAGCCGGTTGTCGAGGTTGCGCCGCAGCCCGTAGTCGAAGCACCTGCCGTTGAAGCAACCCCGGTTGCTGCAGCAGAAGTGGAAACTGCAGCGCCAGTTGCTGAAGCGCCACTGGTCGAGGCACCAGCCGCCAAAGCCCCTGTGGTTGAAGCTCCAGTAGTCGAAGCTGCCGTAGTCGAGTCGGGTGAAGCCGAGAAGCCATCGCACGTTGCCGAGGCCCCAGCGGCCGCGCCAGTCGAAGCACCGGTGGTCGAGCAGGCTGCACCGGTTGATACCAAGCCAGAGGTTGCCGAGGCAGCACCTGTAGCGGCTGAACCGGCACCCGTGATGCTGACCAACGGCCGCGCACCGAATGACCCACGTGAAGTGCGTCGCCGCAAGCGTGAAGCCGAGGCCGCTGCTGCCGCAGCTCAAGCCGAGGCGTCGACCGATGAGCACAAGCCTCATCACGGTTGATAACCACGGCTGAATGAAAAAGCCCCGCCAGTGCGAACTGGCGGGGCTTTTTTTTGCGTTGCATTCAGCGCTGCACTGGCATATCCATGTGCCACCTACTCAGTACAGATTCGGCTCCATCTCCAGCTCCACGCCAAACCTGGCGAAGATATCAGCCTGAATTTTCTGCGCCAGCGCATGCAACTGCGCCCCCGAGGCCTGGCCATAATTGACCAGTACCAACGACTGCAGCCGATGCACGCCGGCATCGCCATCGCGATAGCCCTTCCAGCCTGCCTGCTCGATCAACCATCCCGCCGCCAGCTTCAGCTGGCCATCGGCCTGGGGATAAGCCACCACACCCGGATAGCGAGCGCGAAGCTGCTCGCCGAGCACGGCGCTGACCAGCGGATTCTTGAAGAAGCTGCCAGCATTACCCAGTTCGAGCGGGTCAGGCAGTTTCTCGCGACGAATGCTGCAGATCGCATCGCTGATTGCCTGCGCGGTCGGCTCGACGACCCCCTGCTCGCGCAGGCGCTGACGCACTGGGCCGTAGTCCAGGTGCGCATGCAAGCTGCGACTCAGGGCAAAGCGCACGCGCAGGATCAACCAGCGGCCGGGATTGCGCTTGAACACGCTGTCGCGGTAACCAAACCCGCACTCCTCAAGGGAAAAATCCTTGAGCTCGCCTGTTTCACGGTCGAGTGCGGTCAAGCCGGCAAACACGTCTTTGATCTCGACGCCATACGCGCCGACGTTCTGCATCGGCGCGGCACCGACGGTGCCGGGAATCAGGCTGAGGTTTTCCAACCCGCTGCACCCCTGCGCCAGGCTCCACTGCACAAACTCATGCCAGGGTTCACCGGCTTCGGCCTCGACCACCACACGATCGCCCTCCTCACTCAGCAGCCGCCGGCCACGGCTGGCCATATGCAGCACAAGCGCGTCGATGTCACTGGTCAACAGCAGGTTGCTGCCACCGCCGATGACCAGCACCGGGAGCTCAAGACGGGCCGCTTCGAGCAATGCCGCCCGTACCTCGGCGTCGCTGTGCGCCTGGGCGAAATAGCGGGCCTTGACGTCAATACCAAAGGTGTTGAAAGGCTTGAGCGATACCTGCTGTTGCCAGGTGGCAGTCATAGCCGCCCCCTGATTTCATTCACCAACTGCTCGCACGCCAGCTCGATCAGGTCCAACACCTGCTCGAAACCGGCCGCGCCGCCGTAATACGGGTCGGGGACTTCATCCAACGCGCCGTCATAACGACGCAGGAACAGATCCAGCTCGCCCTTGGACGCCGGCGGGCGTATGGCCTTGAGGTCGGCGAGGTTGCTGGCATCCATGGCCAGCAACAGATCGTACTCGGCAAAATGGCCGGCCTTGACCTGCTGGGCACGTTGCGCCGACAGGTCATAACCGCGCGCCAGCGCTGCCTTGCAGGTGCGCGCGTCCGGCGCCTTGCCCACGTGCCAGTCACCCGTACCGGCCGATGCCACTTCTACCTGGTCGGCCAGCCCGGCGCGTTGCAACTGATGGCGCAACACCCCTTCTGCGGTGGGCGAGCGGCAAATATTGCCCAGGCACACAAACAAGACGCGCATCAGGCCTCCAACAAGCGCCGAACGCGCTCCAGGTCTTCTGGGGTATCAACGCCCACGGCGGGAGCCTCGAGCGCATCTTCAACGTGAATACGCACGCCATGCCACAGCGCTCGCAGCTGTTCCAGCGCTTCGGTCTGCTCGAGCCAGCACGGGCCCCAGCTGACGAAGTCCTGAAGAAAACCGACGCGGTAGGCATACATGCCGATATGGCGGCGATAAGGCACTGCCGGCGGCAACTGCTCGCGGTTCACGGCAAACGCATCGCGAGCCCACGGCAACGGTGCACGGCTGAAGCTCAGGGCCAGGCCATTCTTATCGCTGACTACCTTGACCGCATTGGGATTGAACACCGTCTGCGGCTCATGGATCGGCTCAGCCAGGGTGGCGATACCGGCTTCCGGGTGCGCAGCAAGGTTGGCCGCGACCTGGTCGATGATAACCGGCGGGATCAATGGCTCGTCGCCCTGCACGTTGACGACGATGGCATCACCGGCCAAACCCAGCTGGGCGGCAACTTCTGCCAGGCGATCAGTGCCCGACTCATGGTCAGCGCGGGTCAGCAATACCTCGGCACCAAATGCCTGACAGGCGGCAACGATGCTGGCGTCATCGGTGGCGATCACCACCCGGCTGGCGCTGCTTTTGCGCGCCTGTTCCCAGACGTGCTGGACCATCGGCTTGCCAGCGATCAACAGCAGCGGCTTGCCCGGCAGGCGCGTGGAGCGCAGCCGGGCGGGGATGACCACAGTGAAGTCCAGGCTCATTTGTCCAGACGCTCGTCGTCGGTCAAGGTGCGTGCTTCGCTTTCCAGCATGACCGGGATGCCATCGCGCACCGGATAGGCCAGGCCTGCGCCTTTGCTGATCAGCTCGGTCTTGTCGGCGCTGAGCTTGAGCGGGCCTTTGGTGATCGGGCAAGCCAGGATATCAAGCAGTTTGGTGTCCATGAGTGCGTCCTTGGGGCCAAGCGGCCGGAAAATTGAACAGGGTCAGGTCTGCTGCGCAGGCAGCAGACGCTCAAGCTGGGCGTCGAACCAGGTACTGAAGGCCGGCGACGGTTGCGCCTCGACTGTCAGGTACCACCAGTCGTCAGCGGCAAAGGCACGGCATTTCACCGCATCTTTTTCGGTCATCACCAGCGGCAGCGTCGGGCTGAACGTCAGCGCTTCGGCGCTGAACTGCGCATGGTCGGCAAACGGGTGCGGCACCGGCTGCCAGTTTAGCTGCAGCAGGGTGTTGAAGAAACGTTGTGGATTACCGATGCCAGCCACCGCATGCACGGCCTGGCCAGGGCTGAAATGGTCAAGCCCACGGCGTTCCTCACTGCGCAGGTTGACCAGCGCCGAGGGCTTGAGTTGAAAGGCGAAGCCGTCTTCGCGGTCGCTGCTGGCACCGTTGTAGAGCAGCGCGTCGACCTCGTCGAGGCGCTCGACCGGCTCGCGCAGTGGCCCTGCGGGCAGGCATCGGCGATTGCCCAAGCCCCGTGCGGCATCGATCAGCACCAGCTCAAGGTCACGCGCCAGGCGGTAATGCTGCATGCCGTCGTCGCAGAGGATCAGGTCGAGGGGTTCGCTGGCAAGCAGCCCGCGTACGGCCGCCGACCGGTCAGGATCGATCATCAGCGGCACACCGGTGCGTTGAACGATCAACAACGGCTCGTCGCCGGCCTGCTCGGCGCTGTGCTCCGCCGCCACCCGCCAGGGCAGCGAAGGCGGCTTGGCACCGTAACCGCGGCTGACCACACCGACGCGCAAGCCCCGCTTGCGGCAGTGTTCGATCAGCCAGAGGATCATCGGCGTCTTGCCGGTGCCGCCAACGGTAATGTTGCCGACCACAATGACCGGCACCGGCGCGCGGTAAGCGGCGCTTGCACCACTGATGAAGCGCGCACGCTTGCGCAGCACGACGCGACGGTACAACAGCTCCAGCGGCCGCAACAAGGCCAGCACCGGGTGGCCGTTGTACCAGGCCGCGAGCAAGCGCTCGGTGAAAGCCATCAGGGCGTCCCCGCTGCGGCCTCGACCGTGGTCATGCGCAGCTGGCTGAAACCAAGCTTGCCCGCCGCGTCCATGGCCGTCACCACCGACTGATGCGGGGTCTTGCCATCTGCGCTGATCGACAACGGCAGCTTGGTATCACCGCCAGATTCCTGCTGCAGCGCTTCGACCAGAGTGGCAAGGTCGCTTTTCGGCAGCAGGTGGTTGTTCACCGAGTACACCCCGTCGGCACTGATGGTGATATCCACCCGCTTGCCCTCGTCGGCCTCGGCCGGCGCGCCTGTAGAGGCCTCCGGCAGTTCGACCCGCAGCTGGTTTTCGCGGGTGAAGGTGGTGGTGACGACGAAGAACAGCAGCAGCACGAACACCACGTCGATCAACGAAGCCAGGTTGATGTCGACGTTCTCCCGCGCACGGTTGCGCCGGAACTTCACGCCTTGACTCCCGCCACTTCCACTTCGCGATCACCTTGCACAACTTCGACCAGCTTGATCGCCTCTTGCTCCATACCGACCACCAACTCGTCGATGCGGCGCAGCAGGAAGCGGTGGAAGAACACCGCCGGGATACCGACCATCAGGCCTGCAGCAGTGGTCACCAGGGCTTTGGAGATGCCACCGGCGAGCACCGAAGCGTTGGCGGTCATCTGCGACCCCATGAACGCGCTGAAGATGTCGATCATGCCCAGCACAGTACCGAGCAGACCCAGCAGCGGTGCCATCGCCGCGATGGTGCCGAGCGTGCTGATATAGCGTTCGAGCTCGTGAATAACCCGCGAGGCGGCTTCTTCAATGCACTCTTTCATGATTTCGCGGCCATGGCGCGAATTGGCCAGGCCGGCAGCGAGGATCTCGCCCAGCGGCGAGTCAGCGCGCAGGCTCTTGAGCTTGTCACTGGTGAGCTGCTTGTCCTTGATCCACATCCACACCTGACCCAGCAGGTGCGGCGGGGTTACGCGACTGGCACGCAGGGTCCACAGGCGTTCGACGACGATAGCCATGGCGACGATGGAGCTCAGAATGATCGGCAGCATCATCCAACCACCGGACTTTACCAATTCCCACACAGTAATCATCCCCTCGAAAAAGGCCGCCACTCTACCATAGGATCCCCCTCGGCTGAGTTGCCGGAGGTCGCAACAATGCGCGTACCGGGGTCATTCTTTGTCACGCCAGAACCTGCGCTGGGCACGCTGCCCGGCAACCTGGGATCGAGCGCCCAGGCGCAAGCTCAAGGCGCCCTCTATGGCGGTGTCGTGAATCGCCAGCCCATGGCGCTGGTAGCGTTCCAGCACCTGCGCATGCGGATGGCCGAAACCGTTGTGCGCACCGCGGGAAATCAAGACGCCGCGCGGCCTGGTGGCAGCAATGAACGCCTCGGTGGAGGAGCTGCGACTGCCGTGGTGCGGTGACTGCAGCCAGTCGATGCGTTTGCCTTCATGCGCCGCCAGCCAGGCGCGTTCGGCGCTGGCTTCAATGTCGCCGGCCAACAGCAGACGCTCGCCCTGCGCCTCGACCAGCAATACGCAGGAGCGGTCATTGCTCGAGCGCGCCTGCGGCCAATGCCAGAGTGAAAAGTCGACACCGTCCCACTGCCAGCGCTGCCCCGTCTCGCAGCTTTGTGCCTGGAAGGCCTGCTCCGGCTCACCGGCCACAACGCGCCCGACCGACAGGCCGCGCTGCACGGCCGCTGCGCCGCCGGCATGGTCGGCATGGGCATGGCTGATCAGCAGCACATCCAGTCGATCGACGCCCAGTTTACGCAAAGTAGGCAGCACTACACTTTCGCCCAGATCGCTCTCGCCGCGCGCTGGGCCAGCATCGTAGAGCAGGCTGTGGTTGCGCGTGCGCAAAAGGATCGCCAGGCCTTGGCCAACGTCCAGCTGAAGCACCTCGACGTGCCCCTGCGGCAACGACTTGCCAGGCACCCACAGCGCCAGCAGCATCAGCGCGCCGAGGCCACGCATGGGTACGCCACGGGGCAGCAACACGATCAACGCGCCACTGAGCACCAGCAACCAGGCCAGTAGCGGCAACTGCCGGGCAATCCATGCCGGTCGCCACTGAGCCACCACCGTCAGCACGTCGAACAACCCAGCCAGCGCTGCGCCAGCCAGCCATAGCAGCAGGTCGCCAAACCCCGCCAGCGGCAGCAACAAGGTGCCCAGCAGCGTCAACGGCAGCACCACGAAGCTGATCCAGGGCACCGCGAGCAGATTAGCCAACGGCGCGCTCAGACTGATCGGTAGGCCCAGCGCCAGCATCGCCGGCAACAAGCCGATGGCGATCACCCACTGCGCACGCATCCACGCTTGCCAAGGCCGCCAACCGCCAAGGCGCTGGGCAAAGCAGTAGATCAGCACTGCCACCGCGCCAAATGACAACCAGAATCCGGGCAGCAAACTGGCCAACGGCTCAACCAGCAGCACACCGCACAGCGCCATCAACAGCGGTACAAAGGCGCTCACTTGGCGAAAGCGCAGGCGCCAGACCAGCACCCCCGCCAGCATCAGACAGGCCCGCTGCACCGGCACGCCAAACCCGGCCAGCCAGCCATAGCCCAGCGCGGCCGTCATGGCCAGTCCGCACGCCCACGGCAGCCATGGCCAGCGCGGCGGCCAACCTCCGTAACGTGCCAGCCCCGCCACCAGGCCGTAGATCAACCCTGCGACCAACCCGATGTGTTGGCCCGAGATGACTAACAAGTGCACCGTGCCGGTCGCCTGCAGCGTTTGCCAGTCTTGCCTGGCCAGCCCCGAGCCATCGCCCAGTACCAGCGCCGCCAACGCCGCTTCGCGGCCCCAAGCATCCACTGCCAGCAGGCGCTGGCGCAAATTGTCGCGCCAGCCGCCGGCCACCGGCTCCAGCAACGCTCCCGCCTTGACCGTGCCAGTGGCGCCGATGCGCCGGGCCAACAGCGTCGCCTCGCGGTCCGGCCCATGTGGATTGAGCAGGCCGCGCGGGCGTTTCAGGGTCACGGCCAGGCGCCAGCGCTCTCCGGCACGAACCTCTGGGCCATCGAACCAGCTCAGTTGCAAGCGCCCGGGCAATTCGGCGCGGCGCGAAGCGGATTCATCCAGCTCGAAGCGCACACCGTAGGCCGATACCGCTGGCAGGCCGACCACGCGCCCCTCAAGCCATAGCGTGCGGCCATCGAGTGAATGCGCCAGACGATCATCCAGCGCTTGCTGCGCCGACCAGCACGCCCAGCAAAAGCCCAGCAGCAAGCAGCCCAGCGGCCAGACTCGCGTAGCCAGGCAGCCAAGCGCAGCCAGCAGCATCACGACTAGCCAGCCAACCGTCGGCAGAACGGGTAGAAAGCCCAGGCACAACAGCCCGAGCGCAAGCGCCAACATCCCTGTGCGCATAAGGTAGAGCTCCGCAAGCAAGACAGCCTGCAGAGGAATAGCGTATTTAAGGGGCAGTCTTGCTCAACAATTGTCACAAACTCTGAACAAGCCATTCCGGGAATCAAGGCATACTTGCCCGGTCACTGCCCCGGGAGCCCCCATGCCGCGCCGCCTGTTCAAACGGTACATGCCGGATCCGACCAGCATTCGGGAACACAAGTCCTTACGCTTTTTCGGTAAGCTGCTGCACGATCCCAACCTCTGGCACCTGAACCGCCATTCAGTTGCACGGGCCATGGGGGTGGGCCTGTTTGCCGCATTGATCCCGATGCCGATGCAGATGCTGCTGGCCGCCAGCCTGGCTATCCCGTTGCGGGGCAACCTGCCGATCGCGGTCAGCCTGGTCTGGCTGACCAACCCGCTGACCATGCCGCCGGTGTTCTTGGTTACCTACATGACCGGCGCCTGGCTGTTGCAGACGCCACCACGCAGCCTGCCCGACGACCTCACTTTCGAGTGGATCACCGACCAGCTGGCTACCGTGTGGCAGCCATTTTTGCTCGGCTCAGTGGTGTGCGGCGTGGTGCTGGGCATCGCCGCCTACTTCATCACCATGAGCTACTGGCGCTGGTGGGTCGGCCGCCAGTGGCGGCGCCGCAAGCAACGTACGTCATGCACGCATGCCGCGGCCGCTGACCAGCAGGCGAATGCACAGGGCATACAGCACAGCCGTGGCCACCAGCATGAAAGTGATCGCAGTACCGATACTGATATCCGAAACCCCTAGGATGCCGTAGCGGAACGAGTTGACCATGTGCAGCACCGGGTTCGCCAGCGACACCACCTGCCAGAATGGCGGCAGCAGGCTGATCGAGTAGAACACCCCGCCCAGGTAGGTCAGCGGGGTCAGCACGAAGGTCGGGATGATCGAAATATCATCGAAGTTGCGCGCAAACACTGCGTTGACGAAGCCCAGCAGCGAGAAGATGGTTGCAGTCAATAGCACTACCGCCACGGTCACGCCCAGGTGATGCACCTGCAGGTGGGTGAAGAACATCGACAGGATGGTCACGATCACCCCTACCGCCAACCCACGCAGCACGCCGCCGAGCATATAGCCGATGAGAATGGTGTGGGGCGACACCGGCGACACCATCAGCTCCTCGATCGAGCGTTGGAACTTGCTGCCGAAGAAGCTCGAGACCACGTTGCCATAAGAGTTGGTGATCACCGACATCATGATCAGCCCAGGCACGATGTACTCCATGTAGGTGAAGCCACCCATGTCGCCAATCTGCCGACCGATCAGGTTACCGAAGATGACGAAGTACAACACCATGGTGATGGCCGGCGGCAGCAGCGTCTGCGGCCAGATCCGCAGGAAGCGACGCACTTCGCGGTAGACGATGGTATTCAGGGCGACCCAGTTGGTGCGCAGTTCCACACTCATACGGCCACCTTCGACAGGTTTTTCTCTACCAGTGACACGAACAACTCCTCAAGCCGGTTGGTCTTGTTGCGCAGGCTCTGCACCTCGATGTTCTGCAAGGCCAGCTGGCCGAACAGGGCGGTGATGCCGATATCCTTGTCGACCTGCACTTCCAGCGTATGCGGGGTGATCAGCCGGCACGGGTAGCCGTGCAGGGTTGGCACCGTGGTCAGGTCCTGCTTCAAGTCCAGCACAAAGGTCTCGACATGCAGCGTGCCAAGCAGTTTGCGCATGCTGGTGTTTTCGACAATGGTGCCGTGGTCGATGATGCCGATGTTGCGGCACAGCTGTTCGGCCTCTTCCAGATAATGCGTGGTCAGAATGATGGTGATGCCTTTCTCGTTGAGCTCGGTGAGAAAGCTCCACATCGACCGACGCAGCTCGATATCGACGCCCGCGGTTGGCTCGTCGAGGATCAACAGGCGAGGCTCGTGAATCAGTGCACGGGCGATCATCAGCCGACGCTTCATGCCGCCAGACAATGAGCGTGATGGCACGTCGCGCTTGTCCCATAGGCCCAACTGGGTCAGGTACTGCTCGGCGCGTTCCTTGGCCAGCTTGGGCGGGATGCCGTAGTAGCCGGCCTGGGTGACGACGATGTCGAAGGTCTTTTCAAACTGGTTGAAGTTGAATTCCTGCGGCACCACGCCCAGGCAACGCTTCAGCGCGGCAGGCTCGCGGTCGAGGTCATGGCCAAAGACATTGACGCTGCCGCTGGTCTTGTTGACCAGGGTCGAGAGAATGCCGATGGTGGTGGATTTGCCGGCGCCGTTGGGGCCGAGCAAGGCGAAGAAGTCACCTTCCGCGACATCCAGATCAATACCCTTGAGGGCCTGGAAGCCGTTGCCGTAGGTTTTGGTCAGCTGTCGGATGGACAGAGCAGAACTCATAGCGGTCACGTACCATTCTAGGAGGTTCAGGACACGCCAGATAAGGTCACTGGCGCAGTGAGTGCGGCCCATGGTGCAAGCCAGGGCCACACAAGTACAGTCATCTGCATTGATGGTGACTATCGAAAGCGCACAGGTGTTCGATCAGGTCAGCGCGGTCATCACCGCCGCTTGATAGGCCGGCCGCGCCTTGAGGCGCTCATACCAGGCCTGCAGATGGGGCAAATCAGGGCGCTCGATGGGCATCTCGAACCAGGCATAGGCGAAACAGCCCAGGGGAATGTCACCCATGCCAATCTGCTCGCCGGACAAGTACGGTTGGCTGGCCAAGGTCTCATCGGCGATCGTCAGGAGGTTGCCACAGGCCTTCAGCGCGGCGTTGATGGCCACCCAGTCGCGTTGCTCCTCGGGCGTGCGCAGGATGCCCCAGAACAGCGGCCGGAACGGCGTGGCCAAGGAAGACGTAGTCCAGTCCATCCATTTGTCCGCCAGGGCGCGCTGGCGTGGATCATCCAGATACCAGCCCTGCCCGCGGCCGTACTGCGCGCAGAGGTAGCGCACGATGGTGTTGGATTCCCACAGGGTCAGGTCGTCGTCTTCGACCATCGGCACCAGGCCATTGGGGTTGCGCGCACGGTAGTGCGGCTCGTTGACCAGACCAAAAGCGCCGCCGGCATCGATCGCTTCGAAATTCAGGCCGAGTTCTTGGGCAGCCCACAATACCTTGCGCACGTTGCTCGAGTTCTTGCGACCCCAGATCTTCAGCATGACGACGTCCTCATGAATGCAGAACCTGGAGTCTACTCCAGCGGACACCCAGGAAACATGCCCTGACAACACCCGGCGAACTCTTGGCGCCACGACCGGTCACTGAACAGACGAGGCCGTCTATGCTGCTGGGATCGGCTCAAGCCCAACTTCCAAGGAGGAAGGATTATGTTGCTGTTGTGGTTGCTGGTCCTGGTGATCGGCACGGCGTACCTCACCCACCGGCGCCTGCCACCGTTGCAGATTATCGCCATCGCTGCCGCTTATACCCTGCTGATGGGCATTTTCAGCAAGGCACCCGGCTGGCTGCTGGCGCTCATCTGGCTGGTGCTCGCGGCCAAGGCCGCCCTCCTGGTGCTCCACGATTGGCGCCGCAAGATCTTTACCGGGCCGGTGTTCAAGTGGTTCCAGCGCACTCTGCCGCCGATGTCGCAGACCGAGCGCGAGGCGATCGAGGCCGGCACCGTCTGGTGGGATGGCCAGCTGTTCAGCGGCCGCCCTGACTGGCACACCCTGCTCGACTACCCCGCACCGAAACTCACGGAAGAAGAGCAAGCGTTCATCGACGGCCCTACCGACGAGCTGTGTGCGATAGTCAGTGATTGGCAGATCGGCCAGGACCTGGACCTGCCCCCCGAAGCCTGGGCATACATCAAACAGCACGGTTTCTTCGCCCTGATCATCCCCAAGGAATATGGCGGCAAGGGCTTCAGCGCCTACGCCCATTCCCAGGTGGCGATGAAACTGGCGACCCGCAGCGGTGACCTCGCCTCGACCGTGATGGTGCCCAACTCGCTCGGCCCGGCAGAACTGCTGCTGCACTACGGCACCGATGAGCAACGTGACCACTACTTGCCACGCCTGGCTCGCGGCGATGACATCCCCTGCTTCGCCCTCACCGGCCCGCTGGCCGGCTCCGATGCCGGCGCCATGCCTGACACCGGCATCATCTGCAAAGGCCAATGGCAAGGCGAGGAAGTGCTGGGCCTGCGGCTGAACTGGGAGAAGCGCTACATCACCCTCGGCCCAGTCGCCACCCTGCTCGGCCTGGCCTTCAAGGCCTACGACCCGGAACATTTGCTCGGTGAACAGGAAGAACTGGGCATCAGCCTGGCCCTGATCCCCACCGACACCCCAGGGGTCGATATCGGTAAACGCCACCTGCCGCTGGGCGCCGCCTTCATGAACGGCCCCAACAGCGGCAAGGATGTGTTCATCCCATTGAGCTGCCTGATCGGTGGCCAGGAGATGCTCGGCAAAGGCTGGATGATGTTGATGAACTGCCTGTCGGTAGGCCGCTCGATTTCGCTGCCTGCCGTCGGCACCGGCGCAGCCAAGTACACCAGCCTGGTCACCGGCCAGTACGCCCGCGTGCGCGAGCAGTTCAACGTACCGCTGGCGGCATTCGAAGGCATTCAGGAATCGCTGGCGCGGATTGGCGGCAACGCCTGGATGATGGACAGCGCCCGCCTGCTGACGGCCAAGGCTGTCGACCTCGGCGAGAAACCCTCGGTACTGTCGGCGATCCTCAAGTACCACCTGACCGAACGCGGCCGCGAGTGCATCCAGCACGCCATGGACGTGCACGGCGGCAAGGGCATCATCATGGGCCCGAACAACTACCTGGGCCGCAACTGGCAAGGCGCGCCGATCTTCATCACCGTCGAAGGCGCCAACATCCTTTCGCGCAACCTGATGATCTTTGGCCAGGGTGCGATCCGCTGTCATCCGTTCGTGCTCAAGGAAATGGCCTTGGCCGGCCGCGAAGACCGCGACCAGGCGCTCAAGGAGTTCGATGCGCTGCTCCTAAAACACATCGGCTTCGCCGTCGGCAACGCCGCCAGCACGCTGGTACTCGGCCTGGGTCTGGGCCGCTTCGAGCGCGTCCCCGGCGATGCCCTCAGCCAAGGCTACTTCCGCGCCCTCAACCGCCAGGCCGCGGCTTTTGCTCTGCTTGCCGACCTGTCGATGATGCTGCTGGGCGGCGCCCTGAAACGCAGCGAACGGCTCAGCGCACGTTTGGGCGATGTGCTCAGCTACCTCTACCTCGCCTCCGCCGCACTCAAGCGCTACCACGATCAAGGCTCGCCTGAGTACCTGCAGCCGCTGCTGCGCTGGGCCATGGAAGAAAGCCTGGGCAAGGCCGAGCACGCGCTGGACAGCCTGCTCGACAACTTCCCCAACCGCTTTGTCGGCTGTGCGCTGCGCGTGCTGGTATTCCCCTTCGGGCGTCGTCATACCGGGCCGAGCGATGAACTGGATGCCGAAGTGGCGGCGCTGATCGGCTGCAGCAAGGGCGACCCGGCGCTGGAGGAGTTGCTCGACGGCTGCTTCCGGCCGCAAGCCGAGGGTGACCCGGTGGCAGCATTACAACGGGCCTGCGACCTGCTGGACGAAGCTGCGCCACTGCACAAAGTGCTGCATCAGGCGATCAAGGAGGGCAAGGTACAGCCAGCACCTGGGCAGTCGGCCATCGATGCGGCAGTTCAGAGTGGTGCACTGCAGGTCGAAGAGGGACAACGTCTACATGCAGCTGAAAATGCACGCAGGGCCGTCATCGATGTGGATGCATTCGACAAGGCGCAATTACTGCCCGAACAAGGCATGGTGCGCTGAGGGCAGGGGGCCGTTTTGCGGCCCCCTGCCCACCGGCGTATACTCCGCCCCCGTTTCAACCACCTCAAGGACCCTCCACATGGCCAACCCCCACCTGGAATACCACCTGCAACTGCTGAACCACCTGCGCACCATCCTGGTGGCGCTGGGTGAGGCCGAGCAGGTACCGGAGGAAAGCCACGCCCTGTTCCTCGAACGCTTTGACGAACTGCTGACCCTGCTGCCGCAAGACCCGCTGCAAAGCCAGTACCTGGGCCAGGACCTCATCTGCCAGGTAATCCAGCGCTACCCACAGATCGCCCATCTGGTGCCACGCGACCTGCTATGGTTCTTCGCCGGCGACTGCCTGCATTTCATGCCTGATGAAGAACTGGAACTGTATCAACGCCTTGAAGAGCGCCGGTACGAAGCCGAACAGAGCGATGAGCCGTTCGACTGGCACCAGGAGAAACAACTGCTCAACGGGCAACCGGGGCGCCAACACTAGACTGGGCTCGCCTGGGGTATAGTCCAATGTGGCAACACGCTTCACGCTTGCTGTAGCCGCAGTACATCGCGTAGAGACAGCAATGGCATCGGAATGATCGTCACCGCAAATCGCCATTCCCAGTCTACGCGAATATCTTGTGCCATCAGGATTGTCACAGGGCTAGGTGCTGCCGGCAGGGGTGTAAATATGCCTTGCGCCGATACTTCACCGTTGCCAGCAAGAATAAACCACTTGACATCCTCCGGCTTTAACACCACTTCCTCCTGATCGATGTTGTAATAGCAACAACTCAACCGCAGGGCGGCGCCCTCAGCGTGGAACCTGACGAAGTTCGTCGGCCCAACGAATGTCGTGACGAAAAGTGCTGAGGCCTGGGCTCCACCTCCAGCAGCCGTCACCACATCAGCGCGCGCGGGCAGCAACGGATAGCTTGATATCAAGGCAGCGGGGATCAGCGTTTCCCCCGGTTCGCTGAACATAACGCCAGGCGGCTTTGTCGCGGGCTCATAAAAGTGATCGCTACCCTCTTTGACAATACGTCCACCTGCATCACCCGCCACACTCCAGGCAGCACCGGGTAAGGGAGCACCGACAAACGCCAATTGCTGCTTTCGCTCACCGGCCGGGAAAATCCGTGCCTGCGGAGCAATTTTGTGAACTTCACCCGCACTCGCAACCGTTGAGGGATTCCACGGCGTTTTAGGGCCTCTCCTGTAGAAGCTGACCCACTCGGGTCCCGTGCCTCCAATCGGCACGCAGGAGCCCGGTGGTGTAACCAGATGGCTGACCCACGCATTGTCTGCGGGCGGCCTACCTGCTGCGGCTTCTGGAAAATAGGTTGGTGAAAACACCCCAAGCAAGACTGTCTGGGCTTCAGGCGTAGGGGCTTGTAGCGTCTGACCTGCCAGGCTTTGGTACGCTTGAGGTCGTTGAGCAAAATAGAAAAGCCGATCTCGCAGGTTGTCCATCGATATATAGATGTAAAGATCCTGAAGTTGCGAATCGACAGCCCGCGGCATCATCGCAATTTCGATTTTTTTTTGGCGATCATAATAGTCCTCATACTCCGCAGGCACCGTTGTAGGCGTTCTTGAGTCCTTTGGGTAGTAATAGGCGTAATAGGCTTCTCCTGCCCATTCGAAACTCAGCACACTTTGATCATGCGCCCGGTACCTGAGGTAGCTGCTATCGAGACGCAAACTCACCCTCAGCCTTCCAGCGGGGAGCGGAACCTGTGTCAACCGGAGAATCTGTTCGTCACCCATATTACCTAGCTTCTTCGTATCGGTGACAACGTCATACGCTGGGTACAGAGACACTTCGGTATAAACAATACCCGTCCCAATGATTTCAATGCGCGAAAACTTTCTCATCGTAGTTTCGATGACCCCACCCGGCATAGGCGTGGCGGTAACCATCGACTCGATCAGAAAGCCATCATGGTTGGCATCTCTCCACAACATATTGGCAGTGGACAGCTCGGCCAACATGAACAATAGTGGGTCCTCAGACGCTGGATCAGCGCCTTCCCTCATAGCATTTGTCATATTACTAGCCCGTCAATGCGTAAGCCTTGATTGAACACCCTTGAACAAGGCCTGAAAACTGGCATTTTTGTCAGTTGTTCTGAATGTTGAAATTAACCATTCTGAAACAGAACTCAGTAACGACATGCTTGCCAACGCACTGGGCGACGCATAAGCGGACCCTAGAATGATGAATTTACCTGGATATCATCGGAATTTACCTACGCAAATCGATTGCTTATTGGCCTAACCTCCGTGTCTCCCTGCCGGCCAGTTGTTCGGCAGAAACCCAAAGGACCAGAACGTCCTGCCCACAACTGACCCACAAGTAGAGTTCAACATGAAAAAGACGCTTATCACGCTTACCCTCGGGCTTGGCCTGGCCAGCAACGCAGCATTCGCCAACACCGGTTCGATCAACTTCTACGGCCAGGTCCATGCCGGTACCTGCCCGATTGTAATCATCGACCCATCAACCAGCCTGCCTGTGGCCCGCATCAACATGGGTAACGTCAACGTTTCGCAGTTCAACGCCATTGGCGATGAGGCCGCCTCGCGCGCCTTCGGCATGCGTGTCACCCCAGGAAGCGGCTGTGTCATCTCAGCTGGTAGCAACGCCAAGGTCACCTTCACCGCTGCTTACGGCGGCGCTGGTACAGGTGGTGCGTTGTATGCGCTGGAGCCAGGTGGGGCCAACAACCTGGCCTTGATCATCAAGGACAACGCCGGCACACCGGTGGTCAACGGTACCCCTTCCAAGGAGTACCCGCTGGATGACACGAACCCCACCACCATGATCTTCTCTGCGGCATACAAATCCACTGGCGCCGCCGTCACTGCCGGTACCGCCAATACCGATGTGCAATTTCTTGTCGACATCCCATGAGAAAATGCCCCGGGTGCGCTGAAGCCGCCTGGGGTTAGTTCATCCCGTTAAGCAGGTATCGCCAGATGAAGACTCACTTGCGCCGCCTTGGCTTGGGTATTTTCCTAGCAGCCATCCTGCAACCCGCTCAGGCAGCGCTCACCGTCAATACCACACGTGTCGTTTTCGACAGCGACAAACGCAGCACCTCTGTGGTAATCGCCAACCCCAGCCCGCGCCCCTACGCGGTACAAAGCTGGGTCAACACCGCCAAGGACGATACCGACACAGCCGTCCCTCTGGCGACCTCGCCCGGGTTGTTTCGCCTGGACCCCGGCAAGGAGCAGATGGTGCAGATCAGCCGCCTGCCAAACAAACTGCCTGAGGACCGGGAAACACTGTTCTACCTCAATGTTCAGGAAATCCCCGAAGTAACGCCTGAGGACGTAAACGTACTCACTATTGCACTGCGTACGCGACTCAAGCTTTTCTACCGCCCCAGCCAATTGAAAGATCGGCCCGTCGAACGCATCGGAGAGCTGAAATGGTCCGTGCGCCAAGGCCCTGGGCGTGTCCAGCTAGTGGTAGACAACCCGACGCCCTACTATTACACGTTCGGGCGCCTGGAGGTCAGCGCTGCAGGTAAAACGGAGGCTATACAGGCTATGGCAATGGCGCCACCGTTCGGCCAGCAGATTTATGACCTTGCCCAAATCAAATCGGTAAAGGGTTTGCAGTTGATCTTTACCACCATCAATGACTACGGGGTCGCCACTGAGGCGATGCAAAAAGCGCTGTCGAGCGTTCCCTGAGCCTGCCTGCCAATACATACGATCGAGCCCTCCGGGCTCGTTTGCTATCGTAATTCACAAAAATCAAGGAGCTCTCCATGAAGCCGCTAGTCATTGCCTTTGGACTCGCCATGGCCAGTCAACAGGCGCTGGCAAACACCGGCTCGATCAACTTCTTCGGCAAGGTCAGCAGTGGGACCTGCGCGATTGAAATCATCGACCCTTCGACCGGCCTGCCCGCCAGCCGAATCTACATGGGCATCGTGAACGCTGCCCAGTTCAAGCAAGCAGACGACGAGGCTGCAAACCGCGCCTTCGGCTTGCGCCTTACACCCGGCAGCGGCTGCATCCTGCTGCCCGGTGCCAATGCCAACGTAACCTTTACCGGAAATTACGGCGGCGCTGGCGCCAGTGGCACACTGTATGCATTGGAGCCAGGTGGCGCCACGGGCTTGGCCTTGATCATCAAGGACAACGTAGGCACCCCGGTGGATAACGGGATCGCCTCCAAACAGTACCCCCTGCATGACAGCAAACCTACCGACATGTTGTTCTCTGCCGCGTACAAAGCAATCGCTACCCAGGTCACCGCCGGTTTCGCCAATAGTGATGTCCAGTTCAGGGTGGACATACCGTAAGCCGCGCAAAAAAATCGGGCCTCACGGCCCGATCTTCATTTCCCCTCCCTCAGGCCTCCTGGCCGGCCAACCTGTCCAAAGGATCGTAGCTATAGCCGCTACCGTCGTAGCTGCTCAGACGCCCCAGGGCGTCATACGTCAACGCCTTGCCTTTGTCATCGACCTTCATGTTGCCGTCTTCATCATATTCCAGCGTGAAATCGCGATAGGCGGAGTGGGTGTTAGTCACACCGGTCAGTTGTGCAGGGTCTTCATTTTCGAATAGGTAGGTGGCCTCGTTTGCGCCCTTGCTACCGTCCTCTTCCTCAAATTCGGTCAGTACCCAGGTGATGTTATCGAGTGGATCGAACTCGAAATACTGCTGACGAATAGTCTTTCCAGCCGGGTCTTTCGGGCTATGGGAAAGCAACCCTTCACAGAGGTACTCCTCCAGCCGGCCGCGCACGTCGTACTTGTACGTTTCCTCCCGCAAGGCACTGCCATTCTCGCTCAACGTTTTGGAAGTAATCTGGTCCAGCACGCTATATTCCTGCACCAGTTCCTGCACACCCTGTACCCGCAGCCCGGCCTCTTCCACCAGTGCCTGCACAGTTTCGTTGGCGAACTTGAAGCCTTCAATCGGCGCCTGGACCACGGTATTCAGGAATACGAACCTGCGCAGGCTTTCACGTCCCTGGTGGTCATACTCCAATTCAGTGGCCAGCCCCTGGGTGCCATCCAGGGTGAGGATGCATTGGGTATTGCTCAAGCCATCGTAGAAGAACCGGCTGCTGGTACTCCCCAGCGCAGTCTGCTCCAGCAGGCCACTGGCGTAGTAGTCGTAGGTCTGCTTCTGGCCGAGAACATCTTTGTAGAACAACTGGCGCCCCAACAGGCTGGTCCCGTACTCCATGGTCCAGGTTTCGTCCCCGATCGTGCGGGTTTCCTCCTTGATCTCGCCTGTACTGAAATAGGCCCGGGTAATCTCATCCCCCTCCTCCTTGCACCAGGTAAGCCGCGCGTTTTGCGGATCGAATTTGTAGTCCGCCTGTTTACCGGGAATGCGCCGCACTTCCGGGTCCTCACCCAACTGCGGAATGTACTGGTATTCGATGACGTTGCCTGCAGCCATTTTCACCTTGCTCGGCCTGGATTGGCCAGGTTCGTAGTGCATGTGCCTTGCCCGCCCCCCGGTGATGGAGGTGGTCATGCGGTTCAGGCCGTCGAAAACCTGCTCCCCCAGCACAGTGCCCCCGACACTGATACTGATCGGCAGGTCGTCGCTGCTGTGCACGGCATAATCGCGGTGCACCACGGACCTGTCCGCCAGCGTCTGGTCTACCAGGCGGCCGAACGCGTCATAGCTGGAGCGGGTAACGGCATTGCGCGCATCGACTTCCCGCACATTACGCCCCAAGCCGTCATAGAAGTACTCCTGCTTGGCATACAGCTTATCCGCCAGGTCGAAACGCTGTGACTGGGCGGGCTGCTCAAACAGGTTCAACCAAATGGTGGTCCTGCCCAGGCTCAACGTACCATCGGCAGATTCGCTCCAGCTGGTCTGGGTGGGCAGCTTGCCCTCAGGGTTTTGCCCGTCAGGGTTGGACCCGATCGGATCATGCGCCTCAAACCGCTTGACTCCATCCGGCCCAATCTCGCAGCACTGCTGTCCCCAGTCGTCGTATTCATACCGGGTTGCCAGCGGCATTTGCTGCTCCCCTTTCCAATCGTATTCTATTGCCTGGGTCAGCTGGCCCAGCTCATCGTAGGTAAACGCATTGCGCGGGCGGAAGACCTGATGCAGCTGGATATTTTCGGCGTCCGCGTCATGACGCTCCTCGCTGGCCACTCGCCCCAGGCCATCGATATACGAGCGGATGGCAACCCCCTTGACGTCCACCCGGCTTTGCGACGCCTTACCGCCAGGCGCGCTCACAAGGCCATACCCATACACGCGCGATGCCGTGTACGCCGCTTCATTGGGCGATACCGTTTCGCGAACTACCCGGCGCAGAGCGTCGTACGCGTACTCGATTTCGACATCGTTGTCGTCGCGATTGAGCAGCGGCTGGCCAATGAGCATCGAATCCTTCAGCGTGATCACCTTGCAGACATGCCGTGGCTGGCCGGTCTCGGCGTCCAGTTCGCCATGATCAAAGCCCGTCACCTGCTGCTCGGTCACCAGCACAGGGTGGCCATCGAGGGTTTCCTTGCTGTAGGTATAACCGGTGTTGGTAGCTTTACCGCCCATGTGCAATGTTTGCAGCAGCGGGCGACCATGGCGCAGCAAGTCGGTGGGGTCATTGATCGAGCTAATGGTGGTGACTTGCAGCGCAGCCTGCTCCACCTCGCCAACCACTTCACACAAGCTTTCCTGGGTGGGGACCAGCCAATTTGACGCCACCCGTTTGGCCGAAGCACCTGGGTAGCTGACCCGGGCGAACGCTTCATACTCAAAACGCTTGCGCAGGACGGGCGCGGGTTGGTCTCCACCTGATGCCGGGAACTGCGTCAGGCTCTTCTGATTACGCACGAAGCCGTCCGGGTCGGGCGGGCAGCCATCAGCACCTTCGGCAGGGTAGTACTCGATAACGGTACGCTGGCCGGAGGGCGAGGTTTGAGCGGTCAAATTGCCATGCAAGTCATATTCGGTCCGGGTGGCCGGCTCGTAACGAACCTTGGAGGCATCCCCCAGCAGTGACCAACTTCGGGCTTGTTCCAGCGGCAACTGGAAGTTGCTCGGCTGATTGTCAAACTCCGTTGACACATTGCCGTGGTACGTCGTACTGCTGGCAAGTTGGTTTTTGCCTTGCAACACAACCTCACCCACCTGCAAGTGAAAACGGTTGTACGTGCGCTGGGTAGTGCGCAATACCTGGTCCTTGCCATCCGCGCCTTTGCCCCATTGGTGAGCGGTGCTGCCATACAAGTAGCTGGAGCGGGCGCGATACAGGTTATCTTCGCCATCGTCACGCCAGGTTACACCGCTGCCGTTACCGACAAAGTTGTTGGGCGCCTGAATACTGCCTTGCAAAATGGTATAGGTGTAGGTGGTTTTCATCGGCGGCTGGCCAGCACCAGGGTTGAGCACATGAGAAGTCACCCGCGGTATCGCTGTACGCGTCCCGCCGCCTGGCAACAGATGGCCTGTATCGCCATTCTCCCCATAGCGGATATCTTCCACGGCACCATAGGGTGTGGACAGCTTGGCCAGGCAGGTCAGGCCAAAGGCCGTGGTGTAGTCGAACCGCCAATTGCCCCCTGCTGCTTCCGGCAAGTCGATTTGGCTCAACGTCTCATTGCGCAGGATGAGTTTGTATCGCGCCAACGGCTGGTTGCCACCCTTGGCATTGGGGTGCAGATCGAGGGTCACCGTGCTGCCATAGCTGATTTTCAGCAATTCCAGGCCCGCGCCATCGACAATACGTTCCAGCCTTTGGCTATCGGCCGTATAGCTCAGCAGAATACGATGGCCGGAAGCAGCGCGGACTTCAGAAGGCAACGCAACCAGATTATCCCGGGTTCCGTACTCGCTCAGGACTTCTTCCATGTGGGATTTGTGAACAACACGATACTGTTTCTTGTTCCCTTCACTGTCATCGAAAAAGCGAAAACTTTTGAGCTTTCTTTCTTTGATTCCTGGCTCTGCGCCAGACCCGGTCACCTTGAAACTTTCCCCGGTGTGCAGCCGCAACATGCGCGTGCCCGGCACGTACTGGGTAAGCTCAAGGTACCAACCCCGGCCAAAGCCGACGTTCTTGTCACTGAACGGGTTGAACACAAGCCGAATCGGCAGTTCTGGCCCCACTTGGTCGTTACCGACGAGGGGTGGCAGGTTGATACTTAACGCATACTGGCCAGTGCGCGGGTCGACATTGTTTTGCACAAAGCCAGAAGCATTGAATGCATTGGAATGGAGTACGGTTTCGATCGCCATGTGATTGAGTATCCGAAAGGTGTTGTGAAGTGCTCACCCCAGCACTCAAACTGTGCCGAGGTAAGCCGTTTGCTTATCGAACGGAAAGTGTCAGGACGTCACGATGGGTTATTCCCTGTCTCTCTTCCTCCGCCGTGGCATCAAAAGCAAACGTCAGCGGATGCACGTTGCCTTCCACATCCAGCAGGGTAAACACCAGGTTCTTTTCAAGTGACTGGCGATAAACCGGGTCTTCCTGCTCACTCTGCAGAACGAAACCCGTATCCCGCTGCAGGATCAACATCAGTTGCCCGGCACCCGGTTTTACGCCTTGCACCACTTTCGGCAGTGCATACGCTCGCTGCTTCGCCATGCGGTAGAGCAATCCGTCAAACAACAATCCGTCGCGGACCCCGCCATCCACCGACTGGAAAGAGAAACCGGTGTAACTGACAAAGTCGTCGTCTTTGATCGGCGGCGTCGACGACCCGGGCTTCCACGACCAACGTACAGCCGATTTTCTATCGGCATCCCTGATGAACAGGCGGGCAAACTTGGTCACCCGGCCTTCCCTGAGAACGTGCTCAAGCAACCAGTTGTCAGTACTTTTGTCCACGTAAGCGAACTCATCCCCTTCGGACGGAGACTTATCCCCTGCCACGCGGGTGCGCTTGAAGGAATACAGCTCCTGGGTGAAGGAAGGGAGGTCCGCCCCTCGCAACTCGAGTCTGCCCTTCTCGCCGCTCCCCGACGACGTGACTGTTTTACCTGTCAAGGTATTCTGTATCGAAGCAATAACCCTGATCATCCCGGGTTTACGGGAATGGAAGAAGAACCGGCGGGTTCTGGCCCGCAAGGGCTCGATCGGCCCAGCGTTTACAGCAGCCTGCCTGTTGATGTTGTTTGCGTTCCTGTTTACCGCCCAGTCTTCACCCCCTAGATCAACGCTGCCCAAGGCTTCTTCCATCGGCGCGAGGAAGGGTAGATCGTTATTGCTGTCAGTGTTCAAGAACTTCAAAGTTGCCAGATCGGCGTCGGAAATATCGACCGGTTGATCATTGTGATCGTCCGCAGCGGCAACGGTGACCTCGACTTCGATCTGCTGCCAGCCGTTGGCGAAGCACTGGGGTGCACCGATGGCTCTAAGTTCAAAGGTGCCGAGGGCCTCCCATGACAACAGGCCGGCTGTTTCCTGCCGGCCTTCGCTGAACTCCACGATGGCGTAGCCGGCGCGCTCAACGCCGTCTCTCGCAGTCACCACCGCAATGGGTAACTGCGGGTTCTCTGGAGGCATATACACGTTGCCATCGAATTCCCCCTCCCCATTCACAGTCCAGGTCACGGTGCTGCCAATATCTTGCGAGAAGTCTTCAGACATCACAGTGAACGGCGTAGGTTGAACCGACACCGCTTGCCCCACGTGGAACGGAACCACATTCAGGCCCGCATGCCACCTGATCACTACCACCGCAGCTTCGGCGCTCTCCCCGGTGAGCTGGTTGGTACAACGGATTCGCTGGACCTTGAAGAGACTGCGATCGCCACCAGGCGCATAGGGCGTGAAAATGGCCCGACCGTCACCCTTGTCGTCAAGATCACCAATCGGCTCGTCAAGCGTCTGAACGCGTTGTTCACCTTCCGACAGAAGCGCTGCGCCCACCAGCTCCCATTCCAGCCTGCCTGCTTCGACACTGGAGGCGCGGAGCTCGATCGGATCTTCACCTTGCACCCAGGTAGTAACACGTGGTGCCACTTGCACCGCACGGGCACTTTCCATCACCAAAGCGTGGCTGCGCCCTTCGCCGCCGGTTTCAGGCGAGGTAGCGGTTACCAGCACCATCTGCTGGTCCTCGACGAAACTGCCTGCAGGGCGCGGGCTGTAGCTGGCGCCATTGAATGTGCCGACCGCCGCAGGGCGCTTCAGGTTAATGGCCGACCATCGCACGGTGCCAGTTGCGCCTGCGGCAGTGAACGGGATGGATTGCCCGGATACGACTGTCGCGAGGGCCGGCTCGACCGTTACAGCCTGCTGTTTTTTCTGCCAGTATCCGGACACCACAAGATCAGCTCCGGTATTTTTTTTGCCAAGAACGAACTCATGGCCGCTGGGCAGGCTGAAGGTCTTCAGTACATCCCTGATTTCTCCCGCCGCCAGGTCCTCGATATCAGGAACGAGGATCAGGGTGCCCGGCAACCCGCTCGCCTCCTCGGGGATCGGGTAAGGGAAGTCGATACCTGGGTCTGGCTGCCCCCCTGGACGCACGTCGATACCCAGCTGCATGAAGACCAGCACCGCACCGTCACCGAGGCGAGGGCTCCCTTCGCTTTGCCCCCAGGGTGCCGGCATGGTACGCACCATGAACTGGTCCGGGCTCAGCGGGTAGTAATCATCCATGACGAAACTGCCCAGGGAATAGGTACGTTGATAAGCCCGCATGTAGCTGATCGATTCTTGCAGGCGCCGACCAATCACGTTGTTGGCATAAGGGTTAGGCCCCAGATTGGTGGAGAATCCGGTGGCACTGGCAAGATCCAGCTCCAGCAAAGTGAAGCGGCTACCCTCCGGCCGGCCGAGCCGCAATGACAACGGTGCTTCAACCCGATAGCCCATGGCCTCGGTGATGGTGAAACTCTCCACGACGCGTTTGGGCCTGCCAGGCAGATGCACTACTCGCATGTATTCCCCGGCGAGGATGTTCATCCGCAACGTCAGGTCTTGGCTGAACCGCGTCGCATTCTCGAAGCTGACCTGGGGCGGGCCCAGCACTAGCCCTTGCAACGAAACGCTGACTCGCTCTCCCTCGTCAAGGTAGGCTTCCAGATGGATAGGGTCCATCATGCCGAAATTACCGAGCGTCTCCAGGTACTGTTCACGAAGCGAAAGGTCAAGAATACTGCGGTCCAGGGCAAGGACGCCCCCCCAACCGAGGCGGACCGACGCTTGCACATTTTCTTGCAAAACAGTGTTGTTCACATCACGGTTCATCTCACACCTCCTTGATGGACGGATTGAGGATATCGGCGTAACGCCGCACCGGAACGATGGGCAGGGGTAAAATGACGTAGTCGTGGGTATCACCCGCCATATCGTTGACCCAATAGGCCGATATGATCACGTACTGCTCGTCAGTATCGGGCGCGGGCGTGTATATCCGGGTTGCCTGGTCGACGGTTCCACCGCCGCGCAGCACTTTCCATTCGACAGGGTCAGGAACCTCAACCTTGTCAAAATCCATGTTGAGCCTGTAGAACGGCAGCTCCACGCGGCCATCGGTCATGGCTTTTGGCTCCAGCCAGTAATTGGGGTTTTTGGGGCCCACAACCAGCATGTCGATGGTCGCTGCCGCACCACCGGCAGCTGGCCGAACAGTGACCGGGTCCAGGCGCAGCGCCCTGTAGTGCTGCGGGTCTGTTGATTCACGCTTGGGCAGCGTAGCCGGCGCGGTGTACTTGTAACCTCCTGGGTTAAGCGGATCGGTATCGGGGGTTACAGTACCCAGCGCCGGGGTGTCCCATGTCAGCGCTGCAGAATCCGGGGTGCCCGCAGTCAGTGAATAGCCTTTGCCTACATTTACCGCCGCTACCCATGGGTTCACCGTGACCTGGCTTGGTACAACGCTAACCAACGTCTTGCTGACGAGTTCGCCACTGGTAGCCGTCACGATCAACCGGCGGTGGCCTTCTGCATGTAGCGCATCATCGGATGGCGCCGTAAATCGTCCCTTCAATGGATCTTTAAACTGCCCGGTTTCGCCCGTTTCGCCGGGAAGATTACTCACCCCCCACGTAACAGCGCCTGGTGCAGATTGGGCTACAAAATCGATCACCTGGCCGCTTGCAACGATGGGTTCCGAAGGGCTGATGGACAGCGTGGTACGTTTGGGCGCCAGGTTACCTAGCAGGGTCAGGTCGGTCGGCATGGCCACGGTGCGCGGTTCAACGACGTTTTCGCCACGGAACAGCAAGTTGTTAAGACGCAACGCGTCGATTTCGAACGTCATGTCCAAGAGGCTTTGGGCTTTTGCCTCAAACTCCGCCTTCAATTTATCTTCCAACTGATCTACCATGACTTTTGATTTGCTTCTGGCATCGGCAGCGCCGTTGCCAGAACCGAACCCATCTTCGACAGAAATGTCCGTGCTAATCGTGAATTTATCCATTACAAACTTTAGCATCGACTTACCCCCCACAACAGAGAGCGCGAACTTGTAGTTCGCATCAATCGATACCGTTGCATTGATATCCAGTGATTTGGTATCGCCTGACGAATTCCCGGTCTGAATCCAGTACACCAGCTTACCCACCTCTGACGTAGAGGACCAGCTCGCTTTAAGCGACCTACCCTCGAATACCAATTCTGCGTCCTTGGTAAACAGCTGGGCTTGGACTCCATTAACCGACAATCTCCAGCGCCAAGTCTGAGTTGTCCCACCATTGCCACTGTCGTAATATTCGAATGCCACGTAAGAAGTAGCCGCTGCATTGGCGACAAACTTATAACGGTCGCCAGGCAAGTCCACCACGTCAAACTTGTCCTTTATCCACTCAAACTGGTCCAGGCCAGGTTTGATGACTTGCTTGGCCAGAAACGCCGACGACAGCACCAGGTTACTGGTGTAAGGCGCCGAAGCATCAGGCAACATATACAACATGGCCGCATCGTCATGGGGATAAGACCCCGCATCACTGCCCCTCATCGCGACAAATACAACAACTGCACCGTCACCGTACGCCTCACTGCCGAGCAGCGCACCATTTGGGGCTTTATGGGTACGCAGACCAAAGACACCTGGATTGATAGGCGATTCGCTGTCAACGACCAGCTCACTCAGCGGAAACTGTGTGATTTTTTCGTTATCTTCGCTCCAGCCCTTCAACACTTGGTCGAAATAAAGCCCCAAGCGTATCTTTTCAAGCTCTGTTCCACCGGCACTGAATTGATGATCAAACCCATCCTTCAGATCAAGTAACACTTTACCGCTACTTTCAACGGAACCTTCTGTAGCCTCCAGCCGGATATTCATATCCAGTACACCACCGGTGGCCGCATTATAGACCGACAGGGCTGCTACGCTTCTGACGGGTTGGCCATCAAGGAACGTTTCGATCACTTCAATATGCTTACCGCCCACCAGACGCATCTGCAACTTGGCTTTCGACTCATTGATGCTTGCGTTTTCAAAAGACAGCCGTGGTTTGTCCAGTACGAGGCCAAGCAAGACATGCTCGATACCATTACCTGCCTCGACCGTGTCGTCAGGTAGCGCAGGGAAGAACACGTCTTCAATACCGATACGGTCAATGTACTCCTGCGACAGCAAGGCGTTGGCAGCGCCCCGGTCAAACACCAGCAGCGCATCCCACTTCAGGGTTTTTGCGCCTTTGTCCATCTCTTCAAGAAATTCTTCAAGCGATTGAGCACTCACAGCCTGAGTCACCACCGGAATTTTACTGTTCATCAGATTAATCTCCCTGTTCCATGCTTTGATTAATGCAACACCAAGCAGCCCGCCAAATTGCCAGGCCGGGCCAGCTTCAAGGTCGCTTACATTGACTTTTTCGGAGTAATAAGCAGCGGCCGAAGTGCGTGCCAACTGTCACCGCTATCGAAACTTACTTTCCCGCTAACGGTGTACTGCCTGTTTTCTTCCAGGCTGTTATAAACGCCAACACCCAACCACTGTTGTATCCGATTATTTCCATGTTCACCGGCGGTGACAGGCAACTGATCGCGTAATACGGCGCCGCCTTCGATGGCCAGCGTGAAGGGTTGGCCTGGTGCAGCGAAAGGCCAGAGCAGCACCCCGGAGACCTCGAGCAACGCACCATTATTCCGATCCAGCTCGGAGCGCCGAAGTTCGCCATTGGTTCGCGCATGTTGGCACTTGACATTATTTTCGAACACCAGCGGCTGGACGCGTAAATCCACAGTGGCGGAAGGCGCCGAGCGCCCACCCTCTTCATCGACGATGTGGTAGAACACAGTGAAACGCCTGCTGTTGTCCGCGCCGGCTTGATGCATGTTAGCGGCGACAACGCCAGGGTCTATCTTGAATCGTCGGCCGCCGGCCTCGACAGGTGTGGCAGTAATCTGCTTTCCGTTTTTTTCATAACCGTCCCAGTGAACCTCAAAGTGTTCGCCTGGACGCAACGGGATGTCAGGCACCACTACATAAGCCCCGAGAATTGCGCTGTCTGCCCTTAGCTTTTGTGTGCCTGGCACCGTATCGGAATCGGCACGCTCGATGGTTGGCTCTGCAAGGCTGCGTGCCGTTTCGAACTCGACGTCCAGGGCATGGGAAGTCAGCGCATGCCCCGCCCGTGCAATCTGGTAGAACACGTGATGTTTACCCGCTACAAGCAAGCTTGCGTCAACCTGCAAGACGGTCTCAGCGCTTTCAGGGCTGCTCGCATCCATGCGTGCAAACTGCACGGCAGGCTCGATCTGGGCGGGGCTTTTCCAGTGCAACAGCACGTAGTCGCCCGCTTGTAGACCTGAATAGGACGGTACGCGAACTGTGACTCCATTGGGGAATTTGCCAGGGTCCAGTGGGGCGCCTGTGAAGCCATCGACTTTAGGCTCGGGCAACAGGTCGACAGTGCTCGGCGCCCTTGCTACCGCCACTTCCTGCACCGGGGATTCAATTTTTTCGCCTATACCGGCCAGCGTGATGGTGTATTGGAGCTCCATCCGCCCGTCCTGCACGCGAATGAAGTGCGACTTGGCAACTTGCCACTGCAGTGGCTCAGCCAGGTTAGCTTCTGTCACCGCGTAAACTTCGCTTGCCGGTGGCGTCACTTCGACGCCTGCAGCACTGAACTTGCGCCCCACCAGCTCGATACGGTCGCCAACTTGCATGGCCCGGTAGCGTGGCGCAAACAGGCGCACACCTTCCGTCTCCAGGTCCGAAGCAACAATCACACGATCATGCGACTCACGTGCCTGCGCCACCGATAATGTTTCGGCACTGCCACCACGGTCGCGCAGTCCCAGGTAACAAAAGACCCGCATTGAGTCCGGCGTGCTCTCTGCTGCGTCATCAACCTTGTAAGATAAAAATGCCCAGCCACCGTCGAAGGGTTGAACAAAACGATTACTGACGACTGCTCGCATCGTTTTTGTAGTGTCGTAATCCAGCGGCACTTCAACCATCGCGTCAAGTTCATCAAAAGGTGTACCGTCTGCAGCGATGCCGCGCCAGACCGGATAGATATATTGACCAAACCTTATATCCGCACCTGTGATCACAAATTCCAGGGGCGCGCCATTCATGTTTTTGACATCAATTTCACCCCACGCATTTCGCGCCGGGATTTCAGGGGCGGGGTTGCGCGGGGACTGTTCAGCCCCGTATTCCACTGTGCGTTTGGTCGCCATGAAGAGGCTCCTAGCGGGTTCAAGATGCCCTTAGTTTTACGGCGCACTACCACGGCTGGCTACTGACAGAAATAACAGGTAGTACGCATCCGCCAGGTACGCGGGCACCGGATAAAACTACCAGGTGACAACAGCCATAAAGTATGAAGCAGCCCCAAACCCACTCCCCGGTACTTCAGCACACCTGTTAATTCTGACAGGTTTCACCGCACGGCAATTTGAATAAGCTGCGAGCAGAGAACCCGCCACTATCCCAGCAATACAAACCGTTTTTTTTGTCTGTTCAAACACCATGAACAACAGGGAGCCCTGAATCATGAAGCAGTTACACTATCGTCGCCTCGCCGTCACAACAGCCATTAAACAGGCCCTGTTGGCTGCACCTTTGCTTTTAAGCGGTGTTGCCGCCTTTGCAGCCACCACGACCGATTCAACCCAGGCTGATCCGACCCCCTTCCTCGCCCTCTACCAGACAGCGGATAACAACACCGAACCTGCTTGCGGGCTGGCGCTACCAGAAGCGGGTAGCGGCACTACCGTGAAACTGCTACCTAAAAAACAATGCTCAGCCGACGCCAATGAGCCTCACGCCATTCGCATTCGAAACGTGCCGATCAAATCGAATTTTCTGCTCACTGATAACGAGCGCTGTGAAAAAGCCAACAGCGCCTGGATCGAACTTGACACGAGCCGCTCCAACGCTTCGCTGGAAAAAATGGGCATCGACAAGCTCTGGACCTACGCGGGCACCCCGGAAAAACCGGGTTACCTGACCAACAGCGGCCTCGATAGCAATGCACCAAGCCGTGGTTTCAGGATCATCGGTAACGGCGACAAGATCGTGCAGGGGGAACTTGCCTGCATCGTGGTCACCATGGCCCCACGGAGCAATTGATCATGGCCAATTCTTCCGGGGTACACAGCAACGCCACCAACTTCCAGAGCTTCGTGCAGAACCATGTCGACCAACGCACCGGCCAGTACAACCTGGCCATTGACTTGCAAGTGCCGGCCGGCAACGACCTGACCGGCCCCGGCCTGCCCTTGCGCCTGTCGTACAGCCCGTTCAACAACGAGGACTCAGGCTTCGGCACAGGCTGGCAACTGACAATGACCCGCTACGTGCCCGCCACTCGAATGCTTACCCTGCACACGGGGGAAAGCTACAAAGTGACAGGTACCGGCCCGCAACCCGCTATTCGCGAAAAGAAAATTCACAGTTTCAACTTTTACGACGACGGCGAAAACGGCAATGGCCCGTACCGTGTAGAGCACAAGTCCGGCCTTGTGGAAATACTCACCCTGCATGACGTGGTCAACCCCATCGCCCTGCCCACCAAAGTCAGGGCGCCCTCCGGCCACGGGATAACGCTCAGCTACGTCCCTGAAAACCGCCGGTTGGAAGAGATCGTTGATGACAATGGCACGGTGCTGCTAGCGTTGAAGTACACCGACAGCAGGGTAACCATCGATACGCACCCAGGCGCCGGGGCCGACAACCAGCCATTTCTACGCTACATGCTGGAACTGAGAAACCGGGCATTGGTGGAGGTAAAACTACCACCGGCCGTGGGTGGCAACTGGCGCTTCGCTTACACCACAGCCCGGGGCCTGACCTGCCTTGCAAGGGTATCCACGCCTTCAGGCGCCGTGGAGGAGGTGCGCTATGGCGAAAACAACGACCCTGGCCACCTGCTGCCCGGCACGCAACCTCAAAGAGTGTTTCCACGGGTAACCACCCATGAAGTCAAACCCCGTGCCGACCAGCCGCCGCTGAAAACCACCTATACCTACACGCACTTCGATGAAGAAAACAGCATCGAGGTGGCGCACAGTTTCGTCGGCAGCAATAGCAATGTCAGCTGGCGTGACGACGGCGAGGACAACCTGTACCGGGCGCCATCGAGCTACCGTTACAGTGTCACCGCGCATTACTGGAAAGCAGGCAAGATCGCGCGCAAGCAGACGCAGACATTCAACCGCTACCACCTGTTGACTAAGCAAACGCTTGAAGAAGATGGCCACATCGAAGAAACCGACACCGTCTTCCATGAACGCCCCGGCAACAGTTTCGACGCTCAACCGCGCTACTTCCAACTGCCCAAAACCATCACCAAACGCTGGAAGCTGCGTGGCGACGCCGGCAAACTGCACGTGGAAACCGCCTCCACCCTGTATGACGATTACGGCAACGTCACCGAGGAACAGGCCCCCACGGGTGTACGCGTCACCTACGAATACTACGACAAGGATGGCGAAAAAGACGGTGACACCTGGGTCTGCCCGCCCGACCCACAGGGCTTTGTGCGCAACCTTAAGTGCAAAACGGTTTACCCCGTGCAGGATCTGCCCGGCGACGCCCCCGTGCTACGGACCCGGCTGACCTACAAGGCCTACCCGGTGCTGTCCAGCCTTGGCCAAGCGAGCGAGTGGCTTGCACCTTGCGAAGAACAGGTGTTGCAACTGCTCGATGCAGGCCAGCCCGGAGAGCGCGAACAACTACTGATCAAGGTAGAGCGGTCCTACCTGAACATGCCTGGCAATGCCTTCCTGCACGGCCGCCCAGACCACCAGTTGACCACCCGCTACGGTGACGACAGCGCCAACCCGGTACGCCGGGCCATAGAAAGCCGCTGTTCGCGTACCGATTGGGCGTACCGCAAGGTCGTCAACGAGGTGCATGGCCTGGAGTACTGGACCGAAGAAACCGTGTCCGGCTTCGACCTGGTGCAAAAGAGCACCAGCATGGCCGTGTCTGGCCTGCATGGCCAGAGCGTGTACGAAGAAGACGACACCGGCAACACCATTCGCCGCCGCTACGACCCCCTTGCCCGCCTGGTAGAGGAAACCGTTGCACCCGGCCAGGGCGTTGACGAGGCTAAGACAACCCATACCTACGGGCTGGTCACTCATCCTGAAGAAGGCCCGGCCGGGCTGGCCTCGCAGTCGGTTACAGGCAGCACGGGCGTGAGCACCTTCATCACCTTCGATGGCTGCAGCCGGGTGGTGACCGAAGAGCGCGAAACGGAAGTGCCAGGCGCCCCGGATAGCACGCCGGGTACTGAAAAAACACGGCAACGCAGAGTGGTTGCACAGCGTAATTACGACGAACTGGGCCAATTGAGCGATGAAACCGCGTTCGACTATTACGACGGCAAGACCCTGACACTGAAATCCACCTTCGAATACGATGCCTGGGGCCGGCTGAGCAAAACCACCTTGCCAAACGGCGTTACCCAACACAGCGAATTCTCGCCATTCGGCGAAGCAGGCGACGTGGTCACCAACTGGGTTGAAACACCAGACCAACCGGATGTTCGCCAGCAGCAGCAGGTTACCGAGACCAATCGCTTCGACAAAGTGGCGTGTCAGTACCGGCTGGACGACGCAGGCCAGAACGTTGGCCGCCATGACTTGAGCTACGACGGCTTTGGCCGCTGCATCAGCGAAGCACACACCTTCAAACGCAACGACAAGCCGGTCAGCCGAACGAGCACGTTCACCTACGACGCCGAAGGCCGAGTCACCCGTACCGAACGGCCCGACCAGTCGGCAGTGCTCAGCCAGTTCGCGCTGCACAGTGCCGCCCCGTTGGCCGAACAGCTGCTGGTCGAGCGGCGCAAGGGTGCCGAACCCACCCTTGCCTGGCAACGGGATTACGATGGCCTCGACCGGTTGAAGTCGCTGAAGGCGGGTTTGCAAGATGAAACCTACACTTACAAGCGCAACACCTCGCTGGTAGAAACCCGCACCACTGCGCAGCGCACCTTCACCTACCACTACCGCCCAACGCGCTCCGCCCAACCCAACCAGATCGACGTTGACGCGGTAAAGAGCACGACGTTCGATTACGACACCAAAACCTCGGCCATCAGCACGGCCAGCGACGCACAAGGCAAGCACAGCTATACCTACACCGATCAAGGCTACCTGCTGAAAACCCAATGGGAGGGCCAGGACGCCAAAGGCCATCACTGCGACTATCGCAATTCGTTCCAAGGCCTACCATTGGGCTCCACCGAAAGTGACGGCGCTGAGATGACCCACGACTACAACGCGCTGGGGCAACTGCAACAGACCAGCCAAGGTGACCTGATCGCAACGTTCGAATACGACACGCTCGGGCGGCTCTGGAAAACCACGACCCAGGACCTGGCCAACAAACAGGTACTGTTGTGCGAGCAGACTTACGACGAACTTGGTCGAGAGAAAAACCGCGAACAAACGCTCACCCGGCAAGATGGCTCCACGCTCACCCAAAGCATCGCGCTGGCGTGGCAGGAAGATGACCAACTGCGCACCCGCACCCTCACCCGTGACAACCAGCAAGTGTTGCTGGAAACCTTCGACTACGATGCACTCGACCGGCTGGAGCAACACAACTGCCAAGGCACCACCCTGCCGCGCAACGCTGCTGGCCGGGCTATCAAGAATCAGTTTTTCGTCTACGACGAACTGAACAACCTCACCGAGTGCTACACCGATTTTGCCGATGGCACATCGGACGAAGCGTTCTATACCTACGACGGCTTCATCCTGAAACTGGCAGAGCACTCCCTGCAACCCGATTATCCGGCCAGCCAGGCGTTCGAGCACGATGCCGAAGGCAACCTGCTGAACGATGAACAAGGCAACAAGCTGGTGTACGACGACCATGGTCGGTTGAGCGAGGTACAACGGGCCAGCGATGGGCAGCCCCTGTACTGCTACCGCTATGACGGCCACAACGATCTGATCGGCGTACGCCATGAGCAAGCCCCGGAAGTGTCGCGCCGTTACCAGGGCTACCGGATAAGCAGTACACGCGATGCCGACTTGCTCACCGAGTACCTGTACGCAGGCGACCGCCCTCTGGGGTTGCAACGCCCTGCTCAAACTGCAGACAACCGGCTGTACGCGACCGACGCGGCAAACAGCGTGGTGGGTGAATGCAGCAGTGATGAACTGCGCGATAACGCCTACACAGCCTATGGCGATTCACCGGACAACGACCAACTGGTGGGCCTGCTTGGCTTCAACGGCGAAGCCCGCGAACGGGCCTTGGGCTGGTCGCTGTTGGGGCGCGGCTACCGCGCCTACAACCCTGGGCTGATGCGCTTCCACAGCCCGGACACGGCGGCGCCAGAAGCGGCCGGTATCAACCCGTATGTGTACTGCGGCGGCAACCCGGTCAACTGGCGCGACCCAAGCGGCCATTACGGCATGCGGCACAGCACGGAGGCGCCGTACGTTCCGCCCAAACCACTGAAACCCAAGGCCGACTGGCGATCCTGGCTTGGCGTGGCCCTGGGTGCTGCATTTGCAGTGGTCAGCTTCATGGCCCTGCCCCCGGTAGGCCTGACCATGGCCTTCGCGTTTGGCGCAGCCAGCCTTGCCCTTGACGCGGCCGCCACGGCGGTTTCTGTGGTGGCAATGGTGACAGGGAGCAATGCGGCCTATGACTGGGCGTTCGGGCTGGGCATTGCCAGTGCGCTGAGTACGTTGGGGATCATGGGGTATAGCCGGCTGGTGGCGAAAAGGGCAGCAGCAGATGCAGCTGTCAACGCGACTTTCCCAGGCAAGTTGTATGCCTCTAGCGACGCTGTCACTTCCACAGTTACTACAAACATTTTTAACACTACCAACAAGACAGTTAATGTACACAGAACCACCAACAATATTAAAAAGATTATAAAAGCCGCCCCGAGAAAAACTGCCCAACTGGACCTTTCAGATAACTTCACCTTCAGGTCTAACCCTCTATTCGATGACGGGCTCTCCCTATCTCCATCTCCAGCTGTATCTCCCTCCAGGAAAAGCTCTCTTTCCACAGTCTCTCGGGACGACGGCCTTCAGGTAACAGATGAGTTACTTACTTCTCACACGCCGAAAATTGAAGCACCCGACATAGAAATAGGCCCGATCAAAGGTGGCTACAGGATAGTCGGAAAAGGTAAGTGGCTGAACATGCTTCCACTTCGTGATTTCAGAAATGGTAGGTTTGTCTTAGGTACATAAGCTTACAGGCGGCCTTCGCCGAAGGCCGCCCTCGCCTACAAGAAACTAGATAAAAGGTCACATCACTCAGAATTTTCCTACAGAATATGATCTGTCTTTCTCGCTATCTTCAGCCGCCTTAACTGGCATGCTCAGTAAGCGGCATTCCACTTTGAACAGCTAGCGCTGCAGACCCTATCAGCCCGCGCAAACCAACGGTTCCTTCTTATGCGTAACACCATCCGAAACCGGCTGTTGACTGCAAGCCATTGCTCAGTTCTGTTTTTGTCTGCCGCGAGTATTAGCCTGTTATTCATCGTTGTCGCGCCCGCTAAAGCCGATGAACGAAAAGTTCAATTCAACCCCAACTTCATGCGCCAAACGCCAGGCCAGTCCAGCGACGCCAGCGTAGCCGCCCTGAGCACCCTGGCCACTCAAGCCACCCTGGCGCCAGGCCGCTACCGGGTTGAAGTGCTGGTCAACCTGGCCCCGGCGGGCAAGCATGAAATCGACTTCCGTGAGCGCGGCGACGGCAAGGGCCTGGAGCCCTGCCTCAGCGCCAGCCTGCTGCGCGAACTGGGTCTGCGTGAACAGGGCTTGGCCGAGCCACTGCCCAGCGACGAGCGCTGCGTCGACCTGCTCGCACGGGTGCCCGATGCCACCTTCGACTTGGACCCCGGCCAACTCCAGCTGGCGCTGTCCATCCCGCAGGTGGCCCTACGCCGCGATGTGGCCGGCAGCGTTGCACCCGAGCGCTGGGGCCTTTGTCAGCTACCAGGCCTCCGCGCAGCATTTCAGCGGCAACACCGGCACCTCCAACAGCAGCCAGGACCTGTACCTCAACGGCGGTATCAACCTGGGCGGCTGGCGCCTGCGCAGCAGCCAAAGCTGGCGCGACGACGGCGAAGGCCAGGACTGGGTTCATTTCAACACCTACGCCCAGCACGACCTGCCCGGCAAATGGGGCACGCTGACCCTGGGCGAAACCTTCAGCAACGGCGATGTGTTCCGCAGCCTGCCCATCAAAGGCGTACAGCTGGCCACCGACATGGGCATGCTGCCCGATGTGATGCAAAGTTACGCTCCGGTTATCCGCGGCGTGGCCCAAAGCCGGGCCAAGCTGGAGGTACTGCAGAACGGCTACCCAATCTACTCCACCTACGTTGCCGCCGGCCCGTACGAAATCAACGACCTGGGCATCGGCGGCAACAGCGGCGACCTGGAAATCGTCCTCACAGAGGCCGACGGCCAAGTGCGCCGTTTCATCCAGCCCTACTCCACCCTCAGCAACCTGCTGCGCGAAGGCGTGTGGCGCTACAACCTGGTGGCCGGGCGCTATGACGGCGCCGACGGCATCGACAACCCCGCACTGTGGCAAGCCACCCTGGCCCGTGGCGGCCAGTGGGGCACCACACTGTATGGCGGGCTGCTGGGCAGCGAGTACTACGATGCCGCCAACCTTGGCATCGCACGCGACTTCGGCACGCTTGGCGCAGTGTCGCTGGACGTGACCCAGGCCCGTACCGACCTGGGCGAGCAAGGCGGCCAGGTGCAGGGGCAGAGTTACTCTGTGCGCTACGGCAAGGCCTTCCAGACCGGCACCAGCCTGCGCTTCGCCGGCTACCGCTACTCCACCGAAGGCTATCGCGAGTTCGACGAAGCCGTGCAGCAGCGCAACGCCTCCAGCCGCTACCAGGGCAACCGCCGCAGCCGCCTGGAAAGCTCGATCTACCAGACGTTCGGCAACCGCAACTCACTGAGCCTTACCCTTTCCCAGGACGATTACTGGGGCACCAACCGCCAGCGGCGCCAGTACCAGTTCCAGTTCAATACCCAGTACCGCCGGGTCAGCATCAACCTGTACGCCTCGCAGTCGTTGAGCGACGACAGCGGCAGCGACCGTATCGTTGGCCTGGGGATCACCATCCCGCTGGACTGGGGCACATCAACCACTGCAAGTTTCGATGTGCAGGAAAGCAATGGCCGCTTCAGCGAACGCGCCACTTTGAACGGCGGTTCGCAGGACAACCGCCTGAGCTACCTGGCATCGCTGGCCAACGACGAACAGCAGCGCAAGACCGCCTCGGCTTCGATGAGCTACCAGACACAGAAGGTGAACCTGGGTGCCGGCTACACCGAAGCGGATGACTTCCGCAGCGTCTCGGTCAATGCCAGTGGCGCGGTCCTGGCGCATGCCGGCGGCATCGTGCTGGGGCAATACCTGGGCGAGACCACTGCGCTGGTGCACTTGCCGGACGTGCCCGGCGTTGGTGTCGACAACGTGCCCGGTGGCAGCACCGACAGCAGTGGCTACATCCTCGCCCCGCACATGCGCCCTTACCGGGTCAACCAGGTAACCCTGCAAACCGACCAACTTGGCCCGGATGTGGAAATCGAAAACGGTGCCGCCCAGGTTGTCCCACGCCGAGGCGCAGTCGCCCTGGCAACCTTCAAGGCTCGCCACGTCAGCCGCCTGATCCTGACCCTGCAACATGCCGACGGCCGCCCGCTGCCCTTCGGCACTCAGGTCAATGATCAACAGGGCAAGCACCTGGCGGTAGTGGGCCAGGCTGGCCAGGCGCTGATTGCGACAGATGCCCAGGCACAAACCCTGGAAGCGCGCTGGGGCGACCGCGCCGAACAGCGCTGCCTGTTGAAAATCGACCCGGCAACCATGCCGGAAGAGCAAGGCTACCACCTGCAGACCTTGCATTGCCCTACTCCATGACCTAGCCCGTGCGACGATGCCGCATGCTTGCAACAGGAACCGACCATGCCCCATTTTTCGCGTTATTTCATCGGCATCGCTGCTGCGGCGACGATGATGACACTGTCAAGCCAGGCCCATGCCCTGGGATGCCAATGGCCAACGACCACAGGCCCGCTGCAGTTCACGCACAACCTCGGCGGCATGAAGTGGGTGGCACGCGATGCACCCGTGGGTAGCAAGATCTACTCAGCCACTTCCACTGGTGTACTGGGCCCCGGCTTTGCCTTGAAGTGCGACAACGACGGGTCACTAAGCCTGACAGCCAACATGGGGACGCCATTACCTGTCGCCCCCGGCACCTTCCCCCCCGTCGACGGGAAGGATGTGACGGGCAAAGTGCTACAAACCACCATCCCGGGCGTAGGCCTGTATCTGGAGCTGGGCGGCTTCCTCAACGCATCATCCAGCAATTCGTTCCAGGCAAACGACGGCGGTATCGGCGCCGTTCCCTATGTGGGTGAAAACAGCAGGGACATGAGGCCCGCGTTCCTTCAAATGACCAATCTCACCATCAAGTACATGGCCTTGATCAAGACTGGCCCCATCCCGCCTGGCATAAGTTCGTTCAACCAAGAGGTCGTCAGGGGTGTTGTCAGCGATGTAGGGGATGCCGTAAGGCTGACCCTGGGCGGGCAAGTCCAGCAGGCCCAGTGCACTGTCAGGGCCGACGCAGTCAGTGCCAACCCGGTACAGCTTGGCACTCATGACATCGCCGACTTCACAGGCCAGGGCAGCAAAACCAACCCGGTTGATTTTTTCATCACCCTCAGCGACTGCGAGGACGACCCGGCCGGCAGCGTTGCACGCGCATTCATGCGCCTGGAAGGCGTAGACGGGTCAGTGCCGGTTGACCGGGACATAGGGCTGTTCACACTGACGACAGACTCGACCGCGAGCGGCATCGGCATTCAGGTACTGCGCAGCAACAATACCCCGCTGAAATTGGAGGAGTTCGTGGATATGGTGGCCCTTACCCCCGGCACCCTGCGCCTTGATCTTCGCGCACGGTATTACCAGACACAAGCAAAGGTTACGCCCGGCGAGGCCAAAGGCGCATTGAACTTCACCATCGAATACCGCTAACCGCCAATAGCCTGGCCATGGCCAGGCTATTTCGCAGGCAAAAAAAACGCACCAAAGGAATGTTAGGATTCCTTTGGTGCGTTTTGTATTGGAGCGGGAAACGAGACTCGAACTCGCGACCCCGACCTTGGCAAGGTCGTGCTCTACCAACTGAGCTATTCCCGCAATGTAAAGCGTGCTTCCGTCGGAGTGAAAGGCTGTACTACCCTGCACCACCGCTGTTACGTCATGAACGCCACAGTTTGAAAAACTGGAGCGGGAAACGAGACGTGTACTAGGACAGTAAGTCGTTGTTTCCCAAACACTTTCTTCGTTGGACTGGCCAGCGAAGACCTCAATTGTAGCCTTGTTTTTCGTCCTCGGCAACAAATTCGTCCAAAGAGTTCCACAGACGTCCAAAGAGCTGCACTCAGCACACCAGACCCACGATCGGTACATCGTCGTAGGCAACTGCCTCGAACTCATCATCCACGCCCGGTTGCCTGCCCCGCATCCATCACCGCGAAGACGATCAGGCAGATGGTTCTGGTGATGGCACAGGTCGGATGCCACCTAGTAACGCCTGCACCACAACTCACAGGCGCCCTTCTGGTCAAGCTCCTTTGAAAGAACGCGCACGCTGGCCACCGCGTTTCCGCACACGATTCTTTGTCGATATATCAGGATGACGGGGCAAGCATGACAGGTGCGGGTTTGCTGCGTCCGGCTGGACATTCGAGGCCGATTGCGGCCCCCTCACGCTTCCTGAGACCGCTGGCATATCAGGTCATACCTAGACGGTTTTGCAGAAACCGTAACTTCTCACGACCCTGATAGCGTGAGCGTCACTGTCGAGCCTACGTCCCGATGCTCGACCTTCTAATCGATGAATTTTTGCACATCGAGCACACGACGACTACCAGTTGCGCGAACTGGTGAGAAGTATTCAAACCACATGACGAAGAGGCCTTCGGTGCCCACTTCCTGCACAGACGACAGGCCGACCATGAGGTCGGTGACAAAGGAGTCGGTCATGTAGTTCTTCTCCTGGAAGGAGACGGAGCATGCACGAGAACAAGAATGATGCACCAACATCAAAGGTGTTCTATCGCCCGATCGAAGCGTCCATCCGCTGGGCCGGGCTGCTGCGATACGAGCAGGTGATCCTGGCTTCGATTTCGTCGCCAAGGCGCCTGCCGCAGTCGTTGGACTGCCCACGTTGTGCCGAGCTGCGGCTTTGCACTGAACGTATCTTCGACGGCATCCTCAATGGAGAACTGCCCTTCGGGCAGAACGGCATCACGACGCGCGATTCAACGCTGATCGACTCCCCTGATCTGACGGTGCGCCACGTCGATCTGAAGCGCTGGATGCGCCAACACTATCCCGAGCAGCGACCCGGCTTCCTCTTCTCCCGAAGCGAGCGCATCGCCCATCCCTTCATCTCGCTGGAAACTGGGCAGGCGATGCTAATCGAGCGCCTGGCCCTGAAGTCCACCTTGGACCAGTACAAACGCCAACTGCATGAGTTGCAGGAAAAGCACGGGGCGCTTCTCAAGCAGATGCCGCCCTCTGCTGGCGCACAGTGCCTGATCAGTGATCGTGCCGAAGCCACCTACCTGAACATTATCGGCAGCATGCTGGACCTGATGCTCGGTCAGTCGCCTTCGGGCGTGCCGTACTCCAGCTTCAAGACGCAGGAGGCGGTGGTCAGCGCATTGGTCGCACATCACAGCGGCGCCATGGGGATCGCGGAGCGGACGCTAAACGGCAAGTTCGCCACGGCCAGACGCCGGCTGCGTAGCGCGGCAGTCTGAGGTTTTCCACCTTGTATATGCAATCACGGAGATTGCATTTGCAATGTCTTTTCGCGTCCATGTCTATTGAATGGTGGTCACGCCAACAAACGCCACTGAGCGTTCAGGAGTGACCGCCATGTCGCAAACACCTGCACTGCCCGCAAGTGAACGCCGCATCCTGCGGCTTGATGAAGTCGAAACCAAGTCGGGCTTCAAACGCGCCCACATCTACAACCTGATGCGCAAAGGCCTGTTCCCGAAGGCGCTGCGCCTGGGCGTGCGCGCCGTCGGCTGGGACTCCATCGAGATCGATCAGTGGATCGCCGAGCGCGTCAACAACCGGGTCTGACCCGTTCTCCAGCGGACTTCCCATCCTCACACGGAGAACGCCATGCAGGTCGTATCCATCATTTCAACCAAAGGTGGCGTCGGCAAGACCACCACGGCCGCGAACCTCGGCGGCCTTGCCGCGGACGCGGGGCTGCGTGTACTGCTGCTCGACCTCGACGTGCAGCCCACCTTGTCCTCGTACTACGAGCTAGGCCACCGCGCACCTGGTGGCATCTACGAGTTGCTGGCCTTCAACGAGCGCGACCTCGGGCTGCTTGTGTCCCGCACGATCATCGAGGGCCTGGACTTGGTGCTCTCCAACGACCACCGAGGCGAGCTGAACACTTTGCTGTTGCACGCGCCGGATGGGCGCCTGCGGTTGCGCCATCTCTTGCCGGTCTTGGCGCCTCTCTATGACCTGGTGCTGATCGACACCCAAGGCGCGCGCTCGGTGCTGCTGGAGATGGCGGTGCTCGCCTCCAACCTCGCGCTGTCGCCCGTGACCCCGGAAATCCTCGCGGCGCGCGAGCTGCGGCGCGGCACCATGCAGTTGCTCGAAGACATTGCGCCGTACCGGCACCTGGGCATCGAGCCTCCACCTCTGCATCTGCTCATCAATCGCGTCCACCCAGTGTCCGCCAATGCTCGGCTGATCCAGCAGGCCCTGCGCGATCTTTTCCAGAACCACGCCGGCATCCGCGTGCTGGCCACCGATGTGCCGGCCATTGAGGCATATCCGCGTGCAGCTACGCGCGGATTGCCGGTGCATCGGGTCGAACACCGTCAGCCGCCGGGCAGAGTCGCCCCCGCCGCGCTCGACACCATGCGCGGCCTCGCAGACGAACTATTCCCGCAATGGCGGCACCGATTTGCCATGGTGTCCGGCCGTCCGCCACACCCTCTTGATGCTGGGAGGCCCCATGGCGAACGCACATGAGCTTGCCCGAGGCCACAAACGGCTTCGCGCCCTGATCGAGTTCGCGGTTGGCGAAGGTTGGCACGTCAAACGCACGCCTGGCGGCCACCTCAAGTTCACCAAACCTGGCTGCGCCGCGATCTACACCAGCTCGACAGCCAGCGACCACCGGGCGACCCTGAATGCCCGTGCGCAAATCCGCCGCGCTGAGCGCGAGGCCCGATGCCAAGCGCAGGGAGGCGGCCATGGCTGAGATCACCTCCCAGCAGATGGCCGGCAAGCTGCTCGCGGCCGGGTTCGAGCGCAGCGGCCCGTCAGCCTCGACCTTGAGCGACCCGATCGCCGACACACCCATGGTCGTGACCCTGGATCAGTTGCGCCCCTACGACCACGATCCCAGGAAAAAACGCAACCCGGCCTACGAGGAAATCAAGGCGTCCATCCGCGAGCGCGGTCTGGACGCGGCGCCGGCCATCACTCGCCGACCAGGTGAGGACCACTACATCATCCGCAACGGCGGAAATACGCGGCTGGCGATCCTGCGCGAACTATGGTCAGAGACCAAGGACGAACGGTTTTTCCGTATCTCGTGCCTGTTCCGGCCGTGGCCCAGCCGCGGCGAAGTCGTCATGCTGACCGGCCACCTGGCCGAGAACGAATTGCGCGGGGGCCTCACGTTCATCGAGCGCGCCCTCGGCGTCGAGAAGGCACGCGAGTTCTACGAGCAAGAAAGCGGCACTGCCTTGAGCCAGTCCGAGCTGGCCCGCCGCCTCGCCGCCGATGGCTTCCCGGTACAACAGTCGCACATCAGCCGCATGAACGACGCGGTGCAGTATCTCCTGCCCGCGATCCCCACCGTGCTCTATGGCGGTCTCGGTCGCCATCAGGTCGAACGCCTGTCGGTCATGCGCAAAGCCTGCATGCTCGCGTGGGAGCGCTACGCCAAGGGCCGCCCACTGGTTCAGGACTTCGACGAATTTTTCCAGGAAGTGCTGTCGCAATTCGACGTCCAGGCCGACGAGTTCTCCGCGCAGCGTGTACAGGACGAGCTGATCGGCCAGATGGCCGAGATGCTGGGTGTCGATTACGACGTGCTCGCCCTGGACATGACCGAATCCGAGAGCCGGCAGCGCGCCTTGGTCAGCGACCCAACGCCGCCCTCGACGCCGCCTGCGTTGCCGGAGCCGGGAACCATCGCGCGCCCACCTGCCAACACTGCGCCACCCATCGCAGGGACTGCATCCGCAGCGCCGCCTGCTGGCCGACCTGCGGCAACGCCCTCGACGCGCGAGAGCGACACGGATGCCAGCCAGGCAAGTCCGGCCAACCCTGCGGCGGGTGGCGATCTGCTTCGGGAGCACATCGTCTCGCCGGCACCGACGACCGAACGGCTCCAGTCCATTCAGCGCATGGTCGCCGACCAGTTGGGTGATGCGCTGCCGCCCGACTTCTCGGCGAGCGTCTTGCAGTCCATCCCTGTGCAGGCTGGTGGGCTCTATCCGATCTCCGATGTCTGGTACATCGATCCCGGCCTGGACACCGCCGAGCGCCTGCGCATCCACATCGCACAGTTCGCCCGCGAAATCGCGGGCGAGGCAGACCTGGACGAGTGCATTGATGACCGTGCAGAGGGTATCGGTTTCGTTTGCCGGGCCCGCACCCAAAGCTCGGCGCCGCTGGGCCGTGCCGTCCTCGCGTTGTTGGCGTGCCTGGCAGGTCAGCGGCCCGCCGACGTCGGCCTGCACGACGGGCAAATCGTCATCGAACTGCCGGCGCTGCTGCACGGTCAGGGTGATGCGGCCCAGCGATTGAGCGATACCTCGCTGGTCAAGCTGTTCCGGCTGCTGCGGCTGGCCCGGCGCCTGCTCGACCTTGAAGCCGGCGCTGCGGGCGTTGGAATGTGAGCGAGGGAGGCCAGCATGTCCGCACCACACCCACTCAACCAAGCCGTCATCGCCCAGGCCCTCTATGACCTGCGCAATGGGCAACTGCGCCGGTGCAAACTGATGGGGTTTGGCGAGGAAGAACTGGACGCCCTCAAGCATCCCGCGCTGATCAGCGTGCTCGCCAACGCTAACGTCTCCTGGTGCTCGGTGACGGTCAACCGCGAAGTGCTCCGGCGACTGCTCAAGCAGGCGCAGGACGTGGAGAAGGAAATCGCCACGGTCGATCGCATGCTCAGGCTGGGCGCGAGCACCGAGATGGTCAGTCGGTTCTATGGCCTGACCCACCAGGAGGTGGCGCTTCGCCGCGAAATCCTCGGCCTGCCGAAGCGCAAGGGCCGCCACCCCGTGTTGGACGAGAAACAGGACACGGAGCTGTGGCGGCAATGGAAGGCCGTGACCGGCAGCAGGAATGTCGATCTCGAAGACGAAACCTCCATCCTCGACGCCACCATGGACTTGGCCGAAGGCATGTCGCTGCCTCTGTCGGTGGTCTGGGCCTCGATCAAGAGCTGGGTCGATCAGGGATTGGGTTGAGCCATGGCCGTGGACGACACCACACCACACCGTGGCCCCGTCGCACTCGCGGACCTGTTCGACGCCGCCTTGAAAGACCTCGTGCCCAAGCCCAGTGCGCCAGCACCCATGCCTGCGCCGACGCCCGCCACGTCCGGCGATGCCTTCCTCTTCAGCGGCAACCGGCATGAGACCGTGCCGCGGCGACTGTTCCTCGACCGTCGCCTGACGCCGCTGGAGCGCAACGCCTGGCAGGTGTTCCGGCTGATGCTCAACGACGATGGCGTGACAGCCTTCCCGACGTATGAGCAGCTTCGACCCTGGCTGGCGTCGATGCCCTGCGCCGGACAGGCCTCGCATGAAACCGTGGCCCGAGCGTTGACGCTGTTGCGCCTCACCCGATGGTTGAGCCTGGTGCGGCGACGGCGTGACCCCAAGACCGGCCGCATCCTCGGCAACCTCTATGTTCTGCACGACGAACCGCTGACGCCCTTCGAGGCCATGCAGCTCGACGCCGACTACCTGGCACTGGTCAGCCAGTCCCTTGGCCATTCGGCCAAGGCCGTCCAGATGGTCGGCCTGAACACCCTCAAGGAGATCGCAGAAGATCCGCTGCTCTCCGGGCGCACACTGCCGTCGCGGCTGCAGGTCCTGGCAGAACGCCTCGCCAGCCAAGGCATCACGGCCGCCGAGAGTTATCCACAGGAGGATGCCGCCCACGAATCCGAAGAAGGAACATCGAGCCTTCTTCGGAATGCGGATGACCCGTCTTCGGAATCCGAAGCAGGGGCGAAACCCGCGCCAGACGCCTCTCTTCGGAATCCGAAGCAGGCCCGTACAGTACGTAGTAGTCGTATTAATGAAGTACGTACTACCGCGCAGGCGCGCGCGCTGGGCGATCTGCAATGGCCCAAGCGCTTCACGGAACTGAAGGCAGAGCAGCAGACAGGTGCCAGGGTGGCATTGCAGCAGGTCGATGCCGCGCTGAGACAGGCCGTGCTGGACGAATGGGCCACACGATGCAGCAATCATGGCATCCGCAATCCTGCGGGGTATCTGTTCGGCATCATCCAGCGCGCCATCCATGGCGAGTTCAATGCCTGGGCCAAGAAAGACGCGCCATCGACATCCGTCCCGCCAAACGAGCGGCCACCACCAGCACCAGCACCGCCACCTCAGCCGCAGGGTAAGCCAGTGCCACCGGAAGTCGCCAAGCAGCACATCGAGCGGCTACGCAATCTGCTCGCCAGTAAGTGAGTCGGCATGCAAGGTGGTGAAAGTAGATGCCCATGGCCGCCAGTAGAGCTATCCCCTGGGGATAGTTCCGCTGCTGGGCACAACTCCAAGCTGTCGCAGGCCTGGGATCGACATCTGCCACAGCATCGGTGTTGTCCCCCTGATCCCGACGTGCAGCGTTCGTTGGCGCTCCATGGAGCTATCCCCTGGGGATAGCTCACGCCGCATGCAACCGCCACGCCCTAAACCGGGGCCGGCCGGAATTCGGATTCTTGACTGACTGCCTTCCGCTTCCTGCCGAAGCTGGCCGCTCCTTTTCCAACAACGAGCGGACACCATGGCAACCAATGAACCTCTGCAACTGAATCTCGGCTCCCTGCGCAGTGCGATGTCGCTGACCCTGCACACCCACCACGCTTCCCGCATCTGGCACGGCCGCGCCGCCGCCGAGGGGCGACCGGGCATCGTCGGCCTGAACGGCTACATCGCCCAGATGAACAAGATGCGGCGGGGCTCGGAGCAGGACGACCCGTACAGCGACTTCTGGATGCTGCGCATCGAGGAAAAGCTCGACCAGACCAAGGCCACACTGCAATCGCTGCGCGAACAGGTGGACCACGCGCTGGCGAGCGTGCCGCCAGCGCTTAGTCTGGGCGAAAACCTCAACGTGCAGCCGGTCAAGCTGCCGCTCTTCGTCAATGCGCAGCTCGGCTTTGCCGCGGTCTATCTTCTGGCCGACTACGACGACATCGCCCGCAAGCTGATCCTCGCCCATCACACCGCGCTCATTGACCGCAGCACCTTGGAACGCTGGCTCAACGAGGGCGCACATTCACTGCGCAGCCTGTTCTCGCTGGCCCAGCAGTACCGCTATTCGGGCTGCACACGCGATGATTTCGCGTCGAAGAATGCCGCAGCGCGGGCCGCGCTGGAGAAGTATGGCGAACTGCCGCAGGACGTGCTGGAAGGCACTCGCCGCTCGAAGTTTGCTCCGCCCATCGTGCGCCGTGGCCTGCAACAGCGCAGCGACGGTCCTGCCGAAGCACCTCCGCCCGGCGATGAAGCCACCACCGCAGAGCCGCCCGAAGCCGCAGCCGACGAGGACGAGCCGGCATGAGCGATCCGAACCAACCGACCCGCTACTTCCGAGGACTGCAACAGGGTGCCTTCATGCGGCTGGAACACGCGGCCTCTCTAAAAGGCCTTTTAAAGCCTTTTAAGGGTAAAGGGGACTTCGAGGCCTGGGCCAGCCAGTGCTTCGCCATGCGCGACGAGTTGATTGCCCTGGCGCAGCGACAGGTGCTGGAGCAGGCATGCGGGCACCCCTTCCACCTGCTGCCCATCGAACTGGCCCAACAAACCACTGGCGCAGGAACCGTCTTCTTGCGCTGGCGCAAGCACGACAGGTCGGCCATGGGTGTGGCGCTGTGGCGTGAGCTGATCGCTAGCAGCAGCACACCCGTCAACCTGCTGGCCGACCTGCACGCGATCGAGCTGCAGCGCATCACGTTGAACATGCAAATCAGCCTGCTGCACACCTTGGGCAGGCAGGCGCAGGAATGCGCCAGCAAGGCGGCCGAGGCGGACGACGCCTACCTGCGCCGGCACACGTCCGTTCCTGCCGCAATGCGCGATCGGTGATTGCGCCGTGCATCCAACACGCTCCCGGCGCCGACGAGGCACGGGTATTTCAACCACCACGGAGATCACACCATGAGCACGCATTTTTCCGGCGAAGGCAACATCGGTTCGCCACCGGAGTACCGCGAATTCCCCAACGGCAACGACGAACCCAGCCGCCTGCTACGCCTGAACGTCTATTTCGACAACCCTGTGCCGAAGAAGGATGGCACGTTCGAGGACCGGGGCGGCTTCTGGGCGCCGGTGGAAATCTGGCACCGCGACGCCGAGCACTGGAAGGATCTGTACCAGAAAGGCATGCGCGTGCTGGTCGTCGGCCGCATGGAGCGCGAACCCTGGACGGATAACGAGGATCAGCCGCGCGAGACCTGGCAGATCAACGCGCGCAGCGTCGGCATCCTGCCGTTCCGCATCGAATCCGTGACCCTCAGCCCGAAGCCGCAGGAGGCAGAGCCCAAGCCCCAGGCCGCGCAGGAACCGGCTGCGCCGAAAGAATCCAAGCGCAGGAAGTGAACCGGCATGGAGGGCGGTCGCACGTCTTCTCCGTCCTCCATGCGCTCGCGAGCTATCCCCAGGGGATAGCTCCACCAACGTCCACCGACTTCCACGCGCTCCCGCAAATCGCGGCTTCCGGTCCGCACACCTGCGGCCACGCGCCACCCCGCCCAAGCCATTCCATTCCGTGAAAGCGGTCGCCGCCGCATGCGGCTTGTTTGCTGCTGCCCTAGGTGGCGCTCGGCATCCTCGATTCCAGCAACTCCATTAACAAAACGGGAATCGGGATGGACGGACATGCGGCTGTTCTTGTGCGAGAAGCCCTCCCAGGGCAAAGACATTGGCCGGATTCTCGGTGCCACGCAGCGCGGTGAAGGCTGCCTCAACGGTTCCGGCGTCACCGTCACCTGGTGCATCGGCCATCTCGTGGAAGCCGCAGCGCCCGAAGCCTACGACGAGCAGTTGAAGCGCTGGTCCATCGAGCAGTTGCCCATCATTCCCCAGCATTGGCGGGTCGAGGTCAAACCGAAAACCGCCACGCAGTTCAAGGTCGTCAAGGCGCTTCTGGCGAAGGCGACCCAGCTTGTCATCGCTACCGATGCCGACCGCGAGGGCGAGTTGATCGCGCGCGAGATCATCGACCTGTGCGGCTACCGCGGCCCCATCGAGCGGCTGTGGCTGTCGGCGCTCAACGACGCATCCATTCGTGCCGCACTCGGCAGGCTCCGGCCATCGGCCGAGACCTTGCCGATGTACTACTCGGCGCTGGCGCGCTCTCGGGCGGACTGGCTCGTCGGCATGAATCTCAGCCGGTTGTTCACGGTGCTGGGGCGGCAGGCCGGCTACGACGGCGTGCTGTCGGTCGGTCGCGTCCAGACCCCGACGCTCAAACTGGTCGTGGACCGGGATCGCGAGATCGCAGCCTTCGTGTCCGTGCCGTACTGGGCCATCGACGTGTCCCTGTCCGCTGGCAGCCAGGCTTTCACCGCGCAGTGGGTTCCCCCGAAAGCATGCACCGACGACGCCGGCCGCTGCCTGCAGCAGCCCATCGCGCAGCACGCCGCGCAGCAGATCCGCGCCGCGGACAGCGCCCAGGTGGTGGCGGTCGAAACCGAGCGCGTGCGGGAAGGCCCGCCGCTGCCGTTCGACCTGGGGACCTTGCAGGAGGTGTGTTCCAGGCAGCTTGGGCTCGATGTGCAGGAGACCTTGGACATTGCTCAGGCCCTATACGAGACGCACAAGGCCACGACGTACCCGCGCTCCGATTCGGGCTACCTGCCCGAAAGCATGTTCGCCGAGGTGCCAACGGTCCTCGACAGCCTGGTCAAGACCGATCCCTTGCTGCGACCGATCATGGACCAGCTCGACCGCACTCAACGCTCACGCGCCTGGAACGACGCGAAGGTGTCTGCTCACCACGGCATCATCCCGACGCTCGAACCGGCGAACCTCTCGATCATGAGTGAGAAGGAACTGGCAGTGTATCGGCTGATCCGGGCGCATTACCTGGCGCAATTCCTTCCTCACCACGAGTTCGACCGCACTGTGGCGAACCTCTCCTGCGGCCAGCAGACGCTGGCGGCCACCGGCAAGCAGGTCGTCGTAAAGGGTTGGCGCCTGGTGCTGGCCGAACCGCAATCCGAGGAGGATGGTGACCCCGCGGCGCGCAGCCAGGTACTGCCCGCGCTGCGCGAGGGCCTGGCATGTCAGGTGGCCGACGTCGATCTGAAGGCGCTCAAGACGCTGCCCCCTCGGCCCTATACGCAGGGCGAGTTGGTCAAGTCCATGAAGGGCGTCGCCAAACTGGTCTCGGACCCGCGCCTGAAACAGAAGCTCAAGGATACGGTCGGCATCGGCACCGAAGCGACGCGGGCCAACATCATCAGTGGCCTGCTGACGCGGGGCTACCTCATGAAGAAGGGCCGCGCCATCCGCGCCTCGGATGCGGCCTTCACCCTGATCGACGCGGTGCCCACAGCGATTGCCGACCCAGGGGCAACCGCCGTCTGGGAACAGGCGCTGGACATGATCGAAGCTGGACAGCTCACGCTGGACGTATTCATCGGCAAGCAGGCTGCATGGATCTCACAGTTGATCGCGCAGTACGGCAGCACGTCCCTGTCCATCAAGGTTCCCCACGGACCGCCTTGCCCACAGTGCGGCGCACCGACGCGCCAGCGCACCGGCAAGAGCGGCCCATTCTGGTCGTGCAGTCGCTACCCCGACTGCAAAGGCACGCTGCCGATCGAATCCGGCACGTCCAAGCGTGGTGCCTCGCGCCCGCGCCGTAGCGGCCGCAAAGGCTCCTGACCGACCCCGTTCCCCGTGAGCCGTGCCCGCCATCGGCGGCGCGGCCTGTGTTCCGCACGCCCTGCGGGACGCCCAGCGCGCAACGCCTTCTTGTCCGTGTGCGCGTCCCGCTTGGTCATCCCCGGCCGCGGGACCTGAAGGTAGCTTCTCCGCGAACCGCCTCCTGCGCGTTCTGCTGATCTGCATTTCTCCCGCCTCTGCGAAGGGTCCCCCGGTGGCTTGCCAAGCTGCGCGAGCCACCCGGAGACCCTTCGTGGTCAGCGGTATTCGGTGCCGGTGCCCGCCGGCGCAAAAACGGGCTCCCTTTGTGCGCGGATGTGCGCCAGACGATGCCGGCGCGAACCACGACATGCGCCGGGTGTGATTGCTGATGAGCAGACGGTTCTAGCGACGACCGGGCCTGCACCAGCCCACGGGTGGTTCTGTCCTCCCGAGCCGAAGGCCGCAGGGCCTTCGGCGCCTTTCTCCTGCCTATCAACGTCCCGGCCCGCCCCGGGCCACACGAACAGGAGACCCGACATGAACCCGCAACCTTGCACCCTTCGCGGTGCACCCCAGGCCGCGCCACTGCTGTACGGCAGCGTATGCAGCGGCATCGAGGCCGTGAGCCTCGCATGGCAACCCCTCGGCCTCAAAGCCGCGTGGTTCTCCGAGATTGAGCCGTTCCCGAGCGCCGTGCTCGCCCACCGTTACCCCCATGTGCCCAACCTGGGCGACATGACCGCGATCGCCCGTCAGGTGCGCGCCGGCACCGTGCCGGCGCCCGACATCCTGGTCGGCGGCACGCCGTGCCAGTCGTTCAGCGTTGCCGGCGCGCGCCAGGGGCTGAACGACCCGCGCGGCGCCTTGACCCTTGCCTATGTGGAGCTTGCAAATGCCATCGACCAAACCCGCCACCAAGACCGCCGCCCGCCGGCAACGCTCGTCTGGGAAAACGTCCCCGGCGTCCTCAACGACCGCAGCAATGCCTTCGGGCATTTCCTGGGAGCACTGGCCGGAGAAAGCCGTGCGCTCCAGCCGCCAGGGGAAAAATGGGCGCACGCTGGTTGTGTGTCTGGACCCCGCCGCCGCATCGCCTGGCGCGTGCTCGACGCTCAATATTTCGGTGTCGCCCAACGCCGCAAGCGCGTGTTTCTTGTGGCATGTGGTGGTGATGACCTCGATCCCTCCGAAGTACTTTTTGAGCGCACAGGCCTGCGCGGGGATTCTTCTGCGGGCCGCGCGCCGTGGCAAGAAGCTGCCCGCGCTGCTGGACCGGGTGCTGCAGCAGCAGGCGGATACGCAGGATTCGCTGGACTGAACCAGCCCTACGGCAAGGTCACGATGACGTTCGGATTCAGCGGCGGCATTGGCCCCGTCGATGTTGCGGCATGCCTGATGGCCGCGGGTCCCAAGCACGACATCCGCACCGAGACGTTCATGGTGCAGTCCATCGCCGGCAGCATCGCCCACACCCTCGACACCGCCAACAACGGCAAGGGCAGCAGCGAGGACGGTACGGGAAAGGGCGTGCCGATCATCGCCTTCACCGCCCAGGGCAGCGGCGCGGACGCCACGATCGACCTGACGCCGACGCTGCGTGCCGGCGGGCATCGCAACAGCCATGCGAACGCAGGCGTCGTGCCCGCCATCGCCTTCGCGCAGAACAACCGCGGCGAAGTGCGCTTCGAGTCGGGCCATGGACAGGTGTCTTGCACCGTCCTATCCAACGGCAAGCCGGGCTACGGTGTGCCGATGGTGGCCTGCGTTGCCCTGCGGGGACGGACGCAGGGTCTTGCCGCCGAACTGGGCGGAAGCGTTGCGGCGGCGTTGCGTACCAGCGGCGGCGGCGCAGACAAGCCCCATGTCCTGGCCCCCGACTTCGAGGCACATTTCCGCTACGACTGGAATGAATCCGGTGCAGCGGACTGGTCGCAATGGCGGGTGCGGCGGCTGATGCCCATGGAGTGCGAGCGGCTGCAGGGCATGCCCGACGACTACACGCTGATCCCGTATCGCGGCAAGCCTGCCGCAGACGCTCCGCGCTACAAGGCGATTGGCAACTCCATGGCCGTCCCGTGCATGGCTTGGCTGGGCAACCGGCTGGTGCAGTGCCTGCACAAGACGGACTCGACCGCTTCGGATTGATCGACGACGCAGCCTGCCGGCCGCGCCATTCTCCCCCTGCATTGCCGATGTATCGGCAGCAGCCCGCAGCCAGGGTGTCAAGGCTGCCGTGGGTTCCGCCCACGCCACCCACCAGTTCGCTTCGGCATCTCACCGGCGAACGCTGCCCACCGGGGCATCGATGCCTCCTTTCTCCAACCCACGGGATGGTCGCCACGTCCCGTCAGGGGCATGTCGCCACCCGGTCGATTTCAGGACTTCCCATGGACACCATCACCAAGCAAGACCGCATCACGCTGAAGAACCTCAAGGTCGCCGACTTCGCCAGCGAGGAAACGCTGTGCTTCACCGCGACCATCGTGTTCGACGGCACTCCCATCGCCGAGGCCCGCAACGACGGGCATGGCGGCTCGACATTCCTCCGCGCGCTCAATGGCAAGACGACGCTGCTGGCTGAGGCCGAAGCCTTCGCTAAAGGCCTGCCGCCTGCGCCGCTCGATCTCGGCCAGGAGGGTGAGGACCCTCATTACATCGACATGACGCTCGACTTCCTGGTCGATGAGCTGGCCGATGCCATGCATGCGGAGCGCAAGGTGCGAGCCGCGTTCAACCGCGACATCGGCAACAAGGTGCTGTTCATCAAGGACGGCAAACTGCTGTTCATCAAGGGCATCAAGCTCAAGGCCATCGCCGACCGCAAGACGTACTTCGCTTCGCTGCGCGCCCGACAGGCCCAGCCCATCGTCATCCTCGCCGAGCTTCCGCCCGAGCAGGCATTCGATCTGTGGAAGCAGCATGTTCTGGGCGACAAGCCCGACTGACCCAGCGCCACCGCCCCCTCCTGACAGCCCCGCACTCGATGCGGGGCTTTTCTTTTCTCTGCGCCCATAAATCGGGGCTGGGCCGGATGCCGTTTTCCAACTGACGCAGCACGGCCCTCGCAGGAAGCTGCCCGCATGTTCGCTGATTCGTCAGCACATGCCAGCAGCCAGGGTTCCAGGCTGCCGCGGGTCTCTCCCGCGTCACCCACCAGTCCGCATCGCATCAATTCTGCGGACGCGCGTCCCCGTGACGCCGATGCTTTTTTTCAACCGCGTGCGGGAGCTGCCATCCCGTAAGGGACAAGGCCCCGCTTTTCCAAGGAGCCCGTCCATGTCCCAGCAAGCCTCTTTCGGCCAGTTGGCCCTGACCTACTGCGGCAAGTTCCTGCCGCTCGAAGTCCTGCAAAGCGCCGCCGGCCACTACATCGGCACGCGCGATACCGAAGGTCCCGTTTCGCGGGAATCCCGCGAGTACTTCCGCAGCTACGCCGCGGCTCAACGCGCCCTCGAAAGAGGCGGCTGGTCCCAGCTCGCCATTCCCTGATCCAACTGGAGAAATCACGTCATGAACCAGCTACTGCCGCGGGAAGTCGTCGATCAGATCATGCGGGAAGATCAGCATTTCGCTGCCGCGCCCCAAGCCTTCTTCGAGGCCTGGAAGCGCGGTGTCGAGATTGCTGGTCCCGAGTGGTTCGGCGACGGCACCCGTGAAGGCCTGAACCAGGCCAACACCAAGTGGGATTTGCGTCCCGACATGCTGCGGCTCAACGATGCCCTCGGCGTCCTGAGCAGCGGCGAACGCATGTTCCTGTCCGCCATGGTCAGCTTCTACAACGCGCGCGAGGGCGGTGCCATGCTCAAGCGCTGCCGCTTCCACGGGCTGTCGGACTTCGACGGTCTCGATCTGGAACGCCGCAAGGTCATCGCCGACCTGCTGGTGAACTACAGCGGTTGGTGAGCCGGTCTCCGGCACGCCACTGTCCTCTCGATCCCCCCGTGAGGGACATGCGCCCATAAGGCCATGTCCCTCAATTTTTCTTCCCCATCGCCCGACGCCAACGGCCTTGGGCTATTCCCTGCGGATGCCATCGTCCGCATGGGCTGGCTCCGCTCTTCTCGAAAGGAGCCAGCATGGCAAACAACTACTACGAAGGCACGGGCGTTCTCCTGCTCAACCGCGTTACTCCCGTCATCAAGGCACTGTTCGGTGCTTTCGCGCTCGACGAAAACCATCCAGGCAATGGGCAGGCCTACATCGCCCAGATCGCCGAAACCAATGATCCACGCTGGACAGATGTGCTGGACGGTCTGGAAAACCTGGCCACACAACTCGACATCCCCATGCCCGACGACGAAGAGTTGTCGATTCCGCCTCTGCTTGAACGGCTGGCCGCGCACTTCGGTGCTGACCAGGACGAGGAGCTGGAGAACCTGATCGAGCACCACCAATTCGAGGACAGCGCCGACCTGGAAGCCCTGCTTCTGATCGCCACCCGCTTCGATGACGGCCATAACCTGACCGCCATCCAGTTTGAGGGCTGCTGGTATTGCAGCAAGCCAAGGCTATTCGAGTTCGGCGGCAACGGCTGTTACCTGAGCCGCGAGGTCCAGGTCTTCAGAACGTCCTCGCAGGCGCTTCAACTCGGCGATCAACTGCGCAACACCATCCTGGCCGCCGACATCGAAGAGGCCTCAGCGTTGATCGCGCTGGAGGCCGCCAACCTGCTTGCCGGCATCACCGATGAGCAATTTCGCCTAAATGTGCGCCATCGCATCGCCGAACGGCTGTCTCAGACGCCAACGATCAGCGCCGACTGACGCATTTTCCACTTTCAACCCACCGGGTCCAATTCCCGGTGGCGGGGATTGGCCCCATTATTCAAATCTGGAGAGTTCCCATGTCCCAGAAACCCAATCCCTTTCTCCGCGGCTACTGGAATCTGAAAATCGTCCGCACGCTGTGCATCGGCTACGACGACGGAAGCCCGCATGTCTGGCGAATCATCCACGCGAGTCAAAAGCACTTTTCCGACGAGGAACTGATTTCATCCTCGTGCATCATCACCAGCGATTTCGCCGTGGTCAGGAATGGTCCCGAACCCGTGAGTGCCGAGGTGCTGGCCGAATGCGATACCGCAGAAGGTGTCAGCGGCGAAGGTGTAATCGGTGCCGTGGTCTATGCCATCCATGGCGACGACTTCGACGGTCGCCCCATCCACGTCGGCGACGCCTATTCGGCAGAGGCAGCGCGGGAAGTCGTACAGCGCCTGAGTTTCGAGACCGGCTACTACAGCCGGTGCTGGGAAATCAGCAGCGCACACATCAGCCAAGAAGCCGGCCAATACCTCGCCAACCTGGCAGACCTCGCTACGCCGGAGGCATTCCTGTTCATCGCGTTCCGGGTTCCGTACAGCCCGGCGATCGGCATCAAGCTGATCTCCACCCCCTGGACGGACAAGAACCTGGACCACGCCGAGGGCATCAGTGCGGAGCAGCTTCGCCAGGAGCACCGAAGCAAGGGTATGCCGGATGACCTGGCGAACGTCATTGAACTGGCTGGCCAGGCCGATGTGCGCTTCCTGATTCTCGACGCCGACGCACCCGTGCTGTTGGGCCTGCCGTTGGCCGAATCCTAGCAGCCGCTCGACGCAACATCCTTCCTCTTTGTTCTCCCCCATACCGGCCCGTCTCCCTCCCGGAGCCGGGCTGGTCCATTTTCATAGGAGCAACCTCATGTTCCCCGACCTCATCTCGCGCACGCCAGACTTCGAGCACCAGCTCGGCGCCTGCGTCAATGCCATGGGCCAGGACGACGCCATCGGCCAGATCCTGGTATTCGAGCGCATGAGCGGTACGCTGCACATGCGCCATATCGCCAGCGCCGATCTGGTGGACACCGACATTGACGACTACGAAATGGTCGTCTTCGACGGTGGCAACACCAGCGGCGATACATGGAAGCATGTCTTCTTCCCACGTCAGCGCGAGCACTACTTCGTGTACGAAGCCTGACCCAACCAAGCCCCTTTTCGAGGGGCTTTTTCTTGTCCGCAGCGCAGGAAAGCGGGTGCGACGCTGTGCGATTTCTTGCAGGCAGTCCGCCCATTCCAGAGCCATCCTTGCTCCATGTTCGTCGGCGTTGCCGACACATGCCCTGGCAGCCGAGACCTTCAAGGCTGCAAGTGCGGGAAACCGTGCTGGTCGTTTCTTCCTATGGACGTACCCCGTCCGTTCACGCCACCCACAAGGGACCTCTCCCTTGCGGGCGGGGAATCCCTTGTTCTTCCTCAAGGAGATTCCCATGGACCGTTCCCTCATCAAATCCATGATGCCTTCGCTTGTCGCGGGCCATGTCCCTCGCAACGTGCGTTCGTTCAAATACCGCGTATTCGATGATCAGCCGCAGTCCTCGACGTTGGGCTTCGCCATCGACCCTCAGCCCTTCAACGGCAAGGTAGTCTCCGCGACCGATGATGCCATCGTCGTCAAGCTCAAGCCTTCCGAGTTCGCCGTGCTCGATCCCAACCTGGTGACCACCGTTCCCAGCGAGGGCGCCAAGGTCCATGTCCAACCCTACGCCCGGCGACGTTTCGACGGGCTGCGCGCGGACACCCCGGAAGTCGTCACCGAGAAGACTTCGGATGGCACGCCTTACACCATCACGAGGCATATCCTTGGCAAAGCTCCCGCCAAGCTGCCCATTCCCGAGCCGCAGTGCATGGAGCTGGGCCAACTCATCGAGCAGTTGGAGGAGATGCCCGCGCCCGACGGGTTCCGGTGCATCACCCACATGCTGGTCGATGCAGGTGCCCGCGACTTCGCCTGGGTCGATCCCAAGCCCTCCAAGATCATCGAGACCCCGCCGGCGATCAGCTTCACGGTCTCAACCACCAAGTTCGAGGGTCAGGTGACGATCCTCTACGACCGTGGCGGCGACACCTACGTGGTGGAGCTGCACCGCGACGGTGAGTTGATCGATAGGCACGACGAGGTGTATTTCGACATGCTCGGTGAAGTGCTGGAGCGGCTCATCGACGACGGGCGCTGGCGCCTGATCGACGTGAGCGTGATCGACGCCAAAGCCTCTCGGCAACGTCAGGCGGTTCCAGCCTGACGTGCCAGACAGGAAGCCTAGCGGCACGACTGATCAGTCCACAGCCTACCGGCGACTGCCCCACAAGCCTTCCATCCGTTTCGGTGGAGGGCTTTTTTCTTCATCCATACAGGAGATTTCAACCATGTCACTGCGATTCAGAGGCTCCGACCTGCGCCCCGTGCTTGCCGAGGCCATCGCCAACCAATGCCGCGTCGCCCTGGCCAAGGACCAGGGCGTGTACTTCCTCGCCGAGCGCGGAGAGCGCCGCCCCGATGGCCGTGTGAAGCTGCTGGCCTATGCCGTCGGCTGCAACCCGGATACCGACCCGTTCGATGACTGGTGGGAACTGGCACGCGCCGAGCTTGGCGGCGACGACTTCGGCGAGTTCTTCGACCCGAAAGACAGCGTTTTCACTCGCATTCTGCAAAGCTCAGATGATCTGGAGCTGTCCGCCACCGCTACGTATCTGTCACTGGCGGCGGTGGAATCGGCGTAGTCCAAAAATGTCCGCATACCCCTTGAAGCCCCCATTTCGGGGGCTTTCTTTTGGGCGGAACTGGGCAGCCTGGAAAAAATGGGAAGCGCCCGGATGCCGATTGATTGCTGTCGCGCGCGCGAGGCCCGGCCATGCTGACCCCATGCCTGCTGACGTTGTCAGCGACATGCCAGGCAATCATCGGTCTTCGAGGTTGCGTCGCAGTTCCCACTGCGTGACCGAGCCAGCTCGCACCGCATCCATCCGCGAGCGGCCACCAGTCTCTGGTGGCGGATGCTTTCGCCTTATCGACCCACCGCGGGGTTACGCACCTTTCCCCGCATGCGTGGGGCTGGTGTGTCTCCGCTTCTTCCCTATGGAGATTCACCATGAACATCACGTCCAACGAGAAATCGTATTTCGACCTCCACACCTCGGGCATCGGCTACATCCAGCGTGTCCGTGAAGTGCCTGTCCGGGGCGGCCGCCGTGCGCAGCCTTTCCTGGCATGCACCGTTGCCGCGCTGGTCGGCCCCGCCAGGGACCCCAGCTACCGCTACTTCGACGTCAAGGTCTCGGGTGCCGAGGCCAAGAACCTCGTCCAGCGCTACATCGGCGTTGACGATCCCAAGCAGCGCCCGCTGGTGCGCTTCCGCCTCGGCGACCTGTGGGGCGATGCGTACATCCGCGACAAGGGCGAGCGCAAGGGTGAAGCCGCCGCGTCCCTCAAGGCGCGACTGCTCAAGGCCGAGCCGCTTGACCGGGCCGAACTGGCTTCCATCAAGCAGCACGAGCTGATCACCCGCGGCATCGGCTACCTCAGCCGTCCGAAGGACGTCACCCCCAAGGATGGCGATCCGTTCCTGTCGTGCTGCGTCGCGGCTCTGGCCGGGCCTGTCGGTGAACCGGACTATCGGTACTTCGACACCATCGTCGCCACCCCTGAAGCCGAGCACCTGGTTCGCCGGTGCGTGCAGGCCATCGAAGGGGACCGCAAGGTGCTGATCGCCTTCAAGTTGAACGACATGAAGATCGATCCGTACATCCGCACCAAGGGTGAGCGCGCCGGGGAGCCGGGAGCGAGCCTGGAATCGACGCTGATCCACATCGGTCTGATCAAGATCGACGGCACCCAGGTCTATCCGACGAGCCAGGCGCAAGCCGAGGCGTCGCAGGCCGAGGACGCACCCGCGCCCGAAGCCGAGGACGCCGCCGACACCGCTGCCGACCAGCCTATCGAGCCCGCCGAGCGCGAGCCCGCAGGTGAAGTCGAAGAGCAGGAGCCGGCATTGGCTGCTTCGTTCTGATCCGGCATGGCCCCTCACGGGGCCTTGCCTTTTTCCTATTCCTCAAGGAGAAGCATCATGGCAGTCACATCGGCACCCGAGAAATCGGCCACTCCCATCATCGTCCCGGGCCAGCTCGCGCTGCGCACCATTCACGGCCGCAACGGAAAGTTCAATGTTGGCAAGCTCGAATGCCAACTCGGAAAATTCACGATTAAAGACGCGGAGTTGGAGCAATACCCCGAGGGCAAGTATCAAGGGGAGTTCGTCCTTCGCTACATCTTCCTCAAAGGCTATCCGATCAGCGACGGCAGCATGCGTTTCGAGATGCGCGCCAACCTGGACGGTATGACACTTTTCGGCATCGACAAACTGAGCAAGGCCGAAGCACATAGCTTCGCCCCGCAGGAAGTCGATCCGCTCGATGAAGAGCAAGGGACACAGCCTGCGACAACGCCGGCCAAGCCCGCCAAGGCATCCAGGTCCGCCAGACCTGCACCCGTGCAGACGTCCGCGGACCCGCTGGTCGATACCACGCCCTTCGGCGTGGACGCGCCGCCTGCTGCGGCTGCTGCCCCCGGCAGCACCGAGGATGGCGACGCCGCGCTGTTCGGCCTGTTGTGGCCGCTGGGCGAGTCTGTGAAGCTGGATTCGACCATCGACCGCCGCGCCCTGCGCGCCCAGATCGCCCGCCTGGGCGAACTGGGCTACGCGCTGGACTTCAAGACGCAGGAGTGGAGCCGCCAGGCCGAACTGCAACCTGCGTGATCGCAGACGCCGCATCCGCAGCGTTCTTCATCCACCCGCCGGGGTTCCTTCCCCATGCGGGGGAGGCTCCGGTTTTTTCTGGAGGTCTCCATCATGTCCATCATCGCTTGCGACACCCCTCGTTCAATGCTGGACGAACCCGCATGGCGGGAACTCTGCAAGACGGCTGCTGCACACGCCCAGCGTGGTTGCGGCCTGTCCTACGAACACTACGTGACGCTCTTCAGCTCGGAGATCGACGCGCAAGTCGATCGTTTGCCGGAAAACCAGCGCTCTCAGGCCCTGGAAATCGCGACCCAGGAATGGGACTACGCAACACCTGCCGAACGGCAGGAAACCCAGGACTGGCTCGCTGAAAACGGCTGCTGCTCGCACGGGATCACGCTGGGTTGCTGCCCGGCCGGTTGCGGTTCCTAGTCTGCACTGCATTCCATCGCCGCACACACGGCGTTCAATCACCCGCTGGGGGTTCTCTCCCACGGGGAGACCTCGGGCTCTACTTTTCTCAGGAGGCCTCTCATGGGCTGGTATTTCTCTCATCAGTCGCGGTCTGAATTGATCATGGAACTGATCGCACCGCACGAGACCGAGCGCATCAGCGCGAAGGTCATCGCTCACGCACTGCGCGGCAACGTGCTGTGGTCCGTGGTCGAAATGACCGCCAAGGTCGAGGGTGTGCATCGTGATCTCGCACCGGGCCAGTCCCTGTGCACCATCCGCTGCGATCTGCTGGAACGCAGCGGCAACCAGTGGGGCTACAAGCCGCTGGACGAGTCCATGCACCCGTACTACTACTCGTGCCCGCTGTCCTATCTGGATCGCACGCCGGTGCAGTCCGCCGAATGGCGTGCAGGCGTTCGCGCCTACCACGCACGGCGGCGCACACCCACGGCTGTCACGGCTCCCGCCGCGACGCTGATGGCCTGAGTCAGGAGGAACCGACATGGACCCGATCCTGGCTGCGCTCTCACCCTCGCTGCTGGCACTCGTTGAAGGAAGTTTGTCCAACGACGAAGTGTCTTCCGACGAGGAAATGCAGGAGTACTTCATCAGCAATGGCCTCACCGAGGAACAGGCACGGCAGGCACTGACCTACCGCGACCAGTACCTCAACCACATCTACCTGGACGGCTTCACGCCGATCACCTCGGCAGACGAGGCGCTTCACTTCAACCCGCACACCCGGCAGTTCGAGCCGGACTGAGCGATTTTCTTCCCCCGGGGGCAGTACTTGCCCCAGCGGGCGGTGCTGTTCCCGTTCATTCGAGGACACCACCATGCCCGCAAACACCTCTTCGACCACGCTGTACTGCATCGACGAATGTCCCGACGTGATGGCCGACGCTTGCGTCGGCGATGACCAGGGCAACCTGATTTTCCTGTCCATCTGGGCACGCGACACCGCCGTCCAGCAGTTCCTCGCTCGCCTGACCCTCGGGCGCGACGAGCAGGGACTGGACCAGTTCCACGTCATCACCGACCAGGGCGGTAGCGTCCCGGTGTTCATCGGCAATGTCGATCGCCTGGAAAAGCGCATCGCGCGCGCCTATCGGCGAACGCTGTTCGGTTCGCTGTCCAACGTGTGGCTGTTCGACCGGCGCTGCGTCAAGCCCGACAAGGCCAACGCCAGCGCATTGGCACTACTGCCACGCGACAGCGCCCACCGGCTTGACCGCCTGTGGATGCTGGTGCGGGACACCTGCCCGTTGCCGCTGCTCGACCACTGGCGCGAGACCGTGCTGGACCTGCTGCAAAGCCGCGAGATGCTGGCCCGCCTTCCGTTCGCCCTCGGGCCGCTGGAAGGCCATCGGCTCGCCATCGACGTGCCGGCGCTGACCTTGGCGCTGGGTTCCCTGATCCGCAGTGACGTACTCACCGCCTATCCATACCCGGCCAAGATCTGGACGCCGGAAGTGGTAGCGGCCTGACCCACCCACGGAGGCACGCCTTGGCGTGCTTCCGTGTTTCATCCCCGCCAACCAGGAGACTTCCATGGCCCTCATGTTCCCGCGGCTCGCCCGCAATTTCGCTAAGAACGGTTACTACCCGACCGACGAACCCACGCTCGAAAGAGCCCTCAACGCACTGATGCCCAGCGACGGGCCGATGTGCATCCTCGATCCCTGCGCCGGCGAAGGCGTGGCGATCGCCGAAGCCGCCCATGCCCTCGGGCGCGAGCAGGCCAAGGCGTTCGCCGTCGAGTTCGACCCGGAGCGGGCACGTCATGCCCGCGGCCTGGTCGATCACTGCCTGCACGCGGACCTGATGGACACGATGGTCTCCAAGCAATCCTTCGGGTTGCTCTGGCTCAACCCGCCGTATGGCGACCTGTCCAAGGACGTCAACGGCAACATCGGCTACCAAGGCCAGGGCCGTGCCCGCCTCGAAAAGCTGTTCTATCAGCGTTCGCTGTCGCTGTTGCAGTACGGCGGCGTGCTGGTCTTCATCGTCCCCGGCTACGTGCTCGACGCGGAGTTGGTCGGTTGGCTGACACGCCACTACACGGACCTGCGCATCTACCGAGCGGTGGAAACGCAGTTCAAGCAGGTGGTGATCTTCGGCCGAAGGGTGCGACAGCGTGAACAGGCTCCCGATGGCGTCAAGGCCGTGCGCAATCTGCTGCTGCAGGTTGGGCTTGGCGGAGTCGAAGCCGAGGAGCTGCCGAGCGATTGGCCGTTCCTGCCGTACATCGTCCCCGCCAGTCCGGCCGAGCCGGAGCATTTCTTCCGCGTGACGATGGAGCCCGAGCAGTTCGCCGACGAGGTTGGCAGGCTGCAAGGCCTCTGGCCGTCGCTGGACACGCACCTGGGGGCCGCGCAGCAGTCGCTGCGTCCACCGGCGCGGGCTTTGTCCCACTGGCATCTCGCCCTGGCTCTGGCCGCGGGCGCGATCTCGGGGGTTGTGCGCTCCAAGACCGGGCGCGTGCTCGTCGTCAAAGGTGACACCCACAAGGACAAGACGCTCCAGCGGGAATTCACCGAACGCGAAGACGGCTCCATCGCCGAGACCCGCATCCTCACCGACAAATTTGTGCCCGTCATCCGCGCGTGGGACATGACGCCTGGCTCCGCGACACGGGGCGAGGTGTTGACCATCCGCTGATCCACCGGACGCGCTGCCGTCCTGCTGTACCACCTCGAAGGAGAAACACCATGTTCCCCAATCCGTTCAAGCGGCCAGCGCCGCACAAGCAACCGTTGTTCGCACCGAGTACGTTGAAGTTGAGCGAGAAGGTGCATTGGCTGGCCCGAAGAGGCCTGATCGACCCCTTAGCCTATGTCCAGCGCCATGTGCGCGGGGACTGGGGCGAGATCGATGAGGCCACACGCCAAGCCAACGACGTGGCGATCCAACAGGACAACCTGATGATCTCGCAGTTCAGGATCACGCCGGACCTGGCGCTGATCATCAAGACCAGCGAGGACCATCAGACCACGGTGGTCCAGCTTCCCGAAGAGCGAGACCTGATCTGACGTCCCCACATCGTCATCCTCATTCTCCTGACGGAGCCACTTCACTCCGGCAGGGGTGTCGTGGCTCAATGACTCATCAAGGAGGAGCCCATGGCATCACATCGCATCGAAACCTACTGTCAGAGCCTGGCGTTCCCCATCGGGGCGCTCATCTTCAGCAAGGGCATTGACCGCCTGGTCCGCTCGGGTCGCCTCGACCCGATCCCGTACTTCAGGCGCCACACCCGTGGCGACTGGGGCGACGTCAACGTCCAGCAATGGCAGGCCAACAGCACCGCGCTTCAATCAGGCGCATCGCTGGCATCGCACTACGTGATCCATCCGGGGCTGGCCATTCGCATCGTTACCGACGCGGAGCGCCACGCCACCGTCATCGTTCTGCCGTCCGAGGACTGAGCACGGTTCAGCCGCTGGCCGCCCAGGCCAGCACCTTCAACCACCGTCGGCCACGCGTCGATTTACTTCCCACCACGGGGCATGCCACTGCCCCGCTGGGGGTGGTGCATGCCCCATTTTCTTTGGAGCATCACCATGTCCCTCGATCTCGAAACCACTACCGCTGAAGCCGCGCCCGTACAGGGCGAACTGCTCGACGCGGAATCTTCCCCTCTGACCCTGAGCCTTCAGGATTTCGTCGGCGAGTTCGGCGACGAACTGCTCGACGCCCTCAACAGCGCCAACCCGCCGGTCTATACCGGCCAACCGCAGGCACATCGCCAGCTCATCGTCGCCAGCCTCAAGCGCAAGCTGTTCCAGGCCCAGGCCGAAGTCGTCCACGCCGCCGCGGAGCTGCTGATTGACCGTGGCGAGCGCGCCGCGATCGTCAATGGCGAGATGGGCTGCGGCAAGACGACCGTCGGCATCGCCACGGCCGCTGTGCTCAACGCCGAAGGCTACCGCCGGACCTTGGTTCTCTCGCCCCCGCACCTTGTTTACAAGTGGCGGCGCGAAATCCAGGAGACAGTAGCGGGCGCGAAGGTCTGGGTGCTCAACGGCCCCGATACCTTGGTCAAGCTCATCAAGCTGCGCGAGCAGTTGGGCGTGCAGCCGACCGGCCAGGAGTTCTTTGTCCTGGGGCGCGTCAGGATGCGGATGGGGTTCCACTGGAAGCCTGTCTTCACCCAGCGGCGCACCCGCCACGGCGACGTGGCGGCCTGCCCGGACTGCGGCACGGTCATCACCGACCTCGACGGCGAGCCGGTCAACCCGGTCGCGCTCGAAGCCGAGGAGTACCGCAGGAAGTGCAGCCATTGCGCCGCGCCCCTGTGGACGCTGATCCGCCCACGCAGCCTGTCCGGCAGCGACCAGTCCTCGGCCGTGCTGAAAGCCTTGAAGCGCATCCCGACCATCGGGGCAGTCACCGCGCAGAAGCTGATGCAGAAGTTCGGAGACGGCTTCCTGGCCTCGATGCTCGGCGACAACATCCATGAGTTCATCAACCTCATGGACGGCAACGGCGAGTTGGTGTTTTCCGACCGTCAGGCCACCCGCATGGAACGTGCGATGGCCAACATGGAGTTCGGCTTTGGCGAAGGCGGCTACCAGCCGTCCGAGTTCGTCAAACGCTACCTGCCGCAAGGCACGTTCGACCTGCTCATCGCCGATGAGGCGCACGAGTACAAGAACGGCGGCAGTGCCCAAGGCCAGGCCATGGGCGTGCTGGCAGCGAAGGCTCGCAAGACCTTGCTGCTGACTGGCACGCTGATGGGCGGCTACGGGGACGATCTGTTCTACCTGCTGTTCCGAGCCCTTCCGGGGCGGATGATCGAAGACGGCTACCGCCCGACCACGAGCGGCAGCATGACCTCGGCCGCGATGGCGTTCATGCGCGATCACGGAGTCTTGAAGGACATCTACTCCGAGAGCACCGGCACGGCGCACAAGACGGCCAAGGGCACCAAGGTATCGGTGCGCACGGTCAAAGCCCCGGGCTTCGGCCCCAAGGGCGTCTTGCGCTGCATCCTGCCGTTCACGATTTTCCTCAAGCTCAAGGACATCGGCGGCAACGTCCTGCCGCCGTATGACGAAGAGTTCCGCGAAGTCGCGATGGACACGGCGCAAGCCGCGGCCTACCGCGATCTGGCGGGTCGGCTGACCGCGGAGCTGAAACAGGCTCTGGCGCGACGCGATACGACTCTGCTGGGTGTGGTCCTCAACGTGCTGCTGGCTTGGCCGGATTGCTGCTTCCGGTCGGAAACCGTGGTGCATCCGCGCACGCGCAACACCTTGGCGTTCGTCCCGGCTCAGTTCAACGAGTTCGAGATCAGCCCCAAGGAGCGTGAGCTGATCGAGATCTGCAAACAGGAGAAGGCGCAGGGCCGCAAGGTCCTCGCCTACACGGTCTATACCGGCACGCGCGACACCACGTCGCGCCTGAAGGTACTGCTGGAGCAGGAAGGCTTCAAGGTGGCGGTGCTGCGCGCGAGCGTGGATGCAAGCCGCCGCGAGGACTGGATTGCCGAGCAACTGGATCGTGGCATCGACGTGCTCATCACCAACCCCGAGTTGGTCAAGACGGGATTGGACCTGTTGGATTTCCCGACAATCGTGTTCATGCAGTCGGGCTACAACGTGTACTCGCTCCAGCAGGCGGCCCGCCGCTCCTGGCGCATCGGGCAGAAGCACCCCGTGCGCGTGATCTATCTCGGCTACGCCGGTTCCTCGCAGATGACATGCCTCGAACTGATGGCCAAGAAGATCATGGTCTCGCAGTCCACCTCGGGCGATGTACCCGAATCGGGGCTGGATGTCCTGAACCAGGATGGTGATTCCGTCGAGGTCGCACTGGCCCGGCAACTGGTCGCCGCCTGATTCCCACGCCACAAGCCGGCCTAGCGCCGTCGGCATTTCTGTTGTTCCTACCTCGTAGCCATGCCCGTGTTCTTCGCGGGCATGGCTACGCATTTTCATTTCAAGGAGATTTCCATGAACACCAACACCCCTTCGATCGAACCCGCCGACGGCGGCGAGATCGAGATGCAAGTCGCTGTCGCCTGCGCCGATGTTTCCGGCACCCCTGACATGCCGGTCTTCAAGGTCAGAACCACCCAGGAGGAATACGATCAGGGTGCCCACTACTACAAAGCCAAGGATCTGGCCGAAGAAGCCCGGTACGAAGGGCCGTTCGTCTGCTTCGACGCTGCCGAATATGGCCCCATCCTGTCGGCCGCCCGCGAACTGGGCCTTGTCTCGCAGGTCGTCGTGGTCGATATGACCGACGGCCATATCCACTCCATTCGCTGCGACACCGGCGAGATCAAGGTCGTCTGCTACGACACCAGCGACACCGACGAGTACTCGGCGGCGGTGGCGGACCGGCCGCTCGGCGAGAACGGCCAGCTCGTGCGCTGCTGGGCGCATGCCCAACTGGCACAGGTCGATCCCGGCTTGAAGCTGGCTCGGGATTGATTCGGCAGGGTCCGATCTGCGCTTTCACTGGCCCCTTCGGGGGCCTTTTTCTTTGGAGTGAGGCTGTCGGGAAATCGGGCGCTGCCTGGTTCGCATTGTTTGCTGCTGCTCGTGACCCGAGCGGCGATGGTGAGGGCTCGATGTTTCAGGACGACGCGCCATGTGCCCCTCTCCACCCTGGTTTCACCATCCCGAACGCCGCCTGCTGACGGGATTTCTCGGCCTGCTTTGGTCGGTACTGGCTGGCGGCTGCGCGACAACGACTGCGCCGCACGCACCCGATGCCTTCGAGGAAGTCTCGACCGCGCCCGAACCCGAAGCGCCCGAGTACATCCCCGTTGTGCGCTACGGGCGCTACACGTTGGTCGAGCTGGCCCCCACGGCGGCGCAGCGCGACCTGCTGTTGCAGACCATCGATGTTTCGATGCCAGAGGATGCCCGCGCCACGGTCGGCGATGGGCTGCGGCATGTGCTCAAGCGCAGCGGCTACAGCCTGTGCCAAACGGCGCATGCCGTGATCGAGCTGTATGAGCTGCCGCTCCCGGCGGCGCACCTGCATCTCGGTCCCATGACCTTGCGCGATGCGCTGCTCACCCTGGCTGGTCCGGCCTGGGAACTGCACGCGGATGACCGCGCACGACAGATTTGCTTCGAGCGGCCCGGCGACAGCGTGGCCGCCGAACCCATGCCCGAACCGACCGCCGCCGATGCGGTGCATACCTTCCCGCTGATGCCTTCCACTCCAGGAGGCCAGCCGTGAACGCTCCGCAATCTTCGCGTCGCCCGACCGCCGCCGTGGTGGTGCAAAGCCTGCTCTGGCTCTGGCTGCTCGGTCTTAGCGTCATCGTGGCCCTCGGCTACCAGGCGATGAGCGACCAGGCCGACCAGGAACGGCTCGATTCCCGTCTGCAACGCCTCGAAGCGCAGGCGGTGGCCCTGGCCGAGGCCATCGAGACCATCCAGCAGCGTCCGGCCGTCGCAACGGCGGCGGACCTCAAAGACACCCGCCAAATCCTGGAAGCACGCGCTTCCCAGGTTGAGAAAACACTGAGCGGCTACGCAGCCGCCGATGACCTTCAGGCGCTGCGCGCGGAGATCAAGCAGATCAAGACGCGCCAGACCGCCGCACGTGCAGCAACACCCACCCAGCCGCGCACATCGAGCAAGCCCGCCGCCAAGCCCGAACCGCCGTCACTGCCGTTCCGCATCGTCGGCGCCGAACTGCGCGCCGGCCAGCTCAGCGTGTCCGTCGTGCCGAGCAGTGGGAACTTTACGCCCGACCAGCTTCAGGTGCTGCTGCCCGGTGATGCGGTCGGTCCATGGCGCTTGCAGGCAATCGATGGCAGCGCCGCGGTGTTCCAAGCCGGCGACCAGACCCGTCGCGTGGCGATTCCCTGATCGGAGCACACGACATGAAGCCGTCGATCATCCTTTCCGCACTCCTGCTGGCTTCAGTCCAGTGGCCCGCGTGGGCGCAGCAGTCAGCCATAGCTCCCGCCCGCAATGCGCAGAGCCAGGAGCGCCCGCTGGCCGCCCGCGTCCTGGACGACCGAGTAGCAAGCAACTGGGGCCTCCAACCCCAGGAATGGGCGCGCTACCGCGAGCTGATGGATGGGCCGCTGGGCATCTACTCGCCCAACCTGGACCCGCTGTCTGCCCTAGGCATCGAGGCACGCACCGACGAAGAACGGCGGCGCTATGCAGAGCTGCAGGTGCAAGTCGAGGCACGCCGCGTCGAGAAGCTGCTCGCCTATCAACGTGCCTACGACGAAGCCTGGCAGCGCCTGAACCCTGGTATGCAGCGCGTGAACCTGCCCGACGACGGGCCGGGCGCCGGCACCGCGCGCGGCAGCGGCCGAATGGCGGTGTTCGTCAAGGACGGCTGCGCGGCCTGTGGGCAGCTCGTGCAGCGCCTGCAATCCTCGGGTGCCGAGTTCGACCTGTATATGGTGGGCAGCCGCCAGGACGACGCACGCATCCGCGACTGGGCCAAGCGCGCGCAGATCGACCCGGCACGGGTGCGCAGCGGCAGCATCACACTCAACCACGATGGCGGCCGCTGGCTGTCGCTGGGCCTCCCCGGTGACTTGCCCGCGGCTGTGCGCGAGGTGAACGGCCAATGGCAGCGTCAGCCGTAGCGGCCACCTCCGTCTCGCAGCTCTTGTGCGCACTGGTGCTTGCTACCGGCCTGTGCGCCTGCGCCGTCCATGCCCAGGAGGTTCCGCCACCGGCCTACCAGCTCGCCGCCCAGCGGGCGGGCATCCCCTCGACCGTGCTCTACGCCGTGGCCTTGCAGGAGAGCGGTATTCGGCGCAACGGGCGCATCGTCCCGTGGCCGTGGTCCCTCAATGTCGCCGGCCAGTCGCGCCGCTTCGCCACGCGCGCCGACGCCTGCTCGGGCTTGCAACAGGCAATGCGCGCCACGCCCCACACGCGCATCGATGCAGGCCTGGGCCAGATCAACCTCGGCTACCACAAGCATCGCTTCACCAGCGCGTGCGACCTGCTGGACCCGTATCGAAACCTCGCCATCGCCGCTGAAATCCTGAACGAGCAGCACACGTCCGGCGAAGACTGGCTGCTCGCGATCGGCCGCTACCACCGTCCTGCGGGCGGCGAGCCCGCCGCCCGCTACCGGCGCAGCGTGTCGCGCCATCTCGCGCGTGTGCAGGGCGCACATCCAAACGCCGCGGTGCTCGCCTCGCGCCAGGAGACTTCCCCATGACGAAATCCCATCTGGCCCTGCGGGGCCTGCTTGTGCTGCTGGCAGGTCTGCCGCTGGCATCGCGTGCCGGCGATCCGCTGATCGTGGTCGAAGATCGCGGTGGCATGTCGGCGCTGCCGTACTACGAGGCCCTCAACCTCCAGCCGCGCGCCGATGTCCCGGGCCGGCCGCCCATTCCGACGCCACAGGTTCCCGCCACACCCGCGGACGAGGCAGCGATGCTGCCGGTGCGTAGCGCCAAGCTCACGCCCGGCACCGTCGCGCGGCGCGTGATCGAAGCGCCCGGCCTGCGGCCGTTCGTGGTCGTCGGCGACGACGACGCCTCCCGGGCCTGGTTGCAGCGCCGCGGCGTTGCTTTGCGCGAACGCGGCGCGGTCGGCCTCGTGGTCAATGTCGAGACCGCGCAGGGCCTGGCACGGCTGCGTGCCCTGGTTCCGGGCGTGCCGCTCGCGCCCGTAGCCGGAGACGACCTGGCCGATCGCCTGGGGCTGCGGCACTACCCGGCGCTGATCACGGCCACCGGCATCGAGCAATGAAGCCATGTCGGGGAAACAGCCGGTCGAGGTTCTGCTACGCCCAGCGGTGGAGCTATACACCGTCGCGGCGTGTGCAGGCGCCGCGTTTCTGTGCCTGGTGGCCCCATGGTCGCTCGCGCTGAGCCCGTCGATGGGCGTCGGCAGCGCGCTGGCTTTCGGCGCTTACGGCGCGATCCGCTATCGCGATGCCCGCGTGATCCTGCGCTACCGACGCAACATCCGCCGCCTGTCGCGCTACGTGATGACGAGCAAGGACGTGCCCGTCAGCCAGCAGCGGCTTTTCATCGGGCGCGGGTTCCTGTGGGAACAAAAACACACCCATAGGCTGATGCAGACGTACCGGCCGGAGTTCCGCCGATACGTCGAGCCGACGCCTGCCTACCGGCTGGCACGGCGACTGGAGGAGCGGCTGGAGTTCGCGCCGTTCCCGCTATCCCGGCTGTCCGCGCTCACGGGCTGGGATGCTCCTTTCAACCCGGTGCGTCCGCTGCCGCCTGTGGGCGGCATGCCACGCCTGCACGGCATCGAACCGGACGAGGTGGACGTCAGCCTACCGCTCGGCGAGCGTGTCGGGCACTCGCTGGTGCTGGGCACCACGCGCGTGGGCAAGACGCGACTGGCCGAGTTGTTCGTGACCCAGGACATCCGCCGCAAGAGCGCTGCCGGCGAGCACGAAGTCGTGATCGTCATCGACCCCAAAGGGGATGCGGACCTCTTGAAGCGCATGTATGTCGAGGCCAAGCGCGCGGGCCGTGAAGGCGAGTTTTACATCTTCCACTTGGGCTGGCCGGAGATCAGCGCCCGCTACAACGCGGTGGGCCGATTCGGTCGCATCTCGGAAGTCGCCACCCGTATCGCAGGGCAACTCTCCGGTGAAGGCAATAGCGCGGCCTTCAGGGAGTTCGCGTGGCGCTTCGTCAACATCATTGCCCGTGCCCTGGTGGAACTGGGACAGCGCCCGGACTACATGCTGATCCAGCGGCACGTCATCAACATCGACGCGCTGTTTATCGAGTACGCCCAGCACTACTTCGCCAAGACCGAGCCCAAGGCCTGGGAGGTGATCGTCCAGATCGAGGCCAAGCTCAACGAGAAGAACATCCCGCGCAACATGATCGGGCGCGAGAAGCGCGTGGTTGCGCTGGAGCAGTATCTCTCCCAGGCGCGCAACTACGACCCGGTGCTCGACGGACTGCGCTCGGCAGTTCGGTACGACAAGACCTACTTCGACAAGATCGTCGCGTCATTGCTGCCGTTGTTGGAAAAGCTAACCAGCGGCAAGATCGCGCAGCTCCTGGCACCGAACTATTCCGACCTGGCCGACCCGCGCCCGATCTTCGATTGGATGCAAGTCATCAGGAAGCGCGCCATCGTTTATGTGGGACTGGACGCGCTGTCCGACGCCGAGGTTGCCGCAGCGGTCGGCAACTCCATGTTCTCCGACCTGGTTTCGGTCGCGGGCCATATCTACAAGCACGGAATCGACGATGGCCTGCCGGACGCCTCGGCTGGCGCGCGCGTGCCGATTAACGTCCATGCGGATGAATTCAATGAACTCATGGGTGACGAATTCGTGCCGCTTATCAACAAAGGCGGCGGCGCCGGGCTGCAAGTCACCGCGTACACACAGACCCTCTCGGACATCGAGGCCCGCATCGGCAACCGCGCGAAAGCTGGCCAGGTGATCGGCAACTTCAACAACCTGTTCATGCTGCGCGTGCGCGAGACTGCCACTGCCGAACTGCTGACGCGGCAGTTGCCGAAGGTCGAGGTCTATACCACTACCATCGTCTCCGGGGCAACCGACAGTTCGGACATCCGCGGCGCGACGGATTTCACGTCGAACACCCAGGACCGCATCAGCATGTCCAGCGTGCCGATGATCGAGCCATCGCACGTAGTCGGCCTGCCAAAAGGCCAATGCTTCGCGCTGCTGCAGGGCGGCCAGCTTTGGAAGGTTCGCATGCCGCTGCCGCTACCAGACCCGGATGAAGTGATGCCGACGGACCTGCAACAACTGGCAGGGTACATGCGCCAGAGCTACAGCGAGGCTACGCAGTGGTGGGAGTTCACCAGTTCCCCGGCCTTGCAGGATGCGGCCTTGCCCGATGACCTGCTGGATGATGCTGCTCCAGCCGAGCCTGCTGCGGTGGCCACCGACACCGACCACAGTGGCGACGAGGCCGCGCCGTGAAGGACGCCGCATCGACCGCGCAGCGGGAGCAGAACCAGCGCCAGGGCCTGATCGTCGGCACCATCACCTTGCCGTTTCGCTTGCTTGGAGTGCTGATCGGCTCGCTGCTGTTCTCGATCGTGGTGGAGTGCGTCGGCATGCACCTGTTCTGGAAGGACCAGGGCTGGCGCCATTCCCAGCAGATGTTGCAGTACGAGCTTGGGCATCTGTCCAACCACTTCACGCGCAGCGTGGTCGTGCAGGAGCCGGGGCGCACGGCGCACGAGTTGGTGGATACAGGCTACGAATGGGTGTTTGTTCGCTCCGGGCTGCTGGCGCGCATGAGCCAGACCGCCGAGCGCATCCGCGCGCCCAGCCACGAGCAGGCGCGCAACTTCCGCTACTACATCAGCCAAGCCTATGTCTGGGCCGAGAGCTACCTGATCGCCGCGGCCTTCACGACGCTGACCTTCCTAGTGCGCCTGCTGGTCCTGGTGCTCACGCTGCCACTGATCTTCACGGCTGCTTTCGTCGGTCTGATTGACGGTCTGGTGCGGCGCGACGTGCGCAGGTTCGGCGCGGGCCGCGAATCCGGGTTCATCTACCACCGCGCGAAAGCCAGCCTTATGCCCCTGGCCGTGCTGCCGTGGATCACGTACCTGGCACTGCCGATCTCGGTGCATCCATTGCTGATCCTGTTGCCGAGCGCCGCCTTGCTGGGACTGGCCGTGAGCCTGACTGCGGGCAGCTTCAAGAAGTACCTCTAGCCGATCAATCCGGTCATCCGCAGGTTCCTATTGTTTGCGGCCTGAAACAGCCCTGATCTCCACGATCTAGCCATTGCTGATCACACAGGAATGGCGCGATGTTGGCTCCGATCTGGCTGCGCGCCGCGCATCGCGGCGTGCCCACTTTTCTCGTGACGGTCCTTGTGTTGGGCCAGTCCTCGATGGCCTTGGCCGAGTCCCCAGCGCAGCGTCAGGAGCTGGTCGCAGCGCTGCGCCAACTCGACGCGCTGGAGCGCACGGTCGCCGACAGCGCCGCGCATGCCCCCATCCAGCCGGGCGAGCGCTACCACTTCGACTACCCGAGGCTGCTGGCTGACCTGGCGCGCGTGCGCGCCGGCATCCAGGCCCATCTCACACCGTCGCGTGCCCAGCCGCGCGACCCGTCCGAATTGGCCGGCGACTACCGCACGGAGCGGGTCGTCCCGCCATCACCGCCGACGACCGCGGAGGGCAAGCCATGAACGGCGCCCAGGTCTCGGCATTTCAAGCCAACAGCGGCATCGCACCTTCAGCGATGGCGACCGTCCTGGTCGGCGTCGTGTTCGCGGTCCTGCTCGTCTGGGGCGTATGGGCCATGCGAACGGCCTACGTGGGGTGGTCCGAGAGCCGCCTCAACCAACGCCAGTTCCTCGGCGTCTGCATCCGATTCGTCGCGATGTACCTCGTCCTGACTTTCTTCCTCCTCTCCTGACCTGAAAGGCATGACCATGCAAAACCGCATCCTCAATTCCCGTCTTGCCCAGCGCGCCGCCGTGGCCCTGGGCGCCGCTGCGCTGCCCGTGCTGTCGTTCGCGCAGGGGCTGCCGCAATTGGAGAACCCGACCCGCGGCACGGGCAACGGCATCATGGAAACGATCCGCAACTACGGCTACGACATCATCATGCTCGTAGCCCTGCTGGTGGTGGCGTCGATGTTCATCGGCGTGTGCTACCACGCTTACGGGACCTACGCGGAAATCCACACAGGCCGCAAGACGTGGGGCCAGTTCGGCCTCACGGTCGCCATCGGCGCCGTCCTGCTCGTGATCGGCATCTGGCTGCTCACCGAAGCCACCGGCATCCTGTAAGGCGAGGCCGGTATGTCTGAGCAGCAGCACGTCCGTGCGGACGGGACCGTGACGTTCCTTCCACACCGGCTCAACCGCCACCCCGTTGTCGTGCGCGGCCTCACCGCCGACGAGCTGTGGATCTGCTGCGGCTTGTCCGGCGCCGCCGGCCTGCTGGTCGGCGCGCCGCTGTCGTGGGTGTTCCGCACGATCGCGCTAGCTCCCACGTTCGTCGTCCTGGGCGTGGCCTTGGGCGTGTTCATCGGCGGCGGCATTCTTCGCCGCCTCAAACGCGGGCGTCCCGACACCTGGCTGTATCGGCAACTGCAATGGCGCATTGCGACACGTCATCCACTGATGGCGGGTTGGGTGGGCGGCCATGTGCTGATCTCGCGTTCCGGCTTCTGGAGCACCCGAAGGAGCGCGCGATGAGCCGCTTCAAGAACGAGATCACCCACCTGCAGGCGCACATCAAGACGCTTCGCCTGGGGGCTGGCGCCCTGGTCATCGTCGCCCTGGTCATGGGTGGCGGCTGGTGGAGCGCTCCGCGCGATCTGACCATCCACGTTCCGCCTGACCTGCGCTCCGGCAGTACCAGGAAGTGGTGGGAAGTGCCGCCCGAATCGGTCTATGCGTTCACGTTCTACGTGTTCCAGACGCTCAACCGCTGGCCGACGAATGGCGAAGAGGACTACGCGCGCAACCTCCACACGCTCTCGCCGTATCTCACCCCGTCCTGCCAGGCCTTCCTTCGCGCGGACTACGACTACCGCCGCAGCACGGGCGAGCTGCGCCAGCGCGTGCGCGGGATTTATGAAATCCCCGGCCGCGGCTACGGCGACGACCCTACGGCGCGCGTGCGCGTGGTCTCCGACCGCGACTGGGTGGTGACGCTGGACATCACCGCCGACGAGTACTACGGCGCCGAGCAAGTCAAGCGCGCTCTGGTGCGCTATCCAGTGAAGGTCACGCGGGTGGACGTCGATCCTGCCCGCAACCCGTTCGGCCTGGCGCTCGACTGCTATGAGGGCGCGCCCCAGCGCATCAGCACGCCGGAGCCAACGCGCCCGGCGTCTGGCGGCCTGTCTCCGCAAGCGCCCCAAGGAGAAACCCCATGAAGCATCCTGTACTCACGCTGCTGGGGCTGTTGGCCGTGGCCGCTGCTCCTGCTGTCCAGGCAGTGGAGATCCTGCGCTGGGAACGTATGCCGTTGGCGGTGCCGCTGAAGGTCGGCCACGAGCGCATCGTGTTCATCGACCGCAACGTCCGCGTGGGCGTACCTGCGGGCGTCGGCGAGCGCCTACGGGTGCAGAGCGCGGGCGGCGCGGTGTACCTGCGCGCTAGCGAGCCGATCGAGCCCACGCGGCTGCAATTGCAGGACGCCGACACGGGCGCGCTGATCCTGCTGGACATTGCGGCGGAGCCAGCCAAGGACGGCGAAGCCGAGCTGGAACCAGTGCGCATCGTCGAGGGCAACAGCACCCCGGCGCGCTATGGCGATCAGCCCGGCGATGACAACGAAGCTCCGGCGCGCGCCCAGGACCAGGCCGGCGCGCGAGCGGCGCGACGCGAGACCCCGGTGTCGGTTGTCCTGACGCGCTTCGCCGCACAGAACCTCTACGCGCCGCTACGCACCGTGGAGCCGCTGCCGAGCGTCATGCGGGTGAACCTGCGCCGTGACCTCGACCTCGGCACGCTGATGCCGACGCTGCCCGTGCGCGCGGTCGCGCTCGCGTCATGGCGTCTGGAAGACCAGTGGGTGACCGCCGTGCGCCTGACCAACAGCAGCAGCGGCTGGATCACCCTGGACCCGCGCGTGCTGCAAGGCGATTTCCTCACCGCCACCTTCCAACACGAGGCGCTTGGCCCGCGCGGGACGCCCGAGGACACGACCGTCCTGTACCTGGTGACGCGCGGGCGTGGCCTTGCGCAATCGCTGCTACCAGCGGTCAACCGCTTCGACCCGGCCGTGCATCTCCCGCAACCGGAAGCCAGTTCCCAGGATGGCACCGACCGCAAGGAGGTCCGCCATGCGCAGTAATGGACTCCTGAAGTGGCTGATGATCCCGGTTGCCGTGCTGGTGCTGTTCGTCGCCATCCGGCTGTTCTCGGGAGGCAGCACTTCGGCACCACCGACCGCGGATGCCGGCGCCAAGCTCACGCCAGCGGAAATGAAGGCGCTGGGCATCGAGGGCGATACCCCGCGCGACACCGTGGCGACGCTCGTTGCCCAAGTGAAGCAGTTGCGCACCGAGCTTCAGACCGCGCTCTCGGACAACAAATCCCAGCGCGAAGAAAACCAGCGACTGCGCCAGCGCGAGAACTCCATTGACCAGCGCATCAATTCGGCCCTCGACTCCGAGCGCACCAACCTGCGTCGCGACCAAGAGCAGGCAGCCAGCGCGCGCCAGCAGACCGAAGGGCTGCTGGCCGACCTGCAACGGCGCCTGGACAGTATCGGCGGACGTGGCGGCGGCCATGCCGACCTGCCGGTGGGTCTGGGGCTGCGTGACGGCGACGAGGCCGGCATGGAAGGCGGCGTGCGCTGGGTCGAACCCGACGATGCGAGGAAAGCCGAGGGGCGCAACAGCAGTCGTGGCACGGGTAGCGGCATGAGCTTCCCGACGAGCTTCGGCCCCGCGCAGAGCAAGTTGGAAACCACGGCGGAAACCGTGGCGAACGCGGGCGCACGCGCCGCAGGCGTGAAGAGCGCCAAGGCCGTCTATACCGTACCGACCAATTCGACGCTGATGGGGTCGGTGGCGATGACGGCGCTGATCGGCCGCGTGCCGATCGACGGAACCGTCAACGATCCGTACCCCTTCAAGGTGTTGGTCGGACAAGACAACCTGACCGCCAATGGCATCGACATTCCCGACGTGGCCGGTGCCGTGTTCAGCGGCACCGCATCGGGCGACTGGACGCTCTCGTGCGTGCGCGGCCAGGTACGCAGCATCACCTTCGTCTTCCACGACGGCACGATCCGCACCATCCCCGAAGACCGCGACGGCAACCAGCAGAACAACCAGCAGCAGAACTCTCAAAGTGGAGGCCTGGGCTGGATCAGCGACCCATACGGCATTCCCTGCGTCAGCGGGGAGCGGCGCAGCAACGCCCAGCAGTACCTTGGCTCGCAAGCCCTGATTACCGCCGCCGGTGCCGGCGTCGCCTCGCTGATCGACAGCGACAGCGGCCAGATGTCCTACGTCGGCGCCGACGGCTCCATCGGCAGCGTCGGTATCTCGGGCAATGAAGCCGTGGGCCGCATCCTGGCCGGTGGCGTGCGCGACATGGCCGACTGGGTGAACAAGCTATACGGCCAGGCGTTCGCCGCTGTCTATGTCCAGCCCGGCGCGAAGGTCGCCGTCCACCTCGAAAAGCCGCTCGCCATCGACTTCGATCCCGAAGGCCGCAAGGTCGATCACCGCGCAGGAGAAAGCCATGCTCTCGAACTTGAATAAGGCCCTGGCGCTGGCCCTCGCCGTCGCGGTGCTCGGCGGCTGTGCCACCAGCAAGGAAAAGCTGCTCCCCCACGGCGACAGCACGATGATGGACATCTGGCAGCAGAACGCCGGTGACGGGGGTGGTGGCGCCGGCCAGGTGGCGCGCAGGCAATTGCTCGATGCACGCCAGAGCCTGCGCCGGCCGCTGACCGAGGCCGACGTGGAGGCCGCGCCCACCGAGCAGATGCGCTACACGCGCACGGCGCGCAACGAGGTCTATCGCCAGTTCCACCGCCTGCCGAACCCCGATCTTGTCATGTATGTGTACCCGCACCTGGCGGGCACCGATCCCGTGCCGGTTCCGGGCTACACGACGGTCTTTCCCCTGTACCAGCGTGTGCAGTACGCCATGCCGGGCGAGCGCGTGGAGGACTACTGATGCGCTGGAAACTCCCCTGGGCGAAGCTGGCTGCATCCGATGGTGGCAATGACGAGCAGCCGGACGGCTGGCAGCGCCACGTCGAGGCGTTGCGCCAGGCCGGCATTGCCGAACCCGGAGCGACGGTCCAGGGCCGCAGGCCGGCGACCGTGGCGGACGAGCAGGCGTTGTACGACGTTGCGCAGTCATTCGCGGAGCTGCTGCCGTGGGTGGAGTTCCTGCCACCGTCGAAGTCCATGCTGCTGGAGGACGGGCAATCGGTCGCGGCCTTCTACGAACTGGTCCCGCTAGGCACCGAAGGTCGGGAGCCGGGCTGGCTCGCGCATGCCCGCGATGCGCTCGAAAACGCGCTCCAGGACTCGTTCGATGAGCTGGATGAGAACCCGTGGGTGCTCCAGCTCTATGCACAGGACGAGCCCAGCTTCGACCAGTACATGCAGACGCTACGCGACTACGTGCAGCCGCGCGCCCGCAGCACGGCCTTCACCGAGTTCTACCTTCGCTTCTTTGGCCACCACCTGCGCGCGGTGGCCAAGCCCGGCGGACTGTTCGAGGATACGGTGGTCACGCGGTTGCGCTGGCGCGGCCAGACGCGGCGCGTGCGCATGGTGGTCTATCGCCGGGCCGCCGGGCAGGCGAACCGCCGCGGCCAGACACCCGAGCAAATGCTGAACATCGTCTGCGATCGCCTCTGCGGCGGCTTGGCGAACGCCGGCATCCAGGCCCGGCGCATGGTCGCGGCCGATGTTCACGACTGGCTGCTGCGTTGGTTCAACCCACGCCCCACGATGCTCGGGCCCGGCGCTGAGGAGCGAGAGCGCTTCTATGCGCTGGCCCGCTATCCCGACGAGGTGGAGGAAGGTGAGATCGAGCTGGCGAGTGGTCGGGACTTCAGTCAACGGCTGTTCTTCGGTCAGCCTCGCTCCGATGCCGAGCACGGCACCTGGTACTTCGACGGTATGCCGCATCGCGTACTGGTCACCGACCGGCTACGCATGCCGCCCGGTACGGGGCACCTGACCGGCGAAACCCGCAAGGGGGACGCTATCAACACGCTTTTCGATCAGATGCCCGAAGACACCACGATGTGTCTGACCATGGTGGCGACGCCCCAGGACATCCTCGAATCGCACCTGAATCACCTGGCGAAGAAGGCTGTCGGCGAAACACTGGCATCGGAACAAACGCTCAAGGATGTGCAGGAGGCACGCTCGCTCATCGGCAGCGCGCACAAGCTCTACCGCGGCACGCTGGCCTTCTATCTGCGCGGACGCGATGAAGCCGAACTTGACAGGCGCGGTCTGGACCTCGCCAACGTGATGCTCAACGCGGGGTTGCAGCCTGTGCGCGAGGACGATGAAGTCGCGCCGCTCAACAGCTACCTGCGCTGGCTACCGTGCTGCTACAACCCTGCGCAAGATCGACGGAACTGGTTCACCCAACTGATGTTCGCCCAGCATGTGGCGAATCTCTCGCCGGCGTGGGGTCGCAGCCAGGGTACGGGTCATCCGGGCAACACGTTCTTCAACCGCGGCGGCGGGCCGATCACGTTTGATCCACTGAACCGCTTGGACAGGCAGATGAACGCCCATCTGTTCCTGTTCGGCCCCACCGGCTCGGGAAAGAGCGCAACGCTCAACAACCTCTTGAACCAGGTCACGGCCATCTACCGGCCGCGGCTGTTCATCGTGGAAGCCGGCAACAGCTTCGGCTTGTTCAGCGACTTCGCAAAGCGCCTGGGTCTGACCGTGAACCGGGTCAAGCTGGCTCCTGGCTCGGGCATCAGCCTGGCGCCGTTCGCCGACGCTCGCCGACTGATCGAAACGCCCAGCAACGTGCAGACGCTTGATGCCGATGCACTGGATGAAGAATTGCCAGCCGATTCCTCGGTCATGGAGGAGGACGAGCAGCGCGACGTGCTGGGTGAACTGGAGATCACGGCACGGCTGATGATCACAGGCGGCGAGGACAAGGAAGAAGCCCGGATGACGCGGGCCGATCGCTCGCTGATCCGCCAGTGCATCCTCGATGCCGCCGAGCACTGCGTGGCCGAGAAACGCACGGTGCTCACGCGCGACGTGCGCAACGCGCTGCGCACGCGCGGCCAGGACCCGACGCTGCCCGAGATGCGGCGCGTGCGGCTGCTGGAGATGGCGGACGCGATGGACATGTTCTGCCAAGGCACGGACGGCGAGATGTTCGATCGCGATGGCACGCCGTGGCCCGAGGCCGACATCACGCTGGTGGATCTCGCGACCTATGCCCGGGAGGGCTACAACGCGCAGCTCTCCATCGCCTACATCAGCCTGATCAGCACGGTGAACAACATCGCCGAGCGCGACCAGTACCTGGGCCGTCCGATCATCAATGTGACCGACGAAGGCCACATCATCACGAAGAACCCGCTGCTCGCGCCCTACGTTGTAAAAATTACAAAAATGTGGCGCAAGCTAGGGGCCTGGTTCTGGCTGGCTACACAAAATATCGACGATCTGCCGCGTGCCGCAGAGCCCATGCTCAACATGATTGAGTGGTGGATCTGCCTGTCGATGCCGCCCGATGAGGTCGAGAAGATTGCACGCTTCCGCGAACTCTCGCCCGCGCAGAAAGCGCTGATGCTCTCGGCGCGCAAAGAAGCGGGCAAGTTCACCGAGGGTGTCATCCTTTCCAAGAGCATGGAAGTGCTGTTCCGCGCCGTGCCGCCCAGCCTGTACTTGGCGTTGGCGCAGACCGAACCCGAAGAGAAGGCCGAGCGCTACCAGCTCATGCAGCACTACGGCTGCACCGAACTGGAAGCGGCCTTCAAGGTGGCCGAGAAGATCGACCAGGCGCGCGGCATCAAGTCACCGGCCTTGGAACTGTCGTAAGACGGAGAACGCCATGGAACAGAAACGTCCTTCCATTCCGATGCAGGTCCAGGCGTTCCGCCGCCGCAACGGGCGGCCCCGCTGGCCCTGGGCATTGGCTGCTGTGCTGGTCGCGCTGCTGCTGATCTGGCTTGTGTCGAGGTCGCCCGGCGAATCCCCGCCGCAGCCGCCCACGCCGGTCAGCATGGCACCGGTGGCCGGGCCGCCCTGGCTAATGGGCAACCCCAAAGGCCGTTTCACGCTGACGCTCTATGCCGACCTGGAGTGCCCGTTCTGCCGGGAGTATTTCCCGCAGCTCAAGCGGTGGATCGGCAACAACACCGACGTGGCGCTGCAATGGCACCACCAGCCGCTGGCCGAGCACGAGCCGGCCGCGTCAGCCGAGGCACGCCTAGTGGAATGCGCTGCCGAAGCAGGTGGGCATGTCGCGTTCTGGCAGGCGATCGAATGGGTCTATGCCCACACGCGCAGCGACGGCCAGGGCTTGCCCGATGGCTTGCGCTACCCCGAATCGACGCCAGCCATCGAGCGGTGCATGGCAAGCGAAAGGCCCAGTGCGGCTATCCGCGCCCAATCTGCGGAAGCCACCAAGAGCGGCGTAACCGCCACGCCGTCGCTGCGCCTGCTCGATCGCCAAACGGGCCAGGCCATCCTGCTGCAGGGGCCGATCGAGGGCGATGCCTTGCTGTCAGCCATGGACATGCTGGCGGCTGACGGTCCGACCAGCACACCCACATCCGAAATGCCTGCCGACGTCGTCGGCGACATGCCCAGGTAGCCCCGGTCTGCAAGGCTACGGCGCAGTCCTCTGCGCTGACCGCGACTCGTTCGCCTTGCATCCTGGCCGCGAACGGTCACCGCAATCGCGGTGATGGATGCATCTTTTCATTCTCATCCCCAGGAGGGCTTGCCCTCGGGGGGGGCGCCCTCCGATCTCACCGTCTGGAGGTTCGCCATGTCTTTCGCCATCAATGACTCCTGTGTGGAGTCGCTTTCCGCCGTAGCTGCCCAGCACGAAGACTGGATCATCCAGCAAGCCATCGTGCTGCTGGAAAAACGGATCTTCAAAGCTGGACCATGCCTCAGCCGGCCGGCCGCCGTGCGGGACTATCTGCGCGTGAAACTGGTCGCTGAACCCAACGAGATATTCGCCGTTGTGTTCCTGGATAGCATGCACCAGGTGCTGGCCTACGAGCCATTGCTCAGGGGCACGATCAACTCGACTTCTGTTTATCCACGTGTCGTCGTACAGCGTGTGCTGGAGTTGAACGCCGCCGCGGTGATCTTCGCGCACCAGCACCCCTCGGGCATCTCCGAGCCGTCGAGCGCGGATCGTGTGCTGACCCAGCAACTGCAGGCCGCGCTGGCGCTCATCGATGTACGGGTACTGGATCACATCATCGTAGGCCAAGGTTCCCCGTTCTCCTTTGCGGAGTCAGGCCTGCTGTAACGGTCGCATTGCTTCATTGATCCTCGCGGAGGCTTCGGCCTCCGTTTTTTTATGGCGCGGGACAAGCAGGTATGCGGGCAGCCCGCGATGCGCATTGTTTGTTGGGGTGGCATCGGGTTCGCGTTTGACTATGGCCCTGATCAACTTTCGGGGCACGCGACATGCCGGCATCCTTTTCCACGTTCGCGTCGGGCTGGCGAACCCTTGGTCTCGTCGTGGCGCTGCCGGCGTCCCTGGCCGTGTTCAGCCCCGTCACCTTCGCAGCCGACGTACTGGTCGTCACCGACAGCCACCACCCGGTCAAGACCATGGGCGGCGAGCGGCTGATCGAGCTGGACGAAGCCCGCCGGATTGAAGCGGAGCTTTCTGCGGAACTGCCCGCCGCCCCCGAACAGGCGGCGGCCACCGTCAAGCGTCGGCTGAACCAAGGCGGCGCCGACCTACAGCGCCGCATCGCTTCCGCATACCAGGGCGTCACCGACGCATGGAGCCTGGGCATCACCAGCATCCCTGCTGTCGTGGTGGATCAGCGCTACGTGGTCTATGGCGAGCCGGATGTGGCCCGCGCTGTCGCGCGCATCGAGCAGCGTCGGAGGACCCAGCCATGACGAGGCCATTCGACCTTATGCGCCGCATGCGGGCTGGCGTGGCTTCCTTGCTGCTGCTCAGTGCCACGGGTAGCTACGCCTTGAACACCACCGCCATCGTTGCCTCGGTGGCCTCGCCCGATTGCTTGGAGTACCGGGTGGTGGGTATCTGCTACTGGCTCTACTGCACCTGGGGAGGCTGCACGGTGCGCACCTCTGTCAAGGTGCGCCACTACATCCCCGATGCGGTCGTCTCCAGCTACAGCAACACGGGCGAGAACCCGTGGGTCGAAGTCCGGGCGATGAGTACGGCCAACCCGTCCGCCCAAGCGGGCGGCGATGGAACGACGAACGAGGATCACGAAAACAATCTCGCGAAATTCAAGAACGCCGACGTAATCGGCCATCCCGGCGTCGAGGTGTTCAACCAGTTTGTTTCGTCCTCGGGCTACTTCTGCGAGGGCGCGGGAACGGCATTCATGCCGTATCTGCTCAGCACCTTGGACACGCTTGCCTGGCGCTACAACGTGCCCGAGATGGCCTACCCGGAGGCATTGATTCCCGGCATGCGCGAGGTCGGCGCACGCACCACGATGAACCTTTGGGGCAACGTGTATCCCCGCGGCGGCTTCCTGCACCAGACCGACGACCACAAATCGGGAGCCGTGGTGGCCCAGCGTGCGGGCGATGTCGTCACGCGCCGCGGGCAGTTGCACGTGTACCAGCCGCTGCTTGCCAATGCCCGCGATGGCTACTGGCCCGCCGGCGCGCTGATGGAGGGTGATGCCTCGACTGGCAAGTGGCAGGAACTCACGCCCGTCCTGTCCTCGTCCTGCACGGTTTTCCCACGCACCGGCTTCCTGACCCAGGCCCAGCAAGGCGACTACGCCTGGGCGCTGTGGCGGCCGTATGCCTGCTGCGAACGCCGTGGACAGGTGTTCCTTGGCAGCGTTGATTTCCTTTGAGGTGCTGCGATGAAGCGTTCCGACTCTATGCAGTTCTCCCCACCGGCTCGTGGCAAGAGGATCTGTTTGGCGCTTACCGGCGCGTTGGTTCTGGCAAGCGGCGTGGCCTGGGGCCAACTGGGCTACCAGACCAGCGGCAACGTCATCGGCGATGACGTCATGTACTCCATCGGCGGCGGCAGCGCCGTTTCGATGGGCCGCGCAGCCGGCATGCGCTCGCTCGGCGTGGGTGTCGGCTGGAACAGCAATCTGATCTGCGGCGACATGAGCATCCAGACCACGTTGAAGAATCAACTCAACGGTGTCACCAATGGCTTTCAGCAGATCATGTCCTCGGTGATCCAGAGTGCTACGAGTGCTGTGGCGTCCCTGCCGGCGTTGATCATCCAGCGTGCAGATCCAGGCCTCTACAACCTGCTCACCAACGGCGTTCTGCAAGCGCGGCTGGATTTCGACCGCTCGAAGCTGACGTGCCGCGCCATGGCCGAAAAGATGGCCGAAACGGCTGGCGGCCAACTCGGCTGGAGCCAGATGGCAGAGGGGTTGGCACTGCGTGACGCTGTTTCGAGCACGGATGCCGTCTCGGCCATCGAGCAGGCCGAGACGCGCCGTGGCAACGATGGCGTGCCCTGGGTCGGAGGAAGCAATGCCGGCGGCTCCGGTCAGCCCGCGATCAAGGTGGTCGGTGACGTCACCCGCGCGGGCTACAACCTGGTCAATGGCCGCGGGGTGACCGACACGTCGGCAATCGCTCCGGCCAGTTGCACGAGCCTGTCGTGCCAAACCTGGACCACGCCGCAGGCGGCCATCGAGTGGGCAACACGGGTGCTCGGCGAGAAGGAGCAGCGCACCTGCGACGCCTGCACCAAGACGGAGACGGTGCCCGGCGTCGGGCTGACGCCCCTTATCCAGGAGGAGTACGACGCCAAGCTGCAGGCGCTCCAGGACCTGGTCTCCAAGGCGAAGAACACGACGCCCGAAAACCTGCGGGAGGCCGGCAGCGCGTCGCTGCCCATCACGCGCGGCGTGGTCGAGGCACTGCGCGACGAACCGGACCAGCACCTGCTGTCGCAGCGCCTGGCGTCCGAGGTTGCGCTGGCGTCGGTGCTGGAGAAGGCGCTACTGCTGCAACGCACGCTGCTGACCGGCAAGAAGGAGCCCAACGTGGCGGCCAACCAGCTCGCCGTGGAGGCGGTGAACCACGAGAGCGACACGCTCGATCGCGAGATTCGCAACCTCAAGACCGAGCTGGAGCTGCGCCGGGAGCTGGCGAACAACTCGCCCATGGCGATCATCCAGCGCCACGGCACGCGCGCGGCGGGCTCGCGTGGCATCTACGAAGGCGATCCGGTGCCTGACCGCCTCGATCAGTTGCAGAAGGGTAATCCGGGAGGCCGGCCATGAGCCTGATGCGTGCGGCCTGGCTGCGCCCGCGCTGGCTGTTCAACCGGCGCGCAGCGAAGGCGCTGCTGTGGACGGTGGTACTCGCGACCGTCGCCGTGGGTGCCAACATCGTTGGCATCTACCTCGTCGGAAGCGTCGCGGGCTGGGAGCGTTGGCTGGCGGCAGCAGCGGGCTACTTCCTGGTCTGGCGGCTGTGCCTGTATGGCGCGACGGCCTACGGCTGGGTCTGGATGCGTCGCCGGCTGCTTGCGCGTGAGGACGACGCGCAAGCGCGGCGCCGCCTGGTACGCAGCGAGGTCGCCGGCGTCGTTGCCATCGTGGCGCTTGAAGCCAGCCTGTTGATGCAGGGCTGAGGGGAGGTCCGAGCCATGACGCTTTTCACGACCGACTACCTGGAGTACTACCTGACCTTGGTGTCCTGGATCGTCAACAACGGCATCTGGGCGGTACTGGTATCCAGTGGGGTATTCGCACTGCCCTTCGTGGCGATCATCGTGCAGGAATGGCTCAAGGCCCGTGCGGAGGGTGCCGACGAAGGCAACAAGGGCGTGCTCTCGGCCGCACGCATCGAGAACCGGGTGTTCGTCGCCATCGTGGTGGTGATGTTCGCCGGCATCCCCTTCATCGACGTGGACCTCAACACAATTCAGTACGACAGCTCGCGCTCGGCCCAGTGCCAGGTCAACGTGCCGCAGCCCACGGATACCGGCTGGTCCCAGTCCTTCAGCACCATCAACAACCAAAGTGCCAAGGTGCCGGTCTGGTGGGCCTTCATGCACGCGCTCTCGCGCGCCGTCACCAGCGCCTCAGTGGCGGCAATCCCGTGCGGGACAGACCTGCGACAGATGCGCATGGAGATCGACGCTACCCGCATCAATGACCCGGTTCTGGCTCAGGAAGTGGCCGATTTCACACACGACTGCTACGGACCTGCACGCGCTAAATTGTTCATGGCGCGGCCGGAGCTGGACGAAGCTCAAATGAACGACGTGACCTGGATCGGTTCGAGGTTTTTCACGGACACCGGCGGCTACTACGACAGCTACCGTTCCAGCACGGCGCGCGAGTCATGGCCCTATGACGACACCCGCGACGCAGGGCTTGCGCAGGTAGCCAGTGGCGGCGGCTACCCGACCTGCAGGCAGTGGTGGGCCGATGGCAGCAACGGCCTGCGGGCACGCCTGCTGAGCCAAGTGGACCCCAGCCTGTTGAATCGCTTGGCGGGCTGGGCCGGGTTCCTGAGCCGTACCGAGGTGGACGATTCGGTGGTCCGTACCATCGCGTCACCGCGACAGCAGAAGCTCAACCAGGGTTCGGTCTATACCGACTACGGCGGCCAGATCGACAAGACCCTGCCGAACATCGTGACGCGGGCCACGGGGGATGTAGGAATGGCGGTCGGGGCACTTGCCGCATTTCCCGCCATGGACGTGGTGCGCCAGGCGCTGCCCATGGTGCTTGCCTTGCTCAAGATGGCACTGGTCATCTGCATCCCGCTCGTACTGGTCGTCGGAACCTATGACCTGAAGACGGTCGTCACCGTCAGCGTCGTGCAGTTCGCGCTGTTCTTCACCGATTTCTGGTTCCAACTCGCACGCTGGATCGATAGCACCATCCTCGATGCGCTCTATGGGTGGGGCTTCGGCTGGAACCGGCCACACACTAACTTCGATCCGCTGGTGGGGTTGAACAATGCCTTTGGCGACCTGCTCCTGATGTTCGTCATGGGCACGATGTTCCTGGTCTTGCCGGGCTTTTGGCTTGCGAGCCTTACCTGGGTTGGGATTCGGGCCGGGCACGTCATCCAGGGGCTTTCAGATGGCAGCAAGAGCGCCGGCCAAGCAGGCGGTAAAGGCGCTGGGGCCCTTACCGGAGGTAAGCTGAAGTAGCGCGGTGCCGATCAGTCGTCGGTGTACAACTCGTGCGACGTATCGTTGTACAGATTGGGATCGTAGCCGGGTGTCTTGCGCAGTTCGGTGAGGTCGGTGAACGGCCACTCGTCTTCTTCCGAGGTATTGGCAGCCGCCGCCCATCCCGCCACCACGACTCCCAGCAACACGAGTGCGAACCAGAAGGCGGCGTAGAGCAGCGCGCCCAGCACAGCCAGCTTGACCGCCCACAGCAGCACTGTGGCACCAACCGAAGGCACCCCTTTGGCCACCAACCAATTCGATACCCGCCGTTCGCCACGCGCATAGGCACGCCATCCACGGCCAAAGGCGCGGCCGATACGTTCTGCGGTGCTGGTGCGGGTTGTGGTGTTCATGGTCGTCTCCTGCTACTGAGGAATGCCTATTCCAGTGTGCTCCACTTCATTCCGTTTCGGGCTTCCAATGCGTCTTCTCGCTGCTTCAGGACGCTTCGTCATCCGGTTCTATGGGGCCGGGGTCGGGTTCCACGCCGATGCGGTAGGTGGCAACGAAACGCGGCCAGTCCACATGGTCAACCAGATCGATGTCCTCGATGACGCTGACCTTCGTTCCCGCACGCTCGAACAGGGCGATGCTCTTGGCGGGATAGTTGTTGCGCGACGGATAGAGTACCCCGTCAAACAGAGGTTGGCCGTCGTCGCCGACCATCGCATGCACATGAGCGGACACCTGCTGCGTGTGCGTGTAGCCACGGCTGGCCAACTGCTCCAGGTTCAGGCCAAAGTAGCCCGCCATGACGCCTGGTGCCGTGAGATCGGCCAGAAGCACGTCGGCCATCACCCCTACGGCGCGCACCATCCTGCCCTGGACTTCTTTCAATGCGATCGAGCGCTTCGCGTCATCAAGCCACTGATGCTTGTGAAACACCGACTCCATCAGCGCCGTGGGCAGGTCGCACCCCAGGTAGAGCACGCCATAGGCCCGGGCAGGGTCGTCGTAGCGATTGGTGCTGCTGCGGCCATAGTACAGCGGGCTGCCCCGATAGACGACGCGGCTCACGTGCTGGAGCAGTTCACCGGCATCGATTAGGAACGAAGGCAGCTCGTGGCTCATGGCAGTCTCGCTTCAATGCACCTGAACGCCCAGCACGTTGAACACGGCCTCGGCCACGTCGTCGATCGTGCCATGCGTCACCGCATCCACCGGCGAGCGACCGCCCAAGCCTTCGAGCGGTTCGGACAATGCGCGGTAGATCGTCCAGTGATCGATACCCTCGACCTCCTGAAGCACGGTTTGGGTCAACTGCTGTTTCACCGGGTCGAGCTGCCAGTCGGGCAGCTTCTGACCGCGCGGCCCCACGTTCAGCGCCAGCAGACGACGCGCGAGGATGTCCTTGTAGATCTGCTGGCGCGACTTGTCCGCCAGCTTGGCGAACTCCGCGGGCGGCAGGTTGTGCGGCTGGTTGAAGGTTTCCAGCAGCACGGCGCGGCCTCGCTGGACGTCGGTTTCATTCGGTGTCCAGCGCGTGTCAGCGCGCAGCGCGGCCGCCTTGCGTGCAAGGGCCTGCCCAACGGTCTCCCCCTCCAAGTTGGCGGGCAGTGTCACCGCTTCCACACGCTCGTGGACGAACGCCTGCAACTCGGCCGCGAAAGCCGTGGCATCCCGGATTTCGACGGTATCCGCGAAGCGGCGTACATCTTCCACCGTGACGCGCGGCAGACGGTCGGCAATGAATTCAATGGCAGTGGGCATGGTCATCTCCCGAGTAGGTTTGGGACAGGATTCACTCTAGTCGCCTTTGTCGCATTTGTCAACTTAGTCGCCTGAGTGAGAGCAACCTACCTGGCGGAAGCAGCGTTCCCACAGCATAGGCAGAGGCCAGCGCCGGGTCGCCGTCCAATGCATTCGAGCGGGTTCCACATTGACGCTGGAGCCGCAACCCAGGCCTCGCTATACCGAAACGGTTAAAGGCCAAAGGGCCGAAATGGCAAGGGAATGGGGTGCAAGGGGAAAGGCCCTACCTCGAAAAGGCCAAAAGGCCTCCCAGTCGGCCCGTCATTAGGACACCTCACATGCTCTCCCTGTTCCAGCGAAAACGGCCCCCGGTCGCTGCCGCACCGACGCCACCACCCGTCACCGCCATCCCGAAAGGGCTACTGCGTCCTGAGTCGGCCGCATCGCTGCTGGCCACCCCACGCCGGCAGAAGCTGCTGGAGCACATCTGGCAGCGTACCTCGCTCTCGCGCAGGCAATTCGCCACCCTGTATCGCACGCCCCTGGAACGCTATGCCGAACTGGTCCAGGCCTTCCCGGCCTCCGAGGCGCATCACCATGCCTACTCGGGCGGCATGCTCGACCACGGCCTGGAGATCGTCGCCTACAGCCTGAAACTGCGGCAGTCCCATCTGCTGCCCATCGGTGCCAGTCCCGAAGACCAGGCGGCGCAGTCCGAAGCCTGGACCGCCGCCGTTGCCTATGCTGCGCTGCTCCACGATATTGGCAAGATCGCCGTCGATCTACACGTCGAACTGGCCGACGGCAGTACTTGGCATCCGTGGCATGGCCCGCTGCACCAGGCGTACCGATTTCGCTACCGTGACGACCGCGAATACCGCCTGCACAGCGCCGCAACAGGCTTGCTCTATCGCCAACTGCTCGACCGCCACGTCCTGGACTGGCTCAGCGACTATCCGGCTCTCTGGGCACCGCTGCTCTATGTGCTGGCCGGTCAGTACGAACATGCCGGTGTACTGGGGGAACTCGTCGTGCAGGCAGACCGCGCCTCCGTCGCCCAGGAGCTGGGCGGCGATCCCGCGCGCGCCATGGCCGCACCCAAGCACTCGCTCCAACGCAAGCTGGTGAACGGGCTTCGCTACCTGCTCAAGGAAGAGCTGAAACTGAACCAGCCTGAAGCCTCCGATGGCTGGCTCACCGAGGACTCGCTATGGCTGGTGAGCAAGACGGTCTCGGACAAGCTCCGAGCGCACTTGCTGTCCCAGGGCGTTGATGGCATCCCTGCGAACAACACTGCGGTGTTCAACGTGCTCCAGGACCACGGCATGTTGCAGCCGACGCCAGACGGCAAGGCGATCTGGCGCGCGACCGTGACCAGTTCCACCGGCTGGTCCCACTCGTTCACCCTGTTGCGGGTGGCGCCTGCACTGATTTGGGAGCCTGGCGAGCGGCCCGCGCCGTTCGCCGGGACGGTGGCGATTGATACGGGCTCCACGGACAACGAGGCCGATGGGCCACTCCCACTTCCCCCAGATGATGTGCAGCCCGCCGCAGCGAGCCAAGAGGCGCTGCCATGGGAAGAAGCTGGTAGCACCGCTTCGGCTCCTTCGCCCAGGCCCCAAACCAAGGCCGATGTCATGGAGGACATGCTGGCGATGGTGGGTCTACGGGATTCGTCCGGCATGGCGCGGGAGGCGGAAGCCGCCGCGGGCGAGGTGGATGCAACGCCCCCGGGAGCGCCCTCACTAATCTCGGTCACCGCTACGCCTTCATCACCGTTGCCCATGTCCCCGGTCGCGCAGCCCTCCGGCGAGCATTTCATGGCATGGCTGCAACAGGGCATAGCCTCGCGGCGGCTAATAATCAACGACGCGAAAGCGCTCGTACACACCGTGAGCGATACGGCGTACCTGGTAAGCCCAGGCGTCTTCCAGCGGTATGCACAAGAGCACCCGCAGGTGGAAGCACTGGCCAGGCGAGAGAATCAGCAGGACTGGCAGTGGGTACAGAAACGCTTCGAACGACTGCAACTGCACCGTAAACAGCCCAACGGCCTGAACATCTGGACCTGCGAAGTCACCGGCCCACGCAAGGCGCGTCAGTTACACGGCTATCTCCTGCAGAGCCCGCTGCAACTATTCCAAGACCCGCCCCCCAACAATCCTTATCTGAAAACCGGGGGCGTCTCTCCGGCGCCGTGACTAAGTCGCGATTTCGATAATGTCTCCGGCCCCGCGTGCATAGATCAGGGCATAGTCCAAGGTGCTTGGCGTTTGCGCATGCAGAAACAGCAACGGCGCCCCCGGCACAACCCGATCGCCAACCTGCACCCTCAGATCCACGCCAGCTGCCGGGTTGTCCGGAGCGCCGGCCAACTTCGCCAGCCGGGACAGTTTGCGATTGTCGATCCCCACCACCTTGCCGGCGCTGGCAGCGACCAAGGGCAGCACGCAAGGGGCGCGTGGCGGTTCTCGCATTCCGCCTTGAGCATCGCAGATGCGCTGAAACTTCTCCCACGCGAGCCCCTCGTCTAGAGTGCGCAAGGCCAACGCCATGCCTCCTCCTGCTGGCGCAGCGCCCCCCATCTCCAACACTGCGCCGGCAACCACAGCGGCTCGTTGGCGAAGATCGGCCGGCGCCCCCTCGTCATTGCGCAATACGGCCAGCACATCCCGGGCTTCCAGCGCCGGGCCGATGCCGCGGCCGACGGGCTGAGTGCCGTCCGTATACAGGCAATGCACGGCGAGACCGAAGTATGTGGCAGTGGCGGTCAACTTCGAGCCCAGCAGTTGAGCGGCCTCCTGGCTACGTACCTTGGCGGTAGGTCCGACAGGAATATCGATGACGACATGCGTCGCGCCGGCCGCGATCTTCTTGGACAACACCGAGGCGATCAGTTGTCCCTCCGTATCGATGTCTAATTCACGCTCAACGCGTACAAAAATGTCGTCGGCTGGGGACAAGTGCATGGAACCACCCCACGCCAGGCAGCCGCCTTCGCGCTTGACCACATCGCGCAGCTTGTCTAGGCTGAGGTCGACAGGTGCTAAAGTTTCCATGGTATCGGCGGTGCCGGCAGGCGATGTGATGGCGCGTGACGAGGTCTTGGGCATTAGCAGGCCGTTCGCCGTCACAATCGCCACGACGATGGGTGTGGTGCGGTTGCCCGGCAATCCGCCGACGCAGTGCTTGTCGACGACCATCTGGGCCCCCCATTTCAAGCGCTCACCCACCTGAACCATCGCGCGGGTCAGATCGACGGTCTCTTGTTCGTCCAGCGGCAGGGTGGAAGTGGCGGTCAGGAACGCAGCCAGATGCACATCCGTGTAGCGCCCCTTCACGACGTCGCCGACGATGGCGGTCATGTCCTGCATGTTCAGGCGCTGACCGTAGATCCGCTTGCGCACGCCGGCCAGCGAGTCCAGTAACGGCGGATGGCGCACCTCGACGGTATCGCCTGCATGCAACCCCAAGGCGTCCCAGGCGTCTTCGGACAAGGCCACCTGCTCGGGCGCCAGGCGCTCATCGTCCTCGATCTGGTACAGCTGGGCGAGCAGCTCGCGCTCCCCCGCCCTGACCAGCACCTGCGATCGCGACGCGAGTCCTTCAGCGAGGCAGACATAGGAATCCCTGCGCATGACAGCGACAGCTTGGTGCTGCGCATGCAGGCGCATCCGCACCGCTACCATGGCTGGTGCAACGGGTACTGCAGCAGCAGCGCCTGGCGTTCCTACGACAGCGCTCACAGCTTGAACTCCTGACCCTGCCGTGGAACCGTGGCCTGCCAGCCCAGGTCACGTTGCACCCGCTCGCGCAGCGCCTCGGATGCACTTGGCTCGCCGTGAACGATAAAAACATTCTTGGGTGGACGCTGGAAACCGGCCAGCCAACGCATCAACTCGTCGCTGTCGGCATGCGCGGACAGCCCGGGGAGCTCGGCGACCTCGGCTTTCACTGGCACCCACTGGCCATGGATCTTCGTCTCTTTTGCACCTTCGAGCAGCTTGCGTCCGCGCGTGCCCGCAGCCTGAAACCCAGAGAACAGTAGCGTATTAAGGTGATGGGGGCCGAAAGCAGCGATGTGATGCAAGACGCGTCCGCCGGTGGCCATGCCGCTGGCAGAAATGATCACCTTGGGATAACGGTTGGCGGACAACGCTTTAGACTCTTCTACATCGCGCACGCAAGTGATCGCTTCGCATGCCGCCGTGTAATCTTGTACTGAAAGCCGATGGTCGTCCGGGTAGGCATGCATCAGTTCCGTAGCACTGGTCGCCATAGGACTGTCCAGAAAAATCGGAACATTGTTCAAACGACCAGCGCGGCGCAGCAGCCACAGATCGTAGATGAGCGACTGGGCACGGCCGACCGCGAATGCCGGAACCACCACCGTACCGCCTCGCTTCACGGTGCGCTCGATCACCGCCCCCAGAGCTTCGACCGGATCGCTGTGCTCGTGGCGACGGTCGCCGTAGGTTGATTCGATCACCACATAGTCAGCCTCGGGCACGCTTTCGGGCGCATGCATCACCAGGTCGTCATAGCGTCCGAGATCACCGGAAAACACGATGCGCCGGCCGCCGATGTCGATCTGTGCCGTGGCGGCACCAAGGATGTGTCCTGCCCGTCGGAGCAACAACGTGCCTCCGCCGGGCAGCGCAACCTCCCTATGAAGCGGTGCTGTGGCGAACATGCCGATCGCGCGCTCGGCGTCGGCGACCCGGTACAGAGGCAGGGCAGGCTTGTGCTTGCTGAAACCTTTGCGATTGGCGAACTCGGCATCCTTTTCCTGCAAGAAGGCACTGTCACGCAGGATCAACGCAGCCACATCGCGCGTGGCGGGAGTGGCGTATATCGGCCCGGAGAAACCATTGAGCACGAATCTCGGCAGATAACCGCAGTGGTCCAGATGGCCGTGGGTGAGAACGGCTGCGTCCACGTCTTCTGGATTGACAGCCAGTTGCTGCCAATTGAGCTCGCGCAAGTTCTTCAGGCCCTGAAACAAGCCGCAATCGATCAGAATGCGGGTGTCGTCGCAGGTCAGCAGGTGCTTGGAGCCCGTGACGGTGCCGGCTCCGCCGAGGCTGGTCAATGAGAGCATTCTTCTTTTCCTTGTCCTAAAGATTCTTGGTCAATGCAGTTGGCCGCTTGTGTCGGCGCCCAGTCGTGGATCGTCAGCCCGGTGCAGGCGTCTTCCAGCCGGTCACTTGCGCGGCTGCCTGCACGGCGTGTATCCAAGTGCAGCGATTGGCGAGGAGCATTCCAGCCACGTCGAGCGTGCCTCCGCGACTGATGTAACCCAGCGCACGCGTCCTTGCTTGGCCGCCATCGAGGCGTCGAAGGATCCCCAACATCGGTTCGGGACGTGTGTGGCTGAGCACCACCCGCGGCAGGTCGTCGGGAAAGAACGCCTGTAATTCGTCATCGCCGAGCACGAAAGCGCGCTCGATCTCATCGCGTGGAATGCGTAACCGCCCGGGCTCGATCACCGCGGTGACGCAGGAAGCCAGCCCATGCCGCTCCAGGAAAGCGTGGGCTTTCAGCGCCTCCTCCAGTTGATACGCTCCGATGGCGACGAACTGCACGCCGGCAACGCCAGGCGTCCCTGCGATGTGCGCTGCGCCGCGCTCGACCAGCCGTTGAGCCGCGTTGGCATCGAGACGCTCGGGAGCATCCCGCTTGGACACCACCATGCAGGCGAGCTGTCCGCGGCCGGCGTACACGTCTCGCAGCGCGGCCACAGCGGTGTTGCTGTCTACCGGAAACAGTACGCGTGCGGTGTCTGACATCTCGCCCAGCAAGGCTTCGCCTATCGTCGGGTCCTGGTGAGACTGCTCGTTCTTCGAGTTCTCCCAGGTGTGCGAGGTGACGATCAGCGGAACAGATAGCCAGCCGGGGACTTGGCCGAGCGCCTTCTGATGGCGCGCGAAAATGATCTCCTGGCGCAGCAGGCCGAGCATCTTCATTGCGAACGCCTCGTAGCTGACGATCAGGTTGAGCCCCCCCTTGTTGCCAAGCGCCGCTGCGGCGACTGCCTCTTCATTGAGCGCGGTGATCACCGCGCCATGAAGGTCCTCGGCCATGCCCGGTTCCGGCACGTTGACCCGATGCTTGAGCAGCGCGAGGGTGCCGCCCATCTTGTTACTGGCCAACTCGTCGGGATTACCGAGCCGGACCCGCAATCCAGGGTTGGCCCGAACCAGCTCAACGAACCACCGATCCAGCATCGCCATGGCGCTGCCTTGGGTGCCGGCCGGTGCCCACGCCGGTTCTGGCAGGTGCAGCGCCTGCGGGTGACGATGAGCCATGGAATGCTGGCTCTCCCGACCGCGGCCCTGGCTGCGATGGGTATCGAGCACCGCAAGCGCGTGATCGAGGTCCCCAGACGCCACATGGAGCGCAGAGGCGCTGGCATTGAACGCTTCCCGGGCGCCGGCATCCCGGTGAGGATTGCCGACCAGTGGAAGATTGTGTGCGGCGTTGGTACCGGCGCCGGCGAAGCCGAACCCTTTCTCGGTCTCGGCGATGACATATGGCAACCGGGCGGGATAACGTCGTTCCGGCGCGGCGGCGAACCTTTTCAGCGCCTGCTCCGCCGCCAGGATCGCCCAGGCGATTGCGGCAGGGTCACGGCCATCGACGATCAGCGGCTCGAAGCCGTTATGGCGCACATCCTCTGCCAGCCAAGCGGCACCGCCTTCTTGGACGATCTGCGTGCGCTGCTCGATCCGGCGTCCGTTGAGGATCATCACCGGAATCGCGAAACCGCAGTCCTCGGCTCGCCACCAGCGCGGTGCCCAATCCGAGCCGCGCTGCTCTTCGAACGCGCCGTCGCTCAGGAAGGCCACCAAGCTCTCTCCCGGCAAGGGCATATGCACGTATTGCAGTGCGGCGAAGCCCAGGTATCCGCCTTCGGAGACTGCCCCTGCGGTATGGGGGCTCGCATGGCTGCCCAACGGCACCGCCGGTTCGCCACGCGCATCGACGGCGTAGGAATAGAAGTCCGCACACAGACGGGACAGCCCAGCTTCGCTACGATCGTACCGTCCCTTCTGGCTTGGGGACACGTCCCCGGTCAGCGTGTTAATCGCCTCGATGGCCGCGACGCAGTGTCCCTGCCCCATCAGCCATCCGCGGGTCGAGCCAGCCAACGCATTGGCAAGCAGATATCCCACGAAGGCCGGCACCATGTTGAGCGATCCGCCGGTATGTCCTTCCGGCACCGCCTTGAAATCATGCTCCATCAGCGGGGCGCCGGATAAGTCGATACGATTGGCGTAGGTCATGTGCGCAACGACGTTCATCGCCGCACACGTCAGGCGGTCGCTCGCGGCGAGCAATACGTAAGCATCCTCCACGGATGCGATGGACCCCGCTTCCAGCAGATCGGCGACGGCCGCGTCGATATGCTCAATGGTGTCGTGCCGTCGCTTGATTGGCCCGTGTCCGGCCAGCCATTGAGACCGTGCCGAAGTCTTGTCGTTCATGGCGATATCCTTTCCAAGAAAGTGAGGGCTTAAGCGCCAGCAGTAAGCGATGCGTCCAGCGCGCCGCAGACCAGGGCTGACAGGGCAATCCTGTTGCTGGGGTGCGGGACGGCGTCGGTGGATGTGATACGCGAGAATAGGGGGATCAATTCCACCCAGGCTTCGTCAGCGAACAGCGCATGCACCACGACGCATTCGGGTTTTCGGAGCCCCTGTTCGACAAGCTTACGCGCTGCCACCGCCAAGGTCCGTCCAGACGATGCGATGTCGTCCACCAGTACCGGCGTGCGATCGCGCCACGCAGACAAATCTGGGACCTCGATCTCGACACTGCGGTCGCCTAGGCGCGTCTTGTTCAAAACGGCATAAGGCACGCCAATGCGCCTTGCGATATCACCTGCCCACTGCTCGCTTTCTTCGTCTGGTCCGATGATCAGAGGCAGATCGACATTGGCTGCGATCCAACTGGACAACAGCGGTGCGGCATGCAGCGTTGTGGCCGGTATGGTGTACAGCGAAGTCAGTGCCGCATGTCGGTGCAGGTGAGGGTCGACGGTCACCAGGCGGTCGAAGGTCGCGGATATCAACCGGGCAAACGATCTTGAACTGATGCATTCACCTGGGTGGAATCGCGCGTCCTGCCGCATGTAGGCCAGGTAGGGGGCCACCAGGTTGACTTCGCTTGCCCCAAGGTCCCTTGCAGCATCTGCAGCGAAGGTTAGCGCCAGGAACTGTGCGTCTGGCCGTGCCAACGTGCAGATCAGATCGACGGGACGCCCGTTAGGCATCCCGTGCAGGCGTACGTAGGTCTCGCCATCGGGAAATCGGCGAGTTTCCACCGTTCCAAGTTCACCACGACTCTGTCGTGCCAGCTCGCTGGCGAAAACCTCGTTGCCCGGAAGGGGCAGGATCAAACGCTGCATGTCTTTCTAGCTCCTTCAAATCCGGCCTAGAACATTTACCTATAGCCCGCACGTCGGCGAATATGAACTGACATCTGCGCGATCCGTGGGAGGAGTCGCACATATTCATTTGCCAGCCTCGCTTGGCGGAAATCGACGAACGCGTTTTTTTCAATGACGAACCGACCGTGGGCCTTCTTCCCTATCGCCTTCCGTGGGCGAGATCGCCTGTCGTCAGCGCCAACCTGGCACTGACGGCCCCGCCTTTGGTACTGCCGGACACGGCGTTCGATGACATATTGCCTCGCTCCTCAGTCGCACTTGGCCAGCGGCACTTCGGTGGCCGCTGGGTGAGGGTGGCGCACCAGCATCACCGGAACAGGTGCGATGCGAGCCACCTGTTCGGCATCACTGCCCAACAGCAGGCGATCCATACCCCGGCGCCCGTGGGTGCCGAGCACGACCACATCGCAGCGCGCTGTTTCGGCCTGTTTGGCGATCAGCTCCGAGACACGCTCTCCCTTGGCCTCGTTGAGAAGCGTCTCCACCGCAATACCGTCTTGTCGCAGACGGCCAGCGGCCTGATCCAACAGCGCCTGGCCAGCCGCCAAGAAGCCCGGCCGCACCTCATCCAGGTACACCTTGGGGGCGCTCGAAACCGTTGCTGTGCTTGAGCTCCTCAATAACGTGCAGCAGGACGACGGTCGCTCCGCTGAGGCGAGCCAGAGCCGCAGCGTGATCCAGCGCAAGATGCGCGGTGGGACTGCCATCGAGCGGCACCAGGAGTCTTTTGTACATGGCGTTTTTCCAAGGGTCAGGACGTGGGGTTTGGGTGAGGCGCAGCACCTGCCGTGCATGGCCGGCAATGATCCATTCTTCGTTGGTGGGCTCGACACCTACCAGGACAGGGCTGTCGGACTGGGAAATCACAGGTGCATCCACGAGATTGGCTGGCTCGTCCAGAGCAACTCCGAGGAAGGCCAAGCCACGACAAACGCGTTCACGCACGAATGCGCTGTGTTCTCCGACGCCTGCGGTGAAGACGAGGAGATCCAAGCCTCCTAGCACGGCGGTCAATGCCCCGATCTCACGCACGATGCGTCGCACGTACAGCTCCAACGCGAGGCGAGCCCTGGTGCCGGGTTCGCCGGCATCCGACTCATGCTTCGCAAGCACCCGGGGCTCGGATGAAATACCGGAAACGCCGAGCAGGCCGGAGCGGTGATAGAGGATGTCGCCGACCTGCCCTAGCGACAGGCGCTCGACCTCCATCAGATAGAGCACCGCGCCTGGATCAAGCGAGCCGGTGCGAGTTCCCATCATCAGACCATCCAGGGCGGAGAAACCCATCGTCGTCGCGACGCTCTGCAAACCTTTCATGGCGCACAGACTCGCGCCGCTGCCCAGGTGCGCGACGATGGTGCGGCCTTGGGCTGCCTGGCCGTGACGCTGCGCGAGCGCAGTCGCCATGTACTCGTAGGACAAGCCATGGAAGCCGTAGCGTCGCAGACCGCGCTGCCATGCTTCGTAGGGAAGCGGCAGAACCTGCTCTACCTCGGGAAGCGTGTGATGAAAGCCCGTGTCGAAGCAGGCGATCTGGGGCACTTGCGGCAGGTCCTGCAGCAGGACCTCGATGGCTTCAAGCGCAAAGGGCTGATGCAACGGGGCAAGAGGGACGTAACCCTTCAGATCGGCGAGGACCTGCGCATCCACACGGATTGGAGCGGAGTATTTGCTGCCGCCATGCACGATCCGGTGGGCAATAGCGCTGAGGCTGCTGTGTTCATTCAGACGTGCCGACACGCGCTCACGGATCAATTGCAGCGCGCTTCGATGGGGGGTCTCCGTATCGAGTTGCACACGGAAAGGTGCAACACCGGTCTCCCCAAAATCCGGGACGTCACCACCGATTCCTTGGACCTTCCCATTCCACAACGGTCGGCGGGGCATTGGGTCAAGGGAAGCATCGAACACCGCAAACTTGATGCTCGATGAGCCGCAGTTCAGAACAAGGACAAGGCGCTCGGTAGATGGGGCAGACATCGCAATCCAGTGTTTGTCGGGGGATCGGAAATGGGGGCTGCCTGTGTACCGCGCGGAACGCGGTGCTCTCAGGCCAACCAAACCTAAGCCACTACATTAAATTCAATTTTATTTTACACTCGTTTTCAAAGATTTCAATCGATCCCCTGTAGCGAACGTTCCAGACACTGTGGAGATGAGCATGCATATAGAGCAGGAAGGGCTGCTTGGCGGGAAGGTGGTTTGCGTCACTGGCGGCGAATCAGGCATAGGGCGATGTATTGCGATGGCGTGTGCGCAAGCCGGCGCATCGGTCTGCGTTGCTGGCTTTGACGCAACACGAATCAATGGCGTGGTCGCAGAAATACAAGCTTTGGGCCGCCAAGCCTTGGGTATGGTGACGGATATCCGGGACCCGGCGCAGGTCGATGCGATGATTGCCGCGGTCGATCATCAATGGGGACGTCTGGATGCGGCGTTCGCCAATGCTGGCGGAACCCAGGCGAGCGGGCCGACGCACGAAACCTCACTTGCAGAGTGGGATGCCGGCGTGAAACTCAACCTGACCGGGACATTCCTGACCCTGACCGCGGCTGCACGCTATCTGGTCCGACAGGGAGAAGGTGGGGTGCTCATGGCGACGGGTTCATCGACCGCAGTCCGCGTCGTGCCCGACGCCTGCACCTACATCGCCCCGAAGGCTGCCGTCCACGCGCTCGTGTCCATCATGGCACTCGAGTTGGCCCCTCACCGGATTCGGGTCAACGCTCTGATTCCTGGCCCCACCGACACCCCCGCGCTTCGAGCAATTCCAGGGCACGCTGAGCGCGCAGCTGCCAGCGTGCCGCTGGGCGAACTCGTCGATCCGGCCGAAATCGGCCGCTTGGCAGCCTTTGCCGCGAGCGATGCATTGCGTCATATGACAGGAACACAGCTTTGCATCGATTCCGGCCGGATAATCGCCTGATTGACGCAGACCGACCCCTGTTGGAATGACCGCCGACACCTGAAGGAGAAACGCGATGACCGAACCTCAATCGCTAACCACCTCCCCTTAGTTTTTCTTCAACACAGACTGTGGTTCTGCCGACGAAAGGCAACTCGACGAGTGGGAATTGAAAGCGGCGCGTCGAATCCTGCTCAACCTCAAGACCCTGCTGCATGGACAGCCCATGTTCGACCTGATCCGCGATCAGATTGAGGCATCAGGCCGCCGCAACAAGCCGCAACAAGGAGATCGTGGCACGCTCAAAGGGAAGCTTCCGGCAGTGCAAGGTCGCCATGGCCGTGAAAGGCATGCCGGCGAAACGATTGTTTGAATGGATGGCCGCCGGCCTGACAGCCTCCGGTGGCGAAGGGGGAGACAAGCTGAAGGTTGCCCGGGAAATGGCCTATCCCTCCCACCCCGAGCACTACGCTCTTCCGCCTTATCCGGGCGTGAACGAAACGCTGGGCGGCCAGCCTACCCGTGTGCATGTGATTCCGACAGGCGATCTCCCGCCATTTGTCCAGGCAGCCGTCGATCCTTCGTACGAAATCCGCTCACCCTCCCGTGTCGAACTCGACGACGGCACAGTGTTTGGCTGGATACTTCACCAGTTCAGGGACTCCGGGAATGATTGCGAGGGCATACTGCGCGTGTGGTGGCCCGCCGAGGCACCAGAGGTTTTCTTCGAAGAGCACGCTCAACACTTCTCGGTCGAGTTCCGAGCCTTGTTTCTTCTCGGCGCACAAGCCTTGGAGAAAGGCGATTCGAGTCCACAACCCACCGCGACGGCACCGTGATTGATTTCGCCGCGGTAATTGAAGCACCGACTAGCATCGGCAAGAACACGTGAGATGCGCTCGAAACAGAATGCAAGAATAGAGATTGATTCAGTATGTGATTTGAACCGCACCCCGATTGTGTTGCCGTTTTCGCATTGCATGCATGCGAGGGGCGTCCTGGCCAAACCCGCCCTAGACGCCTGAGACGGCGTCCAGGGCGTCAAAGATCAGGCAGCGCCTGCGTTCGAGAGGATGATCTTCATCGCCTTCTCCTTGGCGCCATTGAGGAATACCTGATAGGCGTGCTCGATCTCGGCCAGCTCGAAGCGATGGGTAATCATCTTCTTCAACGGAAGCTTGTCGGTCGAGGCGACCTTCATCAGCATGGGCGTCGTGTTCGTGTTCACCAGTCCCGTGGTGATCGTCAGGTTCTTGATCCAGAGCTTCTGAATCTCGAAGTCAACCTTGACGCCATGCACGCCGACGTTGGCGATGTGCGCGCCGGGCTTGACGATCTCCTGGCAGATGTCCCAAGTCGCCGGTATGCCCACCGCCTCGATCGCAACATCGACTCCCTCTGCCGCAATCCTATGCACGGCTTCGACAACGTTCTCCGTGCCGGAGTTGATGGTGTGCGTTGCCCCGAGCTCCTTGGCGAGCTGGAGGCGATTCTCGTCCATGTCGATCACGATGATGGTCGAGGGGGAGTAGAACTGGGCGGTCAACAGTACGGACATGCCGACGGGGCCCGCGCCGACAATAGCCACCGCATCGCCCGGCTGGACATTCCCATACTGGACGCCGATTTCGTGGCCGGTGGGCAGGATGTCGCTCAGCAGGACGGCGATTTCGTCGTCAATTGTCTGGGGGATCTTGTAGAGGCTGTTGTCGGCATGCGGGATGCGGACGTATTCGGCCTGCACGCCATCGATCATGTAACCCAGGATCCACCCGCCGTCGCGGCAATGGGAGTAAAGCTGCTTCTTGCAGTAGTCGCACGAGCCGCAAGAAGTGACGCAGGAAATCAGGACCTTGTCGCCTTTCTTGAACTGCGTGACACTCTCGCCCACTTCCTCGATGACGCCTACCCCTTCATGGCCCAGGATGCGCCCGTCGGCGACCTCTGGATTCTTGCCTTTGTAGATGCCGAGATCCGTGCCGCAGATCGTGGTCTTCAAAACCCGTACTACTACATCCGTGGGCTTTTGAAGGGTGGGCTTGGGCTTGTCTTCAAGCGAGATCTTGTGGTCACCGTGATAAACCAGAGCTTTCATGTGTGCATTCCCCTTCTGAAAAAACCATAAACCATTGTGGTCGTCTGAAACGGCGCGCCAAGAATGGCATCGTTTTAAAAAAACACTGATCGGAAGTCTTTCCAATCCAGGCAATGGTGCCGTTGATGTCCGGTGCCTATTGTCGGTGCCGTCCATTCCTATCCATGACAGCCTGTATCATAGCATGCAGCGTTATTAATTAGACGTTAATGCGCAGCACGAAACACCACTCGGCTTGCTGCAAACTGTGCCGGCCTCATATCTTCATCGCCCTCAGCCGCAGCGCATTGCCAATGACACTGACCGACGACAACGCCATGGCGGCCGCTGCAATGATCGGAGACAGCAGCAATCCGAACACCGGATAAAGCACGCCTGCCGCGATCGGCACGCCGGCGGCGTTGTAGATGAAGGCGAAGACGAGGTTCTGCCGAATGTTGCGCATCGTCGCCTGCGAGAGCTGCCTGGCCTTGACGATGCCGGTCAGGTCGCCCTTGAGCAGCGTCACGCCCGCGCTCTCTATCGCCACGTCCGTGCCCGATCCCATGGCGATGCCGACGTCGGCCGCAGCGAGGGCCGGCGCATCGTTGACCCCGTCGCCCGCCATCGCGACGACCCTGCCTTCCGACTTGAACCGGTTGACGATCGAGGCCTTCTGATCGGGCAGCACATCCGCCTCGACCTCGTCGATGCCTAGCCGGCGCGCGACGGCCTCGGCGGTGGTCCGATTGTCACCGGTCAGCATGACAATACGGATCCCTTCGCCGTGCAGTGCCTTGAGCGCCTGTGGCGTCGTGGCCTTCACCGGATCGGCGATGGCAAAGATCCCGGCCGCGCGCTGATCGACACCGATATAGATCGCCGTCGCGCCATCTCGACGCAGTTCGTCAGCCTGGGCACCGAGCGGCGCGGTCTCGATGCCATGCTCGGCCAGGAATGCGGCATTGCCGACCACCACGCGCCAGCCCTCGACTACGCCCAGCGCGCCTTTGCCCAGGGGGGAATCGAATCCCGAGACCTGCGCCAGGGCGATGTTGCGTTGCTGGGCGGCCGCCACAATGGCCAGGGCCAGCGGATGCTCCGAGGCCTGCTCGACGCCGGCCGCAAGACCAAGAACCTCGTCCTGCGTGAAGCCGGCGGTGGCCACGATGCCTGTGACGGCCGGCCTGCCTTCGGTCAGGGTGCCCGTCTTGTCCACGACCAGCGTGTCGACCTTTTCCATGCGCTCCAGCGCTTCGGCGTTCTTGATCAGCACGCCCACACCGGCTCCCTTGCCCACGCCGACCATGATCGACATCGGCGTCGCCAGGCCCAGCGCGCACGGGCAGGCGATGATGAGCACCGACACCGCGGCGACCAGGCCGTGTGCCAACCGCGGCTCCGGCCCCCAGATGGCCCACCCCGTGAACGCGAGGATCGCGACCAGGACGACGGCCGGCACGAACCAGCCCGACACCTTGTCAGCCATGCGCTGGATGGGTGCGCGAGAGCGCTGCGCATCGGCGACCATCTGAACGATGCGCGAGAGCATGGTGTCCTTGCCGACCTTCTGCGCGCGGATGATGAGCGCCCCGGTCTGGTTCAGCGTACCGCCCACCGCCGGGTCGCCCTGGGCACGGGTGACGGGCATCGATTCGCCCGAGATCATCGATTCGTCGATCGAGGAGCGCCCGTCCTCGATCACGCCGTCGACCGGAACGGTCTCGCCAGGGCGGATGCGCAGCTTGTCGCCGATCATTACCTGCTCAACCGGCACGTCCTCTTCGGTCCCGTCCTCGCGCAGGCGCCGCGCGATCTTCGGCGCGAGGTCCAGCAAGGCCTTGATCGCCCCGGAGGTCTGCTCGCGGGCGCGCAGTTCCAGCACCTGCCCGAGCAGCACGAGTACGGTAATCACCGCAGCGGACTCGAAATACACCGCCACGGTGCCGTCCATGGTGCGGAAGGCCTGCGGGAACAGGCCTGGTGCCAGAGTCGCGACCACGCTGTAGCCCCAGGCGACGCCGGTGCCCAATGCGATCAGCGTGAACATGTTGAGACTGCGGTGGCGCAGCGAGGCCCAGGCGCGCTCGAAGAACGGCCAGCCGGCCCACAGTACCACCGGCGTGGCGAGGGCGAACTGGAGCCAGGTCGAGATCGCTGGCGGCACCAGGTGATGGAGCGCCGGAATCACGTGCGATCCCATTTCAAGCAGGAAGACAGGCAAGGCCAGCGCGAGGCCGACCCAGAAGCGTCGCGTCATGTCCGCCAGTTCCGGGCTGGGCCCGGAGTCGGCGCTCGCCACGAGCGGCTCCAGCGCCATTCCGCAGATCGGGCAACTACCCGGCTCGTTGCGGCGGATCTCTGGATGCATGGGGCAGGTCCAGATCCCCGTCGAGGATGCCGGCGCGGCTGGCTTTGCGCCCCCCCGATGGACTGCGCCGTGGGAATGCGGCGCGTGCCCGGCCGCGTCCGCGGGCGACGAGGCCGCGCCAGAAGATGCGTAGCGCAGCGGATCGGCCTCGAACTTGGCTTGGCAACCGCTGGAGCAGAACCAGTAAGCCGAGCCCTGGTGATCCACGCGATGGGCCGCGCGGCGCGGATCCACGACCATGCCGCAGACTGGGTCCCTGACGCTTGAGCCCATGGCACCATCCTGCGCACCGGGCTGGGCGAGCCGTGAACCGTCGCCATGGGCGTGGCTGTGATCGTGTTGCTCAGCGTTCATGACATCCTCTCCTGTTGCTCGATCCGCACGGAAACCCCGACGGGCGTTGATTCAAGGCACGAGCACGATGCGCCCGAAGGGGTGGCCTTCCTCCGCGTGCCGGTGCGCGTGCGCGGCCTGCGAAAGCGCAAACTTCTTGTCGATCGGCATCGTCAGCGAGCCGCCGGCCATGTCGGCGAAGATCGCCTGGATCATTGCGTGGACACGCGGGGTATGCAGTTCCTTGCCGAACAGGGCCGTGATGATCGCCAGGCTGTTCGGGGCGAGATCGGCGATCTCGAAAGCGACCCGCTCGCCGCTGGCGCCCCCCAAGGGAATATAGCGCCCGCGATAGCGCAGTGTCTTGAGCAGCGAGGCCTGCGCCTTGCCACCCGCCAGATCGATCACCATGTCCACGCCTTTGCCGTCAGTCAGCGACAGTGCGCGCTGCGCGATGTCTTCGTCCCGGTAGTCGATGCCGTGCGTGGCTCCGAAGTCCCGCAGTTTCGCCAGGCGCGACAGCGTGGACGCTGTGGCGATGACCTTCGCGCCGGCGCGATGCGCCAACTGTACGGCGGCAAGCCCCACGCCTCCGGCGGCACCCTGCACGAGCACAGTTTCGCCCTTTTGCAAGGCACCGAACTCGAACAGCCCGTCGTGGGCCGTGCCAAAGGCGATCAGGCCAACCGCGGCCGCGTCGATCTCCAAGGCATCGGGCACCGGAAACACGAAGTGCTGCGGCACCGCGAACAGCTCCGCGTGCGAGCCTTTCCAGTTGAAGCAGGCCACACGCTGGCCGACATCAAGGTCGATCACGCCTGGGCCTATGGACGCGATGACACCGGCGGCCGCGTAGCCGACGACGTAGGGCGTGGTGGGCGGGGCCATGTTGCGACGGGAGAGCACGTCGCCTCCTTCGAGGCTGACGGCCTGGACGCGGACGACGACCTCACCCTCCTTGGCCTTCGGGTCGGGCAGATCGCCGTAGGTGAGGACCTCGGGTTCTCCGTTGACGGTGTAGTAGGCAGCTTTCATGAGGTGGCTCCTTGCTTGGTTGGGGGACAGTGAAGAGATATCAGGGACGCCGCACCCGCGTCGAAAGGTGTGGGCCGGCCTTCAATCGCGCTCGCGCCATGCCAGCAGGCGCAGTGCGTTGAACACGACGATCAGGGTCGATCCCTCGTGCAGCGCGACGGCCGGCCCGATGCCCAGGCCGCCGATGGTGGCAGGGACCAGCAGCGCGACGACGCCCAAGCTGATGAAGACGTTCTGGCGGATGATGGACCGGGTGTGGCGGCTCAGCCCGACCGCGAAGGGCAGTTGGCGCAGGTCGTCGGCCATCAGCGCCACGTCGGCCGTCTCCAGCGCGACGTCCGAGCCGGCCGCGCCCATGGCGATGCCGACGGTCGCATGGGCCATCGCCGGCGCATCGTTCACGCCATCGCCCACCATGGCGACCTTGGCCTGGGCGCGCAGCTTGCGGATCGCCTGGACCTTGTCCTCGGGCATCAGATCGCCCCAAGCCTCGTCCAGCCCGACCTCTTTGGCCACGGCCTCGGCTACGGTGCGGTTGTCGCCGGAGATCATGATCATGCGGGCGATGCCGAGCCGGCGCAGCTTTTCCAGGGCGGCGCGCGCGTCGGGACGCGGCGTGTCCATCAGGCCGATGGCGCCCAGATCCCGCGTCCCCTGGCGCACGACCATGGTCGTGCGTCCGCGCTCGCGCAGGCTCGCGATCGCCTGCGATGCCCAGGCACCGAGCGGCGCGAGACCGTCCACGCCGAACATCTCCGCCTTGCCGATCCAGACTGTCTCGCCGTCCAGCGTGGCCGTCACGCCGCGCCCGGTCAGGCTCTTGAGGTCGTGCGCGGACGCGATGGCCTGCCCCTGCAGCTTCTCCTGTCCGTCGCGCGCGATGGCGGCGGCCAGCGGGTGATCGCTCAGGCGTTCGACCGCCACGGCCACCCGCAGCAGCGCCGCTTCGGTCACGCCGTCAGCCAGCGCGATATCGGTGATGCGGGGGCGGCCTTCGGTCAGCGTGCCGGTCTTGTCGAAAGCGATGGCATCGAGCGAGCCGAGTGCTTCCAGCGGTGCGCCGCCCTTGATCAGCACTCCGCCACGCGCGGCGCGCGCCACCCCAGAAAGCACTGCGCTCGGGGTCGCGATGGCGAGCGCGCAGGGACTGGCGGCCACCAGCACGGCCATCGCGCGGTAGAAGCTCTCACTGAAGGGTTCATCGATCACCAGAGGCGCGAACAGCAGCGCGACGGCCAACGCCAGCACGAGCGGCACGAAGATGCGCTCGAAGCGGTCGGTGAAGCGCTGGGTCGGCGACTGCTGGGCCTGCGCCTCGCTGACCATCTGCACGACCTTCGCCAGCGCGCTGTCGGTGGACAGGCGCGTCACCTCCACTTCGATCGCTCCCGCGCCGTTGATCGTGCCGGCAAAGGCGCGCGCCTCGGCGTCGATGGAACCCGGCCGCGCACGCGCAAGGCCGGGATCTGTGACCGGGCGTTTGTCCACCGGCATGCTCTCGCCAGTGACCGGGGCCTGGTCGATGCTGGTCGTGCCCTTGACCAGGAAGCCGTCGGCGGGCAGCCGCTCGTTCGGGCGCACGATCACCACGTCGCCGACCGCGAGCTTCTCGACCGGCACCTCATGCGTCTCGCTTCCTCGCCGCACGGTGGCGGTGCGTGGCGCAAGCTTGGCCAGCGCCTCGATGGCCTGCCGGGCGCGCCCCATGGCGTAGTGCTCCAGCGCGTGGCCGAGGCTGAACAGGAACAGCAGCAACGCGCCTTCGGCAAAGGCGCCAAGCGTCGCCGCCCCCGCGGCGGCCACCAGCATCAGCGTGTCGATCTCGAACTTCTTCAGGCGCAGGTTGCCGATCGCCTCGCGCAGCGTGTAGAAGCCACCGAACGCGTAGGCCCCGAGATACAGGGCCGTGGGCAGCCATGCAGGCGCGCCGGCCGCCAGCTTCTCGATGCCGAAGCCCAGCGCCAGTAAGGCACCACACAGCAGCGAGAACACGAGTTCGGTGTTGGGGCCCAAGAACCCGCCATGGGTGTGCGCGTGTTCGCCTTCGCCATGAGCGTGGCCCGCGTGGTCGTGCCCACGGCCAGTCTCGCCGGGATGGTCGTGACGAGGGTCGCGGCTATCGTGACTGTCGTGACCGCCTCCGGCATTCTGTTCGGCCGCGGGTTTCTCCTGGACGCGCGCCTTCGCGCGCAATCCGAGTCCTGACAGCGCCTCGAACAGCGACTGCTCCGTCACCACCCTGCGGTCGAACTCGACCCGCACGAGTCCAGTGGCATCGGCCTGTGCCTCCAGAACCCCTGGGACGCGCCGCAACGTGTCGCCAATCGTGCGTGCGCGGCGCGAATGCACGAGGCCATCCACCTGCCACAGCACGTGCCCGAAACGCGCACTGACCGATGCGCCCGCAGCCTGGACCACTTCGCGGATGCGCGCGAGCGAGAACATCGCGGAATCGTAATGAACGCACAGCATCGCCTCTTGCCTGCCGGGCGCCCCTGCTGCGGGCGGGATCACATGCACCTGCTCGACACCGCTCCTGCCTTCGAGCTCGGCGACCAGGCGGCCCACGCAGGCATCGGCAGCGTCCGACACCTCGGGCAGCAATACCGGGATGTCCAGTCTCAAGCGTTGCGTCATTGCCGTACCTTTTCAGTCATGCGCGCCGGGGTGGCCCATTGGCGTCGCTTCACGAGGAAGGTGGCCGGCAGGTTGGCGCTCTGGCGGAATGGGTGCTTCATGCGCTGCTCCTGGTCAGGCCATCCGTGCGATGGTTTTGCGAAAGCGTTGCAGCGACAAGCCGAACAGCACGGCTCCGATCAACAGCAACGCGGCGAACTGCGGCCACACCACCGCCAGGCCGGCACCACGGAACAGGATCGCCTGTCCAAGCTGCACGAAGTGCGTGGTCGGTGCCACCAGCATGATGTTCTGCACCAGCTCTGGCATGCTTTCGCGCGGCGTGGCGCCCCCCGAGAGCATCTGCAAAGGCATGATGGTCAGCATCATCAGCATGCCGAACTGGGGCATGTTGCGCGCCAGCGTCGCCAGGAAGATGCCCATCGACGTGGTGGCGAACAGGCACAACGCCGCACCGACGAAGAACAGCGGCAGCGACCCGGCGATTGGCACATCCAGCAGGCCTTGCACGACGAAACCGATCGACACGGCCGCCGCCAGCAGTACCACCGCTCCCATGGACCAGACCTTGGCCAGCATGATCTGCGCCGGCGTCACCGGCATGACCAGCAGGTGCTCGACCGTGCCGTGCTCACGTTCGCGGATGAGCGCCGCGCCTGCTAGAACGATGGACAACATGGCAATGTAGTCGATGATCTCCGCAAGACTGCCTGACCAGGAGGGCTCCAGCGCGGGGTTGAAGCGCGCCCGCAAGGCGAGATCCACCACAGGCACGGCGCTGGAGCGGTAGCGCTGTGCGAACTCACTGATCTCACCGTTGACGATCTGCTGCACGTAGCCGCTACCGACAAACGCCTGGCTCATGCGCGTGGCATCCACGTTGAGCTGGATCTGCGGTGCGCGGCCGGCCAGCAGGTCACGCTGGAAGTTGCGCGGGATCACCATCACGAACGTGTAGCGTCCCTCGTCCATCCCCACGTCCATCTCTGGCCACTCGATCAACTGCGGCTTGCTGAACTGGGGTGGATACAGGGCCGAAATGATGCGTTGGGACAGTGGGGATTGGTCTTCGTCGACGACCGCGATTGGGGCGTTGTGCAGCGTCTCGGGCATGGCCGTCGCCCCGGTGTACACGCCCAAGGTGAAGACGTACACGATGAGCACCAGCATGGTGCGGTCGCGCCACAGGCTCCACAGTTCCTTGACGCCCAATCGGTAGGTGTTGGAGAGGAATTGGCCCATGGTTCAGCGCTCCTGCTTGCGCAGCAGCGCAATCGCCGCACCGATGATCACGGGTACCGCGATCAGCATGGGAACGAGCGCCCCGCCCAGATCGCCGAAGCCTAGGGCCTTGTTGAAGACACCGCGGCTGATGCTGATCATGTGCGTGGCCGGATAGATCTCGCCCAACCAGCGCCCGCCGCCCTGCAGCGAGGACACCGGGTCGGTCAGGCCCGAGAACTGAACGGTGGGAATCATGGTTCCGATCATCGCGAAGAACATCGCCGCGATCTGGCTCTTGGTGATGCTCGATGCAAGCAAGCCCATGCCCGTCGCGCAGAAGCTGAAGATCACCGCGGCCAACACGAGCGTCAGAAAGCTTCCCTTGATCGGTACCCCGAACACGGTCACCGACAACAGCGTCATCAGGAAGAAGTTCAGCATGGCCAGCCCTACATAGGGCAGTTGTTTGCCCAGCAGGAATTCGGTCCGGGTGACGGGGGTGACGTACAGGTTCAAGATGGAGCCGGTTTCCTTCTCGCGCACCACGGCCAGCGCCGTGAGCATGGCCGGCAGCATCAACAGCAGCATCGGCACCACAGCCGGCACCATGGCCGGCAGGCTCTTGACGTCCGGGTTGTACCGAAAGCGCGTTTCGATCCCGGCTTGCCCGATGGGGGCGCTGCCCGTGCGTTCTGTAGCCTGCTCCACCAGCCAGTGCTGGTGGATGCCCTGCACGTAGCCAATGACGGTCTCGGCGCGCTGCGGCATCGCGCCATCGATCCAGGCGCCGATCTGCACGTTGCGCCCGCGCAGCACGTCGCGTCCGAATCCCGGAGGAATCTCCAGGGCAAGACTCAGCTCGCCGCTCGTCATGCGGCGATCGAGCTCGGTGTAATCGGTGATCGGCGGCTGCTCCACGAAGTACCGGGAGCCGGCCAGGCTCAAGGTGTAGCTCTGGCTGAGCGTGGACTGGTCGCGGTCAAGCACGGCGTAGCGCAGGTCCTCGACGTCCATGCTGATGCCGAAGCCGATCACGAACATCAGCAAGGCCGATCCGGCCAAGGCCAGCGTGGCGCGCACGGGATCGCGCTGCAGTTCCAGCGATTCCCGCCACATGTAGCTGAACAACCGTTGCAGGCTGAAGCGGCTGGGCTTGGCGTGGCCGGGGGCGGGCCCGGCCTGGGCGGGGCCTGCGCCGACAGGCGTGTCGGCCTGGGGCGCACCGCCGCCGGCTTCGACCAGGTAGCCGATGAAGGCTTCTTCCAGTGTCTGCGCCCCGCGTTTTTCTACCAGATTGGCCGGCGTGTCGCTATCGAGCACCTTGCCGGCATGCATCATCGACATGCGATCGCAGCGCTCGGCCTCGTTCATGAAGTGGGTGGAGATGAAGATGGTGACCTTGTCGCGACGCGACAGCTCGACCAGCAGCCGCCAGAAGGCATCGCGCGCGACCGGGTCCACGCCAGAAGTCGGCTCGTCAAGAATCAGCAACTCCGGCTTATGCACCATCGCCACGGCGAGCGACAGCCGCTGGCGCATGCCCAGCGGCATGCTCTCGGGCAGGCTGTCCTGCACCTCGCCCAGCCCGAAGCGCTGCTCCATCTCGGCCACCCGCGCGTCGATGTCCTCCTCGGGCACCTGGAACAGCCGGGCGTGCAGTGCCAGATTCTGCCGGACGGTCAACTCGCCATACAGCGAGAAGGCCTGGGACATGTAGCCGACCCGCCGACGGGTTGCGATGTCCCGCGGATCGATCTCGTGGCCGAACAGCCAGGCCCGGCCCTCGCTCGCCTCCAGCAGCCCGGTGAGCATCTTCATGGTGGTGCTCTTGCCGCAGCCATTGGAGCCGAGGAAGCCGAAGATCTCGCCGCGGCGAATGCGGAAGGAGACGTGGTCCACCGCGACGAAGTCGCCGAAGCGCATCGTCAGCCCATCGGCTTCGATGGCGATGTCGTCTTCCGAGGCTTGCAGCGGCGGGATCACCACCGGCTGGTGGCCACGCTTCTTGTCTTCGGGCAGCAACGCGATGAATGCGGCCTCCAGCGAATCGCTGCTGGTACGCGACAGCAGTTGCGCGGGCGTGCCGGTCGCCAGTACCTGGCCATCGTCCATGGCGACCAGCCAGTCGAAGCGCTGCGCCTCGTCCATGTAGGCCGTGGCGACGATCACGCTCATCGCGGGGCGATCGGTGCGAATGCGCGCGATCAGGTCCCAGAACTGCGCACGGGCCAGCGGATCGACGCCCGTGGTGGGCTCGTCCAGGATCAGGAGGTCCGGGTCATGGATCAGTGCGCAGCACAGGCCGAGCTTTTGCTTCATGCCGCCGGAGAGCTTGCCGGCCGGGCGCGCCAGGAACTTGTGCAGGCCGGTGGCTGCAGTGAGATCGTCGATGCGCCGGCGCCGCTCGGCCGCGTCGTGGCCGAACAGGCGCGCGAAGAACTGCAGGTTCTCTTCCACCGACAGTGTCGGATAGAGGTTCTTGCCCAGCCCTTGCGGCATATAGGCGATGCGCGGGCAGACCGCGTTGCGGTGGCGCCGGCTCGCCATGTCGCCACCCAGCACCTGCACGTGTCCGCCCTGCACTGCGCGGGCGCCCGCCACCAGCGACAGCAGGCTCGACTTGCCGACGCCATCGGGGCCGATCAAGCCCACCATGCGCCCCGCTGGGACGTCCAGCGTGATGCCGGCCAGCGCCCGGATCTTGCCGTAGTGCAGTTCCACCTGCTCAAGGCGGACGACGTCCGTGCTTGTGACCAGCGCCGATTGCGTCATGGCTGGACCTTCAGGGCGAGTCGGGCTGGCCACTCCTGCGAGTCATCGAGCCGCACCCAGGCCTCACCGGGCAAGCCAGTCTTCACGTACTCCAGGTGCTTGCGCAGCAACTCGCGGTCGATGTGTGCGCGCACGCGGAACATCAGCTTTTGGCGCTCGCTGGCGGTCTCCACCGTCTTGGGCGTGAACTGGGCAGCGCTGGCGATGAAGGAGACCTTGGCCGGAATCACGTAGTCCGGCGCCGCGTCCAGCACGATGCGCACCTCCGAGCCCAACGCCAGCCGTCCCGCCGCTTCAGTGGGCAGGAAGAAGGTCATGTAAACGTCCGACAGGTCGATCATGTTCATCACCCGGCCGCCGGCACCCAGCACCTCGCCCGGCTGCGCCACACGAAACTGCACCCGGCCGTCGCGCGGCGCCTTGAGCTGGCTGTCGTCGATCTCGGACTGGATGCGCTCCAGCGTGGCGTCCGTTGCGGCGACCTGGGACTGTGCGCTGGTCACTTGTGTTCGCGCGGCCGTGATGGCGGCATCGGCGGAGGCCACGCGCGCCCGGGCCGCAGCGACGGCGGCATCGGCGCTGAGCGCGCGGGCGCTGTCATCGTCGAGCGTCTGCGTGGAGGTGGCGCCTTCCTTGACGAGCGTCTCGGAACGGACGAGCCGCCGCCTGGCGGCATTGAGCTCGGCTTCGGTCTGGCGCATCTGGGCCACCAGCGCAGTCTTGTCGCTCTCGCGCATCGCCACCTGGGCCTGGGCGCTGGCCACGGCGTTGATCGCCTGTTGGCGCTGCGCCTGCGCTTCGCGCAACTGCGCCTCCAGGGTCTGCACCTGCATGGTGGCCAGTGTCTGGCCCGCCTTCACGAAGGCACCCTCGTCGACCAGGATGTCGCTCACCCTGCCTGCCAGCTTGGTGGCGATATCGACCTCGGTGGCCTCGATGCGTCCGTTGCCGCCGATGACGGAGCCGTCGTCTTGCCCGAGGGCAAAGTGTTGCCACGCGTACCAGCCAGCGGCGGCCAACGCGATCGCCACAACGGGGAGAATCAGTTTTTTGTTCAGAGATAGGGCCATGGTCATCAACGCGAATAAGGGGCGGTAGGAAGGGGCTGCGTGGACGACAGCGGCGCATCGCCGGAATCCTGCGTTCCACCGCCCAATGCGGCGTACAGCGCAATGCGGCTCGATAGCAATGCGCGACGTGTCTGAACCAGTTGCTGCTGGGATGAGATCAGGTTGCGCTCGGCATCCAGCACGTCGAGAAACGGAGACGCGCCGTTGTCGTAGCTCAGGCGGGACAGCCGCGCGCGCTCGATCTGCGTTTGGACGGCGCGCTGCTGGATACCGACCTGGCGTTCGAGCCAATGCTGCGCCGACAGCGCATCGGCCACGTCGCGAAAGGCGTTCTGCACCGTCTGCTCGTACTGCACCACGGCCAGGTTCTTGCGCACCTCGGCCAGCTCCAGGTTCGAGCGATTGCGTCCTGCATCGAAGATCGGCAGCGACAGGCTGGGCGCGAAACTCCAAGCGCGGTTGGCGCCTCGGAACAGCTGGTCCAGCTCCGTACTGGCGGCGCCGCCAAAGGCGGTGAGGCTGATGCGCGGGAAGAACGCCGCGCGTGCCGCACCGATGTTGGCATTGGCGCCCCGCAATTGGTGCTCTGCGGCAACGACGTCGGGCCTGCTGTACAGCAGGTCCGAAGGCAGGCCCGGTGACACCGGAGCCAGGATGTCCGCGTCGACTGCAGTGGCATCGTCCATCGGAATCGCGGCATCCGACAGATCGCCCACCAGGATGCTCAGGGCCAATCTTTGCGCGTCACGCTCCTGCTGCACCTGCACGACCAGGGACTCGGCCTGGGTCAGCAGGGTCTGCACCTGCGTCAGTTCAAGACGGGAAGCAGAGCCCACCTCCAGGCGCCGGGTGAAGATGCGCAGCGACTCGCGCTGGCTGGTTTCGCTTGCCTGTGCCAGCCGCAATCGCTCCTGCAATTCGCGCAGGCCCAAGTAGGCATCGGCCACCTCGGCGACGAGCGAGACGCTCACCGCACGACGGGCCGCGTCGGTGGCCAGGAAGCTCTGCAGCGCCGCTTCATTGAGGCTCGCGATGCGCCCCCAGAGGTCGATCTCCCAACTGCTCAGGCCCAGCCCGGCCTGGTACTGGCTGGCGGTGGCCGCTCGGCCGCTCAGGCTCAGGTCGGCCGGCGTGCGCGCCCGCGTGGCGTCCAGGCCCACGCCGATGGTAGGCAGCCGGTCGGCGCGCTGCACTCCGTAGGCGGCCTGTGCCTCCCTGACCCGCAGCACCGCAGTGCGCATGTCCGGGTTGTTCGCGAGCGCCTGCGCGATCAGCTGCGCCAGCACGGGGTCGGTGAAGTAGTCACGCCAGGCCAGGGTCGCGGCTGCGGTAGAACCCTGCGCCCCGGATGGCGTGCCGTGCGCGTACGCCGCGGGCATCGCCACGGCCGGCTTGTCGAGCGCAGGTGCCATCGAGGCGCAGCCGCTCATCAACAGGGCGGCGGCGCAGACGGCCAGTCTTAACGAATGGCTGTGCATGTGAGATCGAGTCCATCGAACAAAAGCAGGAGGCTGTGGCATCGACGCACAGCGCGGGCAAGACACGCTGTGGGGATTGCCCCTGAGCGTGGTGGGTGTGGACAACGGCGTCATGGCGGCGTCTGCCTGTACTGGTGCGCCAGCATCAGAGCTATGGCGCAGGACGCGACCCGTGCCTGGCGGCTGTCGGCGCGGCTGGTCAAGATCACCGGAACCTTGGCACCAAGCACGATGCCGGCACTGGCCGCCTGTCCGAGGTAGATCAATTGCTTGGCAAGCATGTTGCCGCTCTCCAAGTCGGGGACCACCAGGATGTCGGCCTGTCCTGCCACTGCCGAGACGATGCCTTTGGTTCGTGCCGCCACGGCCGAGATGGCGTTGTCGAACGCCAGCGGTCCATCCAGCACACCGCCGACGATCTGCCCTCGGTCGGCCATCTTGCACAGCGCCGCCGCGTGCAGCGTCGCGGGCATGGCCGGGTTGACAGTCTCCACCGCCGCCAGAATGGCGACCTTGGGATCGGCCACGCCGATGACGTGGGCCAGCTCGATGGCATTGCGCACGATGTCGGCTTTCTGCGCCAGGTCCGGTGCCAGATTGATCGCGGCATCGGTGACGATGAAGGGCCGGGGGTAACCAGGCGTTTGCAACACGAAACAGTGGCTGATGCGTCGCTTGGTGCGAAGCCGGCTGGCCGGTGCGAGGATGGCGGCCATCAGCTCGTCGGTGTGCAGGCTGCCCTTCATCAAGGCCTCGACCTCGCCATTGCCGGCCATCTCGACCGCGCGTTCGGCAGCTGCGTGGCTGTGCGGTACGTCGATGACCTCGATGCTGGTCAGATCCAGCCCGTGTTGCTGGGCAACCACGTCCAGCTTGGCGCGCGGGGCCACCAGGACAGGCTCGATCAGTCCGGCCCGGCGTGCATCCAGCGCGGCTGACAGGCTGGCTTCGTCGCAGGGATGTACGACCGCGACACGGATGGCGTCCAGCGTCTGAACGTGAGACAGCATGCGCTGCATGCTGCCGCCCACATCCACGCTCAGCCCGATATCGATCTGATCGTCGCCGCCGGGCACATCGCTGGGTGCCACCTCCACTTCGCCGTCGGCGACCGATATGCCGTCCTGGTTGGAGCAGGCACAGTGCAGGACCATGCGACCCGTTGCCGGATGGTGCTCGGTGACGGTTACCTCGGCCCGAAGGCGATCACCCAGACGGACCGGCGCCAGAAACCGCAGGCGCTGTCCACGGCAGACCAGACGGGTGCCGGACAGGCACTCGCCGATCGCCGAGGCGATCAATCCCCCGAGCCAGGTGCCGATGCCGACCCAGGCACTGCCACGCATGGAGGCCACGGTTCGCGTGTTCCCCTCTGCGGGAACGGTGTCACTGGCAAGCGCCACACCCAACTGAAGGTTGTCCAGGGTGAGCACACGCTCGACGCGCGCGGAGTGGCCCACGGAGATGCCGTCGGTACCGCGCTGCACTCCAGGCGGCGGGGATTGTTTGCTGGGATCGTTTGTCATGGTGTCGCACTCTGGTTGGCATATGGAGCAGGAGGATCTGTCGCCGGCGCGGCACCGCGCCCTGAGCACGGATCCCCCGAAGGCTCCCGTGCAACGGGGAACGGCTGTCTGGCCGACGTCTGAACAAGATCACTCACGCGTTGTGCTCCCTGGCCCCGGAATCGCCCGCTGGTGCTCGCGAAGAATGCGTCGCACCTCCAGGATCGCCTCCGGGGTCTCTTGCACGCTGTGGGAAAACGGGATGACCAGCTCCGATTGCGCGCCGGCAAGATGTGCGCTGCGGTATGGCACGAGGCCGTCATCGGAATCGACGAGGGCCCTGTCCGGCGTGTGGTTCGCAACGATGCTGTGGTAGCGCACGCTGGCAGAAATCGGGAGCTCGGCTGCGGCGCGGATGAAGGGGTCAGAATCCCTCAGGTTGTCGACCCCGTTGGGTAAGTAGGTCGGCAAGCTGGCTGGCGTGACCTCCTTGTCACCGATGACCTGCTGCAGTCGTACCGCCCGATTGACCACTTGTGCCGGCAACGTGATGAGTCCGGAGAGGAACCGCGAGAGCCGGTTGCCCGCGAATGGGGTCCCTCTGTGGGGCGCCGCAATGAAGATCGCGCGCGTCACGCCCGGGTATGGCTCGAAGCTCAAAAAGCCCTCGACCGCGGTTCGGAATCTCTCGAACCGCTCGCCCTCCAGTTGGCGGCCCGCCTTGACCGTATCGAGCAGCACACTGCCGGAGGACGAGACCAGCAATCGGCCCAGCACTCCGCCCATGCTGTGGCCGACGACGACAATGTCGCGCGAGGCGGCGGTGGCGCCCGAAGGATCGAAATGCTGGAAGGTCGCGGTGAGCGCGCTCCGAATCGCCGCGTGGTTGTACGCAAGAGGCGCATTGGTGGGGTAGTACACCTGCCAGACCTGGTAGCGCTGGCGCAACGCTTCATCGCCCATGATGTCATTGGCGACGTTGATCCAGGCCTCGGGACTGCTGGCCAATCCGTGCAGCATGATGATGACCCGGCGGTTGGGGTCGAAGGGCTGCATCAGATAGACATGCGGGGCGTCCAGGCTGCGGCTCCTGCCCAGGACCGTGCGCAGGGCCTGCACGGAAAACCCCGAGCGCGCCAGCCACAGACCGTAGGCGGAGGTGAAGTTGGCTGCGAGCGGCACCGAGGTGCCCTGGATCTGCAGGCCGTCGTGCCGGTAGGGGTCGTATCCGACCAGGGTGACTTCGCGAGCGCGAAGCACCTGCTCCAGCGTGCTTCCCGGAAAGGCCAGGATGGCCGTGACCGGCCGATATGGTGTCTCGCTATAGGCGTGCGCCGAAGCCGCGCGGTCCTCGTCCCCAGCACCGGTCGCCACCACGAGTTCGGCCCCGAAGCCGTCACGCCGGTAGATGCTTCGGATGCCCTGGAAGGTGAGCCGCGACGCCGGGAGCAGTTCGCTTGCACGTGGTGGGGGGCCGTTCTGGTACACGCCGGACATGTCTCCACGCAGCAGCCAATCGCCCACCTGGATGCTATCTCCGACATGCTGCCGCGCGTCGCGGTACTGCTCGAACAACAGCGCGGCCGCCTGCTGCGCCGCATAGTTGTAGTAGTCGCGAACTTGCGTCTGGCGATCCTCGAACGCCCGATCCCCCGGCAGGCGTGGGGTGAAGAACAGATAGGCGTAGGCATGGCGCGCCACCTGCAGATAGGCCCCCAACAGGCCCTCGAAGCGCTGGTGGCCGGTCACGCCTTGCCGCTCCTGGCGCATGGCTTCCTGCAACCACAGCTCCGCTGCCGTGGCGAGTTGACGTTCCATGCCAATGACATCGCTGCGCGTCAGCAACTGGGCGCAGTCGCTGACATTCTCCCGGCATCGCTCTGGCGAGATCGCAAGACTCGTGAGCACGTCGCGGGCCGAGGCGCTGAGCTTGCCGGTGGTCAGCACATCCCCGCGTCGCTGGGAGATGTAGTCCTCGGGGCTGACGGTTCCCACCTTGACACCGGCGCACCCCACACACAGCGACGCCATGACGGCCAGCAGGAGGCACCTGACGGGGCGTCTTTGCCTGCCAAGTACTCTCCTACGTGTCCGGGGCTGCGTCGCCAGTGTGTTGTGTGCCACGTCGTGTCATTCCCCTGATGTCGCAGCCGCCGTCGGCTTCTCAACCTGGGGGGCGTTGCCTACCACCTTCTGGATCGTCACGTAGCGGGTGTTCAGCCGCCCTTGGCTGGCCGTCAGGTCGCGGCGCGCCTGCAGGAAGCTGCGCTGGCTGTCGAGCACCGTGATGAAGTCGGCCGTCCCGCCGTCGTAGCGCGCCTGGGCCAGTTGATAGGCGTCTGCCGCACTGCGCACCCGGGCTTGCAATTGCTGCGCTTGCTGCTGCTCCGCGTTGTAGGCGCTAAGCGCGTCATCGATCTCCTGCCACGCCTGTAGTACCGTCTGTTGGTAGCTCACGGCCGCTTCCTGCTGCTCCAGCTCGCGCAGTTGCACCACGCTCCTGCGCCGGCCACCGTCGAACAAAGGCAGGTTCAGGCTGGGCCCGACCGACCAGGCGCGGCTGCCCCAGTCGGAGAACTCGCCACTCAGGTAGGACTCGTAACCAAAGCGCGCGCCAAGCCGGATGCTGGGGTACAGGTCCGCCCGCGCCACGCCGATGCTCGCGGTCGCCCGATGCAGCCGGGCTTCGGCGGCTCGGATGTCGGGTCGGCGCAGCGCCGCTTCCGAAGGCAAACCCAGCGCGAGATCGGGAAGCGCCGTCGTGCCGTCGCTGGCAGGGGGCGCTGCCAGCGTCTCGCGCAGCGCGCCGGGGCGCTCGCCCAGCAACAACGCGATCTGGTTGGCGCTCGCGCCTTCCTGGGCCAGCAGGCCGGGCAACTGCGCCTTGATGGCCGCAAGCTCCGCGCGTTGCTGCTCCAGGTTCAGGTGGTCGATGACGCCGCCATCCACCCGGGCCTGCAGGATGCCCAACCGATCCTCCAACGCCGTGATGTCCTCGCGCGCCAGGAGGATCTGGCGCTGCGTGGTGCGCAGTTCGAAGTAGTTGCGGGCCACATCGCTGACCAGTGTCAGCCGAGCAAGGTCCAGCAGTGCCGCCTGGCGGTCCACGTCGGCATCAGCGGCCTCGATGGAGCGCCGCACGCGCCCCCACAGGTCTACTTCCCATGATGCGTCGAAGCCGGCCTGATACAGCGTGAACGGCTCGCTCAACACATTCACCAGGCTCTCGCGATCGCCGCCGATCGCGTCGATCATGCGGGTGCCGGCACCGTACTCGCTCTGGCGCTGGCGATTGGCGCTCCCGCTGACACCTACCTCCGGCCCGCGCTGGGCGGCCGTCGTGCTGCGCTGGACGCGGGCCTGCGCAAAGTGCAGCGCGGCGGTCTGCAGGTCCGGGCTGGAAACCAAGGCCCGCTGCGTCAGGTTGTCCAGCACCGGATCGTTGAAGGCCTGCCACCAGTGCGGGGGCAGGGGCTGGTCGGCAGCGCCCAACGCGCGCAGGGAATCCTCGGCGCTGCGCCAGCTCGTCCAATCGTCCGGGGCCACGGGCGTCGGTTTCACGAAATCCGGCCCGACCGCGCAGCCGGCCAATGCCGCTGCCAGGGCCACCGCCAATGCGCAGTTCGCCAGGCCGCGGCGTGTTGGATGAGGAATGTGGCGCTGCAAATCGAACATACGGGTACCCGTGATCAAGAGAGACGGTTGCGGAACAGCCACGCCGCCAGCGGCAGCGTGATGGCGGCCAGCACGAGCAAGGGGATGAACTCCAGCGCCACGTCGCCGAAGCCCGCGCCTTCGAGATAGACGCGGCGCACGATGCTCATGCCGAACCGCAGCGGATTGACATAGGTGGCAAGCTGCAGCACTTGCGGCATGTTGCGCACCGGCGTGAGCAGGCCGGACAGCAGCATCAGCGGCATGATCAGCAAGAACGTGTAGAGCATCGCCTGCTGCATGGTCAGCGACAGGGCGGAGATCGACAGTCCGACCCCGACCGCCGCGATGGTGAAGGTGATGAGCCCGAGGTACAGCAGCCACACCGACCCGTTCATCGGGATCTCGAACCAGAACCGGATGATCAGGAAGATGACGGTGGACTGGATGAGCCCGACCAGGATCGCCGGGAGCGCCTTGCCGATCAGGATCTGCATCGGCGTGAGCGGCGTGACCAGCAACTGGTCGAACGTGCCTTGCTCGCGCTCGCGGGCCACCGACAGCGCCGATAGCAGCAGGGTCTGCATCATGCTCAATGCCGCGATCAGCGCCGGCATGAGGTTCCAGCGCGATTCCAGGTTGGGGTTGTACCAGGCGCGCCGCTCGATCGTGACGCCTTGTGCGCCGCTTCCGAGCGAGGCGTTGTAGTCGGCCACGATGGAGCCGACGTAGCCGGCGGCCGAGCCCGCGGTCGACGAATTGCGCCCGTCCAGGATGATCTGCAGAGGTGCCCGCTGTCCGGCCGCCAGGCGCGTATGGAAGTCCGAAGGAATGCTGACCACCATCAGCGCCTTGCCGGCGTCGACCTGGCCGGCGATCTGCTCGGGCGAGGTCAGCGTGGCCTCGCGTTCGAACACGCCGGTGCCGTCCAGCCGCGACAGCAGTTCGACCGACGCCGCGCTGCGGCTCTGGTCCAGCACGGCATACGGAACGTACTTGAGGTCGTAAGTCGCGCCGTAGCCGAACAGCAGGGCCTGCAGCAGCGCGGGCAGGAACAGGATGGCCCGGCTGGAGGGCTCCTTGACCAGCGCCAGGATCTCTTTTTTGACCAGGGCGCCGATCTGCGCGAGGGTGGCAATAAAGGACGTCATGGCGGTCAATCCAATGTCTTGCGCAGCGTGCGCCGCGTCGCGTAGGTCAGCACCACGGCGTATGCCGAGAGGATCAGCAGGCTGCGCACGATGGTGGGCCAGTGGTCGCCCGCTAGGAACAGCGTCTTGATCAGGCCCATGAAATGCGTGGCCGGCAACAACTGGCTGATCACCTGGATCACCACCGGCACGTTGCGCAGGTCGAACACGAAGCCCGACAGCATCATGGCGGGCATGAAGCTGGTCAGCAGCGCCATCTGGCTGGCCTGGAACTGGTTGCGCGTCTTGCCCGAGATGAACAGCCCCAGCAGCAGCGACACGGCGAGATACAGCATCGACGCCAGGACGATGATCCACAGCGAGCCGCGCATCGGCACCTCGAACAGGAACCGGGCGGCCAGCAGGCACAGCGTCAGGTCGATCGCGCCGATCGCCAGATAGGGCGTGAGCTTGGCGAGCACGAGTTCGGTCGGACGCACCGGCGTGACGAACAGCGATTCCAGCGTGCCGCGCTCCCACTCCCGGGCGATCAGCAGCGAAGTCAGGAAAGCCCCCACCAGCGTGAGCACGAGCACGATGAGGCCGGGGACCAGGTACCAGGAGCTGTTGTTGGCCTCGTTGAACCAGGTGCGCTGCACCACCTCAACGCTCGCGCCCGCTGGGGCCTTGCCGCCTGCGCGGTCTCCCTGGCGCTGCGCCCAGACGCCGATTGCACCGCTCACGTAGCCCTCGACAGCCGACGCGGTGGTCGACTCCACGCCGTTGAGCACGATCTGGATTGTCGCGTCGCCGGTCGCCAGGCGACGCGAGAAGTCCATCGGAATGCGCACGATCGCGTCGATCTCGCCGGCCCGCATGCGGGCTTCGGCCTGCGTCATGCTGGTGGTCAACGTCGGAGACAGGTAGGCGGAGCCTTGCAGGCCTGCGACGACCTCGCGTGCGGTGGGTGAGCTGTCTTCGAGCACCACCGCGATCGGCGCATTCTTCACGTCGAACGACAAGCCGTAGCCGAACAGCAGGATCAGTGCGACCGGAAGCAGCAGGCCGACGGCCAGGTTGCTCTTGTCGCGCAGCATCTGGCGCACTTCCTTGCGCAGCAGTGCGGTGAACCGCCTTGCGAAGCCGGAGGTGGTCACTTGTCCCCTCCTTGCGCGTGCCTGCTTTGGGCGCGGCCCTGTTCGACGACGGCGATGAAGGCACTGTTCATGTCGCCACCCGCTTCGCCGCCGGCTTGCTCTCGCACCTCTTGCGGCGTGCCGAGTGCCAGCATCTTGCCGGCGTCCTGGATCGCGATGCGGTCGCAGTACTCCGCCTCTTCCATGAAGTGGGTCGTGATGATGACGGTGACGCCCGACTGGGCGAGCGAGGTGATGGTGCGCCAGAACGAGCGGCGCGCCAGCGGATCGATGCCGCTGGTCGGCTCGTCCAGGAACAGGATCTCCGGCTCGTGCAGCAGGCCGGCCGCCATCGCCAGGCGCTGCTTGTAGCCACCCGGCAGTACCCCGCTCACGGCAGCGGCGTCCAACCCGAACTGTTCGATGGTCGCGGCCACCCGATCACGCATGGCAGCACCGCGCAGTCCGTAGGCGCCAGCGAAGAACTCCAGGTTCTCGCGCACGGTCAGGTTGCCGTACAGCGCGAACTTCTGCGACACATAGCCGATCCGTGCGCGCGCCTGGGCGCGTGCCGTGCGCAGGTTCAGGCTGGCCACTTCCAGGTGGCCGCTGGTGGCCGGCAGCAGACCACAAAGCATGCGGAACGTGGTGGTTTTGCCCGCGCCGTTCGGGCCGAGCAGCCCGAAGATCTCCCCGCGCGCAACCTCGAAGGATGTGCTGGCGACCGCGGTGAAATCGCCAAATTTGCGCACCAGGTCGCGCACGACGATCACCGGCTTGTCGTCGCTGCGCGCCGGCGCGACCTGCGGCGACGGCGCGGGCGCCTCGGCAGGGGCCTCCTTGTCCGCACCCTCGGCCTGCTGCTGGCGCAGCATCATCATGAACGCGTCTTCCAGGTCCTCGCTGCGCGGCCGGTGATCCAGGTCGCCGAGCAACGCATCGACGGCATCCGCCTGCGCCTCGGGCTGGCGAATGAACCACACCTCGCCGGCCTTGGGCACGGCGTCAATGATCAGCGCATCCTCATCGATCAGCCGCGCCTGCAGATCGCGCGCGGGCGTACCGGGTCGCGGTGTGGCGACGAAGGTGAGGCCGCGTGCGCGGCTGCGCAGCGCGTGCGGCGCCCCTTCGGCCAGCAACCGGCCCTCGTGCATCACGAACACCTGCGCGCAGCGCTCGGCTTCATCCATGTAGGCCGTGCTGACGATCACGCTGAGGTTCTCGTCCTCGACCAACTGCTGCACGATCTTCCACAGGTCGCGGCGCGACAGCGGATCGACGCCCACGCTGGGCTCGTCCAGCAGCAGCAAGTCCGGCGAGCGCACCAGCGTGCAGGCAAGACCGAGTTTTTGTTTCATGCCGCCCGACAGCTTGCCGGCCGGCCGTTCGGTGAAACGGGCCATGTCCGTCATTTCCAGCATGCGCCCGAAGCGCTCGCGGCGCACCTCCTGGGGCACCCCGTGCAGGTCGGCATACAGGTCCAGGTTCTCCTGCACGCTCAGGTCCTCGTACAGGCCGAATCGCTGCGGCATGTAGCTGATGCGGTCCTGGACCGACTGCGGATCCTTGGCGACGTCGCAACCCAGTACCTGCAACGATCCACCGTCGGGCGTGAGCAGTCCCGCCATCATGCGCATGAGCGTGGTCTTGCCGGCACCGTCCGGGCCGACCAGGGCGGTCAACTCGCCCGCCCTTATCGTCATCGACACGTCGTTTACCGCGCGCAACGGGCCGCCGCCCGGCGCATCGAAGGTCTTGCACAGGCCCTGAGCGTGGACCGGTGGGTGAACCGTTGCATTGCCCTCGTTCATCGCGCAGTGCCAGCCACCGCCAGATGGACCGTTGCCGGCTGCCCCAGCCGCAGCACGTCCTGAGGGTCGTCGACCAGCACTCGCACCTCGTAGACCAGGCTGGTGCGCAGTTCTTCGGTCTGCACCGATTTGGGCGTGAACTCGGCCACCGAGGAGATGTAGCCGATCTTGCCGGGGATAGGCTCGCCGGGGCGCCCATCGGCGACCACCTGTGCCTCCATGCCCGGCTTGACGCGGACCAGGTCGGGCTCGCCCACATAGGCGCGCACCCATTTGGGCTGGGTCAGCGCCAAGGCCAACACCGGACGTTGCGGCGTCGCCATGTCGCCGGGCTCCAGCAGCCGCGACCGCACCACCGCATCCGCGGGCACCTTCAACTCGCCCTGCGCGATCTGATGCTGAAGGAGCGCCAACTGTGCCTGCGCCGCTTTGAGCTGCGCCTGGGCGCCCGCGACTTCCTCCGCCCGGGGACCCAGTTCGGTCAGACGCAAGGCTTCGCGCTGCTCGGCGACCTTGGCCTGGGCGACCTGGTGATTACTCCTGGCGCGATCCAGGTCCTGAGCGCTGACGCCGCGCCCTTGGGTGTTGGCTGCGATGCCTTGCAGACGCTTGAGATCCTGCTCGGCTTGGGACGCATCCGCCTGCGCCGCGGTGACCCGACTGCGGGCCTGTGCGATCTCCTGGGGACGCGAGCCGGTCCGCAGCCGCAGCAGGGTCTGCTGCTGAACCTCGATCTGCGCCTGCGCCTGCTCCGCCTGCAGGGCCAGCGTGCGCGTGTCCAGCAGGCCCACAACCGCACCGGCCTTCACCCGGTCGCCTTCTTCGGCTCGCACTTCCGCCACGCGGCCACTGCCATCGAAGGCCAGCGAGATCTGGCGGATGTCCACATTGCCGTGCAGCACCAGCCCATCGTCACCGTCGCGCTGACTGAAGTGCCACGCAGCCCACGCCACGAGACCAACAGTGACGGCAGCGGCAAGGAGGATAAAAGGTTTCTTCATGTCAAAGGTCTCAGGAATCAGGATCGGACGGCAGAAGACTGCGGCGGGAGCGCCTTCATTAATTTGATTTTAGTTTTAAATTGGGTGAGAATGCAATCCATATCTGCTCTAGAGAGTCAAGGGATGAACAAGCCCGCACGCGGTCTTCGCTCGGATGGCGAAGCGACACGAGCCCGAATCCTGGAGGCCACAGGCGAACTATTCGCCACGACGGGCTACGCCGAAACCACCAACAAGGCCATCGCCGCCGAAGCGCGCGTGGATCTGGCCTCCATCAACTATCACTTCGGCAACCGCAGTGGTCTCTACCAGACCGTGCTGGCCGAGGCCCATCGGCGGCTGTTGGGAGTGAACGATCTGCGCGAACTGGTCGAGAGCGAGCTGGCGCCAACGTCGAAGCTGCGTTTTCTGATCGAGCAATTGGTCCAACGTGCGACCGAAGAGCCTCAAGCCTGGCACCTGCGAATCCTGGCCAGGGAAGTGCTGGCGCCGAGTTCACATCTGCAGGTGCTTTTTCAGAACGAAGCACTGCCGAAGATGGTGCTCGTCAAGCGCATGCTCAGTGAAATCACGAAGATCCCGGCTGAAGACCCCGCACTGACCAGGTGCCTGCTGAGTGTCGGCGCGCCTTGCCTGATGCTGCTGGTAGGTGGGCGCAGTTTTCCTGGACCTTTGCAGGAAGTGTTTCAGATGCCGCCAGCCACAGTTGTGGAACACCTTTTCCACTTCGCAATGGGGGGCATGCAGGCAATCGTCCAAGAATACGAGCAGGCGAAAAGCTGAGTCAGTCGTGAAGCTAACGCTAGGCTTAAACGGTAGTCCAACGAGGGATGACAGCGCAGGGAATTGGCATCTGCAACTAAAAAGGCGCTACAGATGGAGTTACGACACCTTCGATGCTTCGTTGCTTTGGCCGAGGAACTACACTTCACACGGGCTGCCGAGCGACTGCACATCGAGCAACCCCCCTTGTCCCGAGCGATTAAAGAACTGGAAGACGAGTTAGGAGTCGTTTTCTTCGACCGGGATAGACGGGGGACCCGCTTGACCCCAGCCGGTGCCGCCTTCCTGCAAGACATCCGTCGACTATTCATTATCCTCGAGCAGGCGCAAGACAACGCAAGGGCAATCGCGGCAGGTTTGCGAGGGAGTCTACGCATTGCTATATCTGACGGCGCTATTGATTCACGGCTGTCAGCTTTCCTAGCGCGTTGTCGCGCAGAGGAACCGGAGATCGAGATTCGCTTATGCGAAGTCCCCTTGGCCGAGCAGGTGCGAGGCCTGCGGGCCGGCGATTTTTCAATTGGCTTCGCACACGCTGCAGATGTCGGCGATGGCATCACTGCCCAAGCTATCTGGCACGACCCATTGGTAGTTGCCGTACCCGCCCGGCATGAGCTCCTCATCCACAAGGAGGTGCCGCTCGATGAACTCGGCAGCCATCCGCTCGTCTTGTGCGACCCACAGATATGTGAGGGCTACTGCCGAGAATTAGCACGGCTGCTTGGCCCTTTGGAAAATCGGCAGAACGTTGTCGAGCACGCAACCTCGTTAGACATGATGCTTACGCTGGTCGGCGCCGGTTATGGTGTCGGCTTCATGGCAGCCACCAAAATTCCGATTAGCCAACGACCGGACGTCGTGATTCGTCCCTTGGCCGTGGAGTCGGCGATCATCACAACTTATCTGCTTCGGCCCGACAGCGGCGATGTGCCGGCCTCACTGGAGCGGCTTATCGTTCGTCTACGCGAAGGTTTGGACGGATAGCTTCTCAGAAGTCAGCCTCAAACCTCGGCAGTAGGGGCCATATTGCGCTCCGTTGCAGCCATCAGTTTGGTGCCACTGATCCTGAGTGCCGCAGCAATCTTAAGTACCAAGCCTAAGGAGGGCAAATGCTCCCCCCGCTCGATCTTGCCCATGTGCGAACGCTCAATTCCGGCCAGTGCCGCCAGTTCCTCCTGAGCAACACCCTGATCCACACGAAACGCGCGTACGGCCTTCCCGAATGCCAGGGCTGGCTCGGCTTCATACCTGGTGGTGCCTGGGGGACGGCCTCGTTGAACAGTACGCTTCTGCATCAACAGAAGCGTCGAGCAGTCACGATAATTTAACCACGTTAAATTTAACTCACGGGTATCATACGGGGCTGTTTTCTTACTCAATTCTCTTCTTGGGGGCTCTTATGCACGACGCCACGCGTCGCCACCCCCGTCTCAGACTTGCCGTAGCACTGGGCGTACCCTCATCGCATCTTTCAGCGCTTCTCGCGCGACAACGCGCGGAAGAGCCAGACGTCGCCCTCTCGTTTTTTGAGGTTGCAGATGACGTTCTGCTTCAGGGACTTCGTGAAGGCCGCTACGACGCAGGGATGTCGCTTCAGGGGGCCAGCGACCCAGCCCTCAAGACGCAACCTTTGTGGGCCGAGAGCATGGCTGTCGCCGTGCCGCCGCGGTTGTATTCACAACTCGACAGGGCAAAGCTCACCATCGCCGATCTTCAGGACTACCCGATCTATCGCTGGCAGGCCGAGGATTGCCCTCTGCTGGACGAAAGACTGGCCTCCGTCATGCCACTGGACCAGGAGAACATCCTGCGGGTGACTTCATTCGAGATGCTGGCGCTATGGGTTGCAGCCGGCTACGGCGTCGGGGTATCCGCGCAATCGCGCATCGACCAAGGTCAGGGATGGGGGATCACCATGCGGCCGCTCTCTGACGGTCCCTATGAGATGGTGACGTATCTGCACCAGCCCCACGCGCAAGCCGACTCCATTTCGGAGCGGTTCGAGCGCAGAGCGCTGCAAATCACCGCGGCCGGCGCCACGTAACAGCGCCCCTATGGCCGGGGCCATTGACCCGACCATAGGATGATGATTGTGGGTCAGCCCCCCTCAAACACCACCGCGTTGTCCACCAGCTTACGGACGCTCTGCCGCACATCCTCGGGGATAGGCTGCAGGGCAACGGCCTCGGACTCCTCCTCATGGCGAGGATAGCCGCCCATAATGATCCGGATGATCACGGGCACATTGGTCGGCATAACCACATCAATGGCCGCGCGATCACCCAGGTCGGGGTGCGGCTGGGTCAGCATGCGGTATAGGTCCCACGAATCCGCGTGCGGGCACTGGTTCATGAGCGCCTGGGCCAGCCTGTGCTTGAGCGGCAGCAACTGCCAATCGGGAACCCGCTGCCCCCGGTTGCCCAGGCTGATGGACAGTAGCTTGCCCGCTTTCAACTCGCGGTTGATCTGGTCCTTGGACTTCCCGGCCAGCTTGCCGAACAGCGGGACCGGCAGATTGTTCGGCGACTCGTAGATGGCCAGCATTTCCGCGCGCTCGCGCTGGATGGCGGACACTTCCGGCTCCGGGGCATGCATAGGGGGTGGCGGCACCTGCGACAGTCGTCGGAACGTGCCTCCACCGTTGTTCGGGGTCACGACGATCGGTGTGGCCACTACTGGCGGCACACCAGGGATAGCGGGCTCGGCCACCGAGGGAACCGCGCCCACCGCTTCCTCCACTTCTGCCATCGCCGGCACCCCATCGATACGGATGGTCAGGTGCGCGCTCGCGGCTTCCAATTCGCCCTGTTCGAGCAAATCGAGGCGATCAGCCCAGTCCTGCATCATCCGGCGGCGCGGCTCCACGTACTTGGCGTGGTTGTAGGCCGAACTCACCTTGTTCGGATCTGAGTGCGAAAGCTGCGCGTCCACCCAAATCTTCGGGTACCCGATCTCGTTGAGTGCTGTCGAGATGGTGCCGCGGATACCGTGGCCGGTCAGGCGTCCTTCATACCCCATGAGCTGCACGGCCTTGTTGAGGGTGTTCTCGCTGATGCGCTTCTTGAGTTCGCTCCGATGCGACAGCAGGTATTTCTGCGCCGGCCGCATCACACCCAGGAGATAACGCACGATCTCGATGGCCTGCAGCGACAGAGGCACGATATAAGGTGGCACGTCCTGCGGCCGCTTGCCGGCCTTGCGCATTTCGTCCTGGAGCTGCTTAACGACCTGCGGCGGGATGATCCACAAGCCGCGGTCGAGATCGAATTGCTCAGGCTCGGCCAGCCGCAGCTCGCCCGTGCGCACCCCAGTCAGGAACAGCAGCCGGACGCCAAGCTGGGTCTGCCAGCCCCGGGGGTTGTAAAGCCGGAGCTTCTGAAGGAACTCGGGCAGCTCGGGTAGGTGCAGATAGGGGTTGTGGGCCACCGGGGGCTTGGGTTCGGCCACCACGTCCAGGTCCGCAGCCGGGTTGACTTCCAGCCCCTCGGCGATGACCAGGGCATAGCGGAACATCTGGTTGAACCAAGTGCGAACCTTCTCGGCGGTGGTGAACGCTTTGCGCTTCTCGATCGCCGCCACGACGCCCACGAGCTGGGGCCGGCGAATGTCGTAGATCGACATCTTCCCCAGGGTGGGCAGAACGTCCTTGTCGAAGATGCGCAGGATCTGCGAAAGCGTGCTTTGGCGGCCTTCCTTGAGTTCCTTGCGGCGATGCTCGACCCAGGCATCGAAGACATTCTTGAAGGTGTATTCGCCCGCCAGCTTGGCCGCGTGCCGGCGCTGGTCGCGTTCGATTTGGGGATCGATCCCCCTGGCGAGCAAGGCTTGAGCCTTATCCCGCTCGGCGCGAGCCTCGCGCAGGCTGAGGGCAGGATAGCCACCCAGGGACATGCGTTTCTGCTTGCCAAGCCAGTAGTATCGGAAGATCCACGACTTGCCGCCTGCGGCAGAGACCATCAGGCCCAAGCAGTCGTTGTCGGAGAGGGTGTAGCGCTTGCCGGTGGTCCGTGCCTGCCGGGCTGTCAGATCAGAGAGTGCCATTTCGAGGCTCCTAAGTTATGACTTAGGCCCTATGCTCGCCATGGTTCCCGCTCAGCCCCAGCAACTATCCGGTAACCGTCCCACCCGTATTCTTGTGCCTCAATTGGTCACTCAAAAATGGTAGCTGTGGGTGGATTTCCGTGGCGCTCGCTGGAATGAAAAAAGGGGCCGAAGCCCCTATTTTCAATGACTTACAGACGTCAGTAGAACTCTGTAGATCATAATTTGGAGCGGGAAACGAGACTCGAACTCGCGACCCCGACCTTGGCAAGGTCGTGCTCTACCAACTGAGCTATTCCCGCAATTTGGCGTCCCCTAGGGGACTCGAACCCCTGTTACCGCCGTGAAAGGGCGGTGTCCTAGGCCACTAGACGAAGGGGACACGCTGCTGGCATTGCTGCCTGCTTTCACTGCCTGCCGCGTTTCGCTGTGTGCTTTACGCTGCAAGTGGCGCGCATTCTATGGATGCTTCGGTGAGGCGTCAACCCCTTTGTAGAAATTTATTTAAATCAATGACTTCCGGGTTTCTACAATGCCCTTGAAGCAGGCCCTGATGCGTCTACGTTGATTTTTTGGCGTCAGGTCGGCGTTAATGTGCCAGCATGCAGTTCTGGGGCAGGCTGCCGATAAAAGGGAACCCGGTCAGGGGGCCTCGCGAGCAGCCTCGCCCCTACCCTAAGGCAACCTTTTTCATGAGGCATACACGGTGACACCACTTCTGATCACACTGCTCATCGTGGCGGGCATCGCGCTGCTGATCCTGATCGGCTACCTGAATAATGTCGTGGAGAACGGCAAGCTGGAGCGGGCCCGGATGAAGATCGAGCTGGCCGACCGCCTGCGCCGTTGCGGCGAGATCACCGAAACCTTCCCCGGCCAGTTCATGACGCCAGGGCTAAAACTGCTGCTGACCCGCCTTGAGCTCAACCTCAACCAGCGCCAACTGGGTGTGGACAAGCACAACGCCCAGCTCAAGGCCCGTATCGCCGAACTTGATGCCTTGATCGCACAGGGGGACAAGATCCCGGTCAACAACCCGCCCAACCCGATCCTGACCGAGGTCAAGGCCAAGGATGTGCGCTTTCTGCTCGAGGCACTGCACAACCAGATCACCCGCGCGGCGCAGGAAGGCTTCTTGCCCGCCCCCGAAGCCAAGCATTGGCTGAAGGAAATCCGCCACATCCTGGTGCTGCTGCATATCGAGTTCTTTAATAACCTGGGGCAACAGGCCCTGCAGAACGAACAGCCCGGCCAGGCGCGCCTGGCCTTCGAGCGCGGCGTGCAGTACCTGCGCAAGCAGCCAGAACCCAAGCTATACGAAGAACAACTGACGTACCTGGAGAAACTGCTGGCCCGGGTGAACGCCCAGGTGCTGGACCAGTTGGCGCCTGCCGAGAACGAAGAGAACGAGCTGACTGAAGGCCTGAAGACCGACGACGAGGAAACCTGGAAGAAGAAGGCCATGTACGACTGACCCCCATGCCCGCACGGGCGCTGCGCTAGCGCCCAGTACAGGCGATTGGCCGGTCAGCAGTCTGTCAATTCGAGGAAGATGGCGGCAAGGCGCTCAAGCCCCGCCTGGTCCGCTTCACTGAAACGCCCAATGGACGGGCTGTCCAGATCCAGCACCCCGATCAGGCGGCCGTCCTTGATCAGCGGGATGACCAGTTCGCTGTTGGAAGCGCTGTCACAGGCAATATGCCCCGGGAAGGCATGCACATCCTCCACCCGCTGGGTTTTACCGGTGGCCGCGGCCGCGCCGCATACCCCCTTGCTGAATGGAATGCGTACGCAGGCTACCTGCCCCTGAAACGGGCCAAGCACCAGTTCCTGGTTGCGGTTCAGATAGAAGCCGGCCCAGTTCAAGTCTTCGACCTGGTGGTAGAGAAACGCCGAAAACTGTGCGGCGTTGGCGATGAAGTCACGCTCGTCGGCAAACAGCGCCTGCACTTGCGCCGCCATCAGGGCATAGCCGTCCAGGCCAGTGCCAGTGGCTTTGAGGTCGATCATTTACTTTGCTCCAGCAATTGCAGCCCAACCCAGTAGCGGGCGAACTGATAGGCACAACGGCCATTACGGTTACCGCGGCCGGTCGCCCAGCGCACGGCGAGTATGTCGAGTTGTTCGTCACGCTGCCAGGCCAGGCCCGCAGGCCGCGCCAACTGCTCGATCCAGTGCTCGACCACATTCAGGAAGTGGTCCTGGGTAAACGGGTAGAACGACAGCCACAGGCCGAAGCGGTCAGACAGGGCAATCTTGTCCTCTACCGCTTCGCTGGGGTGCAGCTCCCCGTCCACGCGCTTCCAGTTCTCGTTGTCGCTCTCTTTTTCCGGCACCAGGTGGCGGCGGTTGGAGGTGGCGTAGAGCAGCACGTTGTCGGGTGCCTGTTCCAGCGAGCCATCGAGCACGCTTTTGAGCACCCGGTAATCGCCCTCCCCGGCCTCGAACGACAGGTCGTCACAAAACAGCACAAAGCGTTGTGGCAGCGCGTGCAGCAGTTCCACCACCCGAGGCAGATCGGCCAGGTGGTCGCGTTCGATTTCGATCAGGCGCAGGCCGGCCCCGGCGTGTTCGGCCAGCAGGGCACGCACCAGCGAAGACTTGCCAGTACCGCGCGAGCCCCACAGCAGCGCATGGTTGGCGGGCAGGCCCTGGATGAACTGATGAGTATTGCGGCCCAGTTGCTCGCGTTGCTGGTCGACGCCGATCAGGTCGCTGAGGCGGATGTCCAGGCTGACCTCAAGGGGCAGCAGGTAACCGCTGCGCCCGTCGCGCTGCCAGCGTGCGGCCAGGGTGGTAGACCAGTCGATAGCCGGGCGCTCGGCCGGCAACAGGGGTTCGAGGCGCGCCAGCACCGATTCGGCGCGGTCCAGGAAAGCGATCAAGCGGGCGTCCATGACGACTCCTGACAAAGGGGGGGACAGACCAATCAAGCCTGAATGGATGACAAGCCCACCAGCAGCCGGGGTTGATCGGCTATGCTTGCGCAGCGCAAGGCACGTAGAACCGGCTCGGGACCCATGGATATCAAGTTCACCAATCGCCTGTCATACAAGCAAGCCCGGTTGACAGTCCTGGTCGGCTTCATCCTGGGAACATTGCTCAGTCTCATCCAGATCGGCATCGATTATGCCAGTGAGGACGCGTCGATCAACCGTGAAGTGCGCGCCCTGCTGCAAATCAGCCACAACACCGCCTCGCGCATTGCCTACAACATCGATTCGGAACTGGCCCTGGAACTCACGCGCGGGCTGCTGCAGTCTCCGGCAATCATCCGTGCACGCCTGATCGACAACAACGAAACGGTGCTGGCCGACGTGGAGCGGCCGCGCCAGCAGGACCGTTACCGGCCGCTCAGCGACTTTCTGTTCGGCGAACAGCGCCAGCTGCGCGAGCGCCTGTTTCTGACCCACATGCCCGAGGAATACCTGGGCACGCTGTACCTGGACGTAGACACCTACACCTTCGGCCGGCGCTTTCTGGACCGGGCCGGCATCACTTTGCTGACCGGCTTTGCCCGTAGCCTGGTACTGACGGGCATTCTGCTGGCGCTGTTCTACATGATGCTGACCAAGCCCCTGGTCACGGTGATTGCTGCGCTCAGCGGCAGCGACCCGCGCAAGCCAAGGCAAACCCGTGTGCAGTGCCCACCCGGCCACGAGCACGACGAGATCGGTGTGCTGGTGAAAGTGGCCAACCAGCAATTCGTCAGCATGGCGACGGAAATCGAACAGCGGCGCACTGCCGAAAACCGCCTTACGCAATACCTGAACGAGCTGGAAGACATCGTCTCGGCACGCACCGACGAGCTCAAGGCCAGCAACAGCAGCCTGAGCCTGTCCAACCAGGAGCTGGAACAGGCGCGCCGCCGGGCACTGGACATGGCGCAGGCACGCGCGGCGTTTCTGGCCAACATGAGCCACGAGATCCGCACCCCGCTCAATGGCATGCTCGGCATGATTGCCCTGGCCCTGGATAACCCTTCCCCGGATGAACAGCGCCAGCAACTGGCCATCGCCCACGACTCCGGTAAAGTACTGGTGGAGCTGCTCAACGATATCCTCGACCTGTCCAAGTTCGACGCCGGGCAATTAGAGCTGGAGCGCATCGCCTTCGACCTGGCTTCCATGGTTGAGGACACGGCCAGCCTGTTGTCGCAGAACACTGCGCAAAGCGTAGAACTGACCTGCCTGATCGCCCGCGACTTCCCGGCCAGCGTGCTGGGCGACCCTACACGGGTAAGGCAGATCGTCAGCAACCTGTTGTCCAACGCACTCAAGTTCACCCGCTTCGGCCGCGTGGACGTGCACCTGGTGACCATCGTCGGCGGTGTACGCCTGGAAGTACGTGACACCGGCATCGGTATCCCCGAAGAGGCTCAGGCGCGGATTTTCCAGCCCTTCACCCAGGCCGGTGCCGGCATTACCCGCCAGTACGGCGGCACAGGCCTGGGGCTGGCACTGACACGCAACCTGTGCAAAGCCATGCATGGCCACCTGCATATCAAGTCCGAGCCGGGTTTTGGCAGCCGCTTTACCGCGGAACTGCCCTTGGTCGAATATGCCAGTGCCATCCAGCCGGCAGCTCTACACGGCAACGTGGCGGCACTCAGCGCGAGTGGCAGCGGGCTGCACGAACTGCTCGAGGGCCTGTTGCCCGGCTGGGGGCTGAGCTATCAACGGCATGACGATGCCGCCACCCTGCCAGGCAACATCGACCTGCTGATCGTCGACGACGTGCAGGCACTGGCTGCAGTGCGCAAGGCCATGCCAACCCCGATCCTGCTGGTGACCGCCTACGGCAACTTTCTACCCGGCGAGCAGGCCATTGCCCTCACCCCCCTGCACCAGTTGGCACGGCCACTGGCGCGGGCGGCGCTCTACCAGACCCTGCGCCGCATCCTGCAGGGGCAGGAGGCCGAGCACCCCCTGGCCAGCCCCGCCGCCACTCCGGCGCAAGGCCGGGCGCGCATCCTGTTGGTAGAGGACAACCCGGTCAACCAACTGGTGGCCAAGGGCATGCTGGCCAAGCTGGGCTGCCAGGTGCAACTGGCCACCCAAGGCGCCGAGGCGCTGACCCTGCTGGAACAGCAAGCCTTCGACCTGGTATTGATGGACTGCAACATGCCGGTGATGGATGGCTACGAGGCCACCCGCCACATTCGCCAGAGCGGACGCTGGCCCAACCTGCCGATCATTGCGCTTACCGCCAACGCCATGCCCGAAGAGCGCGAGCGTTGCCGTGCAGCGGGCATGGACGACTACCTGGCCAAGCCGTTCCGCCGCGAAGACTTGCAGGCACTGATCGACCAGTGGGTACCGCTCAACGGCTGAGCAGGCGTTCGATATCGGCTTCGAGCGCCTGAGGCTTGGTGGTGGGTGCATAACGCACCACCTGGCCCGTGGCCGGGTCCACCAGAAACTTGGTGAAGTTCCACTTGATCTTCTGGCTGCCCAAAATGCCAGGGGCACGCTGCTTGAGTTCGACGAACAGCGGGTGGGTGCCGGGGCCGTTGACCTCGACCTTGCGAAACAGCGGGAAGCTCACGCCAAAGTTGCGCTCGCAAAACTGCGCGATGTCCCGCGCCTCGCCTGGCTCCTGCTTGCCAAACTGGTTGCAGGGAAAGCCCAGTACCACCAGCCCACGGTCGCGATAGGCCTGCCACAGCTGCTCCAGGCCTTTGTATTGCGGGGTAAAGCCGCACTGGCTGGCGGTATTGACCACCAGCAGCGCTTTGCCAGGGAAGTCGCCCAGCTGCTTGTGCTCGCCGCCCAGAGTCACACAGGGAATGTCCAGCTTCAAAGCTGCCATGATCGGGGCTCCGTTCAGTCGCGGGGGCGCAGGTCGATGCACACCGAGTTGATGCAGTAGCGCAGGCCGGTAGGTGCCGGGCCATCGGGGAACACATGGCCCAGGTGCGCATCACAGCGGGCACAGGTGACCTCGGTACGGATCATGCCGTGGGACGTGTCGCGAATTTCGATCATGGCGCTGTCTTCTATCGGCGCGTAGAAACTAGGCCAGCCACAACCGGAATCGAATTTGGTCTGCGCGTCGAACAGCGCCAGCCCGCAGCAGATGCAGTGGTAGATGCCATCGCGGCGCTCGCTGTTGTACTTGCCGCTGAAGGGCCGCTCGGTGCCCTTGAGCCGGCACACCTGGTATTGCTCGGGGTCGAGCATCGAGCGCCATTGTTCCAGGGTTTTCTCGATCTTTTGCATGGGGGTACCTCGGCAGGCTTAATTTCACCGTACGCCGTCTTTTCCGGGGCGCGGGTGGCACGTATATTAGTTGGCTTCGTGTGCCAGGCGTTCAGTCTGGCACCCGCTTTGTGCCCTTACAAACCTTTCGGCAGGGCGTAGCGCGTTTTCTCAATCGGGATTCCATCATGCAGTTCAGCAAATCGAACAAGCTCGCCAATGTCTGCTACGACATTCGCGGCCCAGTGCTCAAGCACGCCAAGCGCCTGGAAGAGGAAGGCCACCGCATCCTCAAGCTGAACATCGGCAACCCGGCGCCGTTTGGCTTCGAAGCGCCGGATGAAATCCTTCAGGACGTGATCCGCAACCTGCCCACTGCCCAGGGCTACAGCGATTCCAAGGGCCTGTTCAGTGCCCGCAAGGCGGTGATGCAGTACTGCCAGCAAAAGGGCATCGAAGGCGTCGGCATCGAAGACATCTACCTGGGCAACGGCGTGTCCGAACTCATCGTCATGTCGATGCAGGCCTTGCTCAACAACGGTGACGAGGTGCTGATCCCGGCGCCCGACTACCCGCTGTGGACCGCAGCCGTGAGCCTGGCAGGCGGCAAGCCGGTGCACTACCTGTGCGACGAGCAGGCTGACTGGTTCCCCGACCTTGCCGACATCACGGCCAAGATCACCCCGAACACCAAGGCACTGGTCATCATCAACCCCAACAACCCCACGGGCGCGGTGTATTCCACCGAGCTGCTGCGCGGCATGCTGGAGCTGGCACGCCAGCACAACCTGGTGGTGTTCTCGGACGAGATCTACGACAAGATCCTCTATGACGAAGCGGTGCACATCAGCACCGCTTCGTTGGCCCCCGACCTGCTGTGCCTCACCTTCAACGGGTTGTCCAAGTCGTACCGGGTGGCGGGTTTCCGTTCTGGCTGGTTGATCATCTCGGGCCCCAAACACAATGCCCAGAGCTACATCGAAGGCATCGACATGCTGGCCAACATGCGCCTGTGTGCCAACGTGCCAGCCCAGCATGCCATCCAGACTGCGCTGGGCGGTTACCAGAGCATCAACGACCTGGTGTTACCGCCGGGGCGCCTGCTGGAGCAGCGTAACCGGACCTACGAGCTGCTCAACGACATCCCCGGGGTGAGCTGCGTGAAGCCGATGGGCGCGCTGTACGCCTTCCCGCGCATCGACCCCAAGGTCTGCCCGATCTTCAACGACGAGAAGTTCGTGCTGGACCTGCTGCTGGCTGAAAAACTGCTGATCGTGCAGGGCACTGCTTTCAACTGGCCGTGGCCAGACCACTTCCGCGTGGTGACGCTGCCACGGGTAGATGACCTGGAAGCGGCGATTGGGCGGATCGGGAATTTCCTCAAGGGGTATTCGCAGTAGGGTGTGACGGTTTTTTGGGGGTGGCGCGTGGATGGCGCGCCGCGCTCGACCTCGACCTCACAGCAGCGCCTCAGACAGGCAATGTTTCTTACATCCTGCAACGCTCTATCCCACAGCCACCACCCCCGCCTCTGCCATACTCCGCCATACACAGTTTGAAATAGTCCGCCGATTGAATCGGAACGGCAGGCCCCTTATATACCCCGCAGTAAGCGACAATTCATCCGTCAGGAGAACGTAACAACCATGATGCGCATTCTGTTGTTTGTGGCCACCAACCTTGCGGTGGTGCTGGTTGCAAGCATTACTCTGAGCCTGTTCGGTTTCAACGGGTTCATGGCCGCCAACGGGGTTGACCTGAACCTCAGCAGCTTGCTGGTGTTCTGTGCAGTCTTCGGCTTTGCCGGCTCCCTCGTTTCGCTGTTCATCTCCAAGTGGATGGCGAAGATGTCGACCGGCACGCAAATCATCAGCCAGCCGCGCACCCGTCACGAGCAGTGGCTGCTGCAAACGGTCGAAGAGCTGTCCCGCGAGGCCGGTATCAAGATGCCCGAGGTGGGTATCTTCCCGGCCTACGAGGCCAACGCTTTCGCCACCGGCTGGAACCGTAACGATGCCCTGGTGGCCGTGTCCCAAGGTTTGCTGGAGCGTTTCTCGCCTGATGAAGTGCGCGCCGTACTGGCCCACGAAATAGGCCACGTCGCCAACGGCGACATGGTCACACTGGCACTGGTGCAGGGCGTGGTGAACACCTTCGTGATGTTCTTCGCCCGTATCATCGGCAACTTCGTCGACAAGGTGATCTTCAAGAACGAAGAGGGCCAGGGCATCGCCTACTACGTGGCCACTATCGTTGCGGAGCTGGTGCTGGGCATCCTGGCCAGCATCATCGTGATGTGGTTCTCGCGCCGTCGCGAGTACCGTGCTGACGAAGCCGGTGCGAGCCTGGCCGGCACTTCTGCAATGATCGGCGCGCTGCAGCGCCTGCGTGTGGAGCAAGGCCTGCCGGTGCACATGCCCGATACCATGAAGGCCTTCGGCATCAATGGCGGCCTCAAACAAGGCCTGGCCGGGTTGCTGATGAGCCACCCACCCCTGGAAGACCGCATCGACGCCCTGCGCCGTCGCGGCTGATCCAGCGGCCAATGCATAAAGGGCGACTACGGTCGCCCTTTTTGTTGCGCCAGTGCCGGCCCATTCGTCCACCCTGTGGGAGCGGGTTCACCCGCGAATGGGCCGGCACAGGCAACCCTGCATTACCTCCTGACCTTGTACACCCGCTCAAGCAGACTCGACACCCCGGCCTGCTGAAACTTGAGGCTCCCCTCAATCACCTCAGCCTGTTCCAACGCTTCCACCTGCCAGCCAGCAAACCCCTGCCGCAACTCGTCATCCCCCACCGAGAACGGTGGGCCGCCCAGCAACGACTGGTCGTAATCCAAGGTCACGACCAAGCCACGACAGCTTTCCGGCAACAGCGCCGAAAGCGCCTGCAGGTAGGCCGTGCGCATGGCAACCGGCAGGGCAATCAGTGCGGCGCGATCATAAAATGCTGCACAGTCCCGAACGTCCTGGGCCTGCAGCGCAAAGAAATCCCCGCACCACAACTCGATCCCTGCATTGCTCCACACTTCAAAGCCATTGTGCTGCCGCACCTGCGGCTGCAGCCCATGCTCGTCAAAAAATGCCTGCACTGCCTGGCGTGACAGCTCCACGCCCATCACCTCATGGCCCTGCCCTGCCAACCAGGCAAGGTCGAGGCTCTTGCCACACAGCGGTACCAGTACACGGCTACCGGGCCTTAACTGCAGGCCCGGCCAGAACGCCTGCAAGTACGGGTTCACCTGCGCTTGGTGAAAGCCGATCTGATTGTTCGCCCAGCGTTGCTGCCAGAAAGCTGGCTCCATGATCACTCCCAGTTTTTAGATGGTTTACCGGTAAAACTTGGTTTGGAATTCGATCTGAAGTTGGTCGAAGATGATCGCATCTTACCCCTCAGGACCCCGCCATGCTCCCTAGCCTGTTCATTTCCCATGGGTCACCCATGCTTGCCCTGCAACCCGGCGCCAGCGGGCCGGCGCTGGCCGGCCTTGCCAACGCGCTGCCACGGCCGAAGGCTATTGTGGTGGTTTCGGCGCACTGGGAAAGCCGCGGGCTGCTGGTTACTGCCAGTTCACAACCAGAAACCTGGCACGACTTCCATGGGTTTCCACCGGCATTGTATGCCGTGCAGTACCCCGCGCCAGGCGCACCCGAGCTTGCAGACAGAGCCTGTGCCTTGCTGGAAGCAGCCGGGCTATCGGCACAACGGGACGCGCAGCGCCCGTTCGACCATGGCGCCTGGGTACCCCTGTCGCTGATGTACCCCGATGCACGCATTCCGGTGGTTCAGGTGTCGCTGCCCAGCCATGGCGGGCCGGCCTTGCAGGTCAAGGTGGGGCAGGCACTGTCGCGCCTGCGTGAGGAAGGCGTGCTGCTGGTAGGCTCAGGCAGCATCACCCATAACTTGGGCGAGCTGGACTGGCACGCCGGGCCCGAGGTGATCGCGCCCTGGGCATTGGCGTTTCGGGATTGGGTGGTGCAAAAGTTGGAGGCTGATGACCAACCTGCATTGCTGGGCTACCGCCAGCAGGCGCCATTCGCCCAACGCAACCACCCCAGTGACGAACACTTGCTGCCCCTGTTCTTCGCCCTTGGCGCAGGGGGCGAGTTCAAGGTGGTGCACCAAGGCTTCACCCTGGGGGCCCTGGGCATGGACATTTACCGGTTCGGCTGACCCCCACCGCAGGCAAAAAAATCCCCGAACCAAGTCGGGGATTTATCACAGCGCCAGGATCAGTCTTCGCGGTAGCGACGCAGCTTCAGCTGCTTGCCGGCTACGCGGGTGTCCTTGAGCTTGGCCAGCAGCTTCTCGAGGCCGTCTTCCGGCAGCTCGACCAGGCTGAAGCTGTCACGCACCTGGATGCGGCCGATGGCATCACGCGCCAGGCCACCTTCGTTCAGGATCGCACCCAGCAGGTTCTTGGCGGCGATACCATCACGGGCACCCAGGGCGGTACGGCAACGCACACGGCCTTCGGCCAGTGGCAGCGGTGCACGGCGCTCGCGCTCGCCGCGTTCACCACGGTCGCTGCGCTCACCGCGCTCGGTACGCTCACCCCGTGGGGCGAAGCTCGGTACCAGCGGTTGCTCGCGCTCTACAGCACCCAGGTCAAGCGCCTGGCCGTTGGTGGCCTTGCGCAGCAGCGCAGAAGCCAGGGCGCGGGCGCTGCAGCCCAGGTCGGTGGTCAGGCGGTCGAACAGCTCACCGTGGGTGGCTTCTGCTTCGGTAACCAGCGGTGCCAGGCTGGTGGTCAGCTTCTTGATGCGGGCATCCAGCACGGCCTGGGCGTTAGGCAGACGCGCTTCGGCAACCTTCTGCCCGGTCACGCGCTCGATCACCTGCAGCATGCGGCGCTCACGCGGGGTGACCAGCAGCAGGGCACGGCCATCGCGACCGGCACGGCCAGTACGGCCGATACGGTGAACGTAAGACTCTGGGTCGTACGGCATGTCAACGTTGAACACGTGGGTGATGCGCGGTACGTCCAGGCCACGGGCCGCAACGTCGGTGGCCACCACGATGTCCAGGCGGCCATCCTTGAGCGAGTCGATGACGCGCTCACGCTGGTTCTGGGCGATGTCGCCGTTCAGCGCGGCAGCCCTGTAGCCCTTGGCTTCCAGCGCAGCGGCCAGGTCCAGGGTGGCTTGCTTGGTGCGCACGAAGGCGATCAGCGCGTCGAACTCTTCCACTTCCAGCAAACGCAGCACAGCCGGGATCTTCTGGTCGGCGTGCACCATCAGGTGGGCCTGGTCGATCGCGGTGACGGTCTGGGTTTTAGTCTGGATCTTGACGTGCTTGGGTTCGCGCAGGTGACGCTCGGCGATCGAACGGATCGACGACGGCAGGGTGGCGGAGAACAGCACGGTCTGACGGGTAGCCGGGATGGCATCGAAGATCACTTCGAGGTCGTCCATGAAGCCCAGCTTGAGCATCTCGTCGGCTTCGTCCAGAACCAGGTACTGAACGGTCGACAGGACTTTCTCGTCACGACGCAGGTGGTCACACAGGCGGCCCGGGGTGGCCACGACGATTTGCGCGCCGTTGCGGATTGCGCGCAGCTGTGGGCCCATCGGGGCACCACCGTACACGGCAACCACGTTCACGCCAGGCATCTGCTTGGCATAGGTTTCGAAAGCGGTAGCAACTTGCAGCGCCAACTCACGGGTTGGCGCCAGGATCAGGGCTTGCGGTTCGCGCTTGCTCACATCGATCTTGTTGAGGATCGGCAGGGCGAAGGCAGCGGTCTTGCCGGTGCCCGTCTGCGCCTGGCCGATCATGTCGTGACCGGCGAGGATGATCGGGATCGATTGTTGCTGAATGGCGGACGGCTCTTCATAGCCGGTAGCTACCACAGCAGCAACAATGTTCGCATTGAGATCGAGAGCGGCGAAGCCGCCGGTTTCCTGGGTCATGGGTCTGCCTCTAGGTGCATCCGCAAAGACCCATGCTCCAAAGCTGCACAAGCCATGAAAGACCGACAGGTCACCCAGGCAGCTTTGGCGGCGGGGATTTGCGAAAACGATTGAAAAAGAATACGTGGGAAGGTCCGCCTAGCGGACGTGCAGCCGAAGCTGGACTCGGAGGATTTGCACCGCCTGATTTTGAGGTCCGCTAAAAGACCGGCGCGTACTATACCCGAAATAGCGCATTACGTGAGGAATTTTTTCAGCGTGCAGCGGCATTGCCGGGCCATGGGGCAGCAGAGGGCTGAATCGATTCCCTTAGACGTACTGCGCTGGCCTCTTCGCGGGTAAATCGGATCGCCGCACCGCCGCTCCCACAGGGACAGCCCAACCTTTGGAAGTATCTGTCCTCCACAAAATCTGGATGCTGGCCCGATCCCTGTGGGAGCGGCGGTGCGGCGATCCGATTTACCCGCGAAAAACCCGGCGCAGGTTTCAGGTGGCCGGGCGAATCTCGCGGATCAACCCGTCAAGGCTATAGCCCAGGCGCGGCGCCAGTGCTTCGGCGCGGGCGCGCAGGCTGTCGAGGTCAAGCGCCTGGTCCAAGTCTGCCGGCACCAGCAATATCACGTTGCCCTCCTTCACCGGCAACTCCCAGTAATGGCGATGGTACAAACCCCGCAGCAGCGCCGCCCCCAGCGGCTTGCCATCGTCGGTGGCCCATTGGTTGATCACCAGCCAGCCACCGGGGTTGAGCTGCTGCTGGCAACGCTCCAGAAACCCCCATGCCAGGTGCCCCACGCCCGGCCCATGGTCGGTGTAAAGGTCAACGAACACCAGGTCGGCCTGCTCGGCAGTGGGCAGCAGCTCCAGCGCATCGCCGATGCGCACATAAAGCCGCGGGTCGTCATCCAGGCCCAGGTGCTCAATGGCCAGGCGCGGCACGTCCGGGCGCAGCTCGATGGCCTCGATGTCCTCCAGCGGCAAAAATTTCATGCACGCCTGGGTCAGCGTACCGGCGCCCAGGCCAAGAAACAGCGCGCTCTCGGGCTGCTCATGGCACAACGCGCCCACCAGCATGGCACGGGTATAGTCGTACTCCAGCCAGCTGGGGTCGGCAGTGAACACACAGCTCTGCTCGATGGCATCCCCGAATTCCAGAAAGCGGTAGTCATCCACCTCGTACACGCTGATGACGCCGAAGGCATCCTCCACACGTGCCAGTAGCCGCTCCTGACGTTCCGCTTCCATGTTCCACACCCACCCGCGCAAAAGGGGGATTGTCCGCCAACACCCTCGCTGCAACAAGCGCAGCGCCAACTGTTAACATGGCGTCAAGCCTGCAACCTACATGACCGAGCCTGACATGAACCAACCGTGGAGCCCTGCCAGCTGGCGCACACTGCCGATCCAGCAGCAACCGACCTACCCCGATGCCGCGCACCTGCTCAAGGTCGAGCAGACCCTGGCCAGCTACCCGCCTCTGGTGTTCGCCGGTGAGGCACGTGAATTGCGGCGCCAGTTCGCCGAGGTGACCGAAGGGCGTGCCTTCCTGTTACAGGGCGGGGACTGCGCAGAAAGCTTCGCCGAGTTCTCGGCGGCCAAAATTCGCGACACCTTCAAGGTGCTGTTGCAGATGGCCATTGTCATGACCTTCGCGGCCGGCTGCCCGGTGGTGAAGGTAGGCCGCATGGCAGGCCAGTTCGCCAAGCCGCGCTCGGCCGGCGACGAGACCATTGGCAACGTCACCCTGCCCGCCTACCGTGGCGATATCGTCAACGGTATCGGTTTTGATGCAAAAAGCCGCATCCCCGACCCTGAGCGTTTGCTGCAGGCCTACCACCAGGCCACCGCCAGCCTGAACCTGCTGCGCGCCTTCGCCCAGGGCGGTTTTGCCGACCTGCACCAGGTGCACAAGTGGAACCTGGACTTCATTGCCAACTCGGCATTGGCCGACAAGTATCACCAACTGGCCAACCGCATCGACGAAACCCTGGCCTTCATGCGCGCCTGCGGCCTGGACACAGCCCCCCAACTGCGCGAAACCAGCTTCTTCACCGCACACGAAGCGCTGCTGCTCAACTATGAAGAAGCGTTCGTGCGCCAGGACAGCCTGACCGGCGATTATTACGACTGCTCGGCACACATGCTGTGGATCGGCGACCGTACTCGGCAACTGGACGGTGCCCACGTGGAATTCCTGCGTGGCGTGCACAACCCGATCGGGGTGAAGGTGGGGCCGAGCATGGACCCCGAAGCCCTGCTACGCCTCATCGACATCCTCAACCCGGCCAACGACCCGGGCCGCCTGAACCTGATCGTGCGCATGGGCGCAGGCAAGGTGGGTGACCACCTGCCGGGGCTGATCCGCGCCGTGGAGCGCGAGGGGCGCAAGGTGCTGTGGAGCTCCGACCCGATGCACGGCAATACCATCAAGGCCAGCAGCGGTTACAAGACCCGCGATTTTGCGCAGATCCTCGATGAGGTGAAGCAGTTCTTCCAGGTGCACCAGGCCGAAGGCAGCCATGCAGGCGGCATCCATATCGAAATGACCGGGCAGAACGTCACCGAATGCATCGGAGGTGCGCGGCCGATCACCGAAGATGGCCTGTCGGACCGCTATCACACCCATTGCGACCCGCGCATGAACGCCGACCAGTCACTGGAGCTGGCATTCCTGATCGCCGAAACCTTGAAACAGGTAAGGCGCTGACCGGCCACGCTTCACTTGTGCAACGGGTCGTCCCAGAAGTGCCGCTCGCTTTCCTGATGGATATCTGCACGGCTCAGCCCCAGGTCGTGCAGCGTTGCGTCGCTGAGGCTGGCCAGTTCCCGGCGCTGGCGGTGCAGTTCCAGCCAGCGAGAGGGGCGCTGCAGGGCTGCACGCAACAGATGCTTGAATGAAGAGGCCGGTGCCGGGATAGTGCTGTAGTTACCTTTCATCGTGAAGCCCTCCGTGTCGATGGCTTCAGTCTCGCGCCGGGCTTAAGATCAATCCAACGAATGTTTCTTATGCAAAGCATCTCGGAGATTGATGCAATGTCCCAGTACCAGAGCCTTGATGCAGATGTACTGCGCACCTTCGTGGCCATCGCCGACCAAGGCGGCTTCACCCGCGCAGGGGAAGTGGTCAACCGCACACAGTCTGCTGTCAGCATGCAGATGAAACGCCTGGAAGAAGACATCCTGCAGCGCCAGCTGTTCGAGCGCGACGGCCGGCAGGTGCGGCTTACCGCCGAAGGCCAGGTACTGCTGGGCTATGCCCGCCGCATACTCAAGCTGCACGGGGAAGTGTTCAATACTCTGCGGATGCCGCACATGGTCGGGGTGGTGCGCATCGGCACGCCGGATGACTACGCCATGCGCTTTCTGCCGAGCATTCTGTCGAGCTTCGCCAAGGCCTACCCGCTGGTACAGGTAGAGGTGCATTGCGACACGTCCCGGCAACTGATGCAGCGCCAGGACCTGGACCTGACCATCGTCACCCGCGAGCCCGGTAACGAAGTGGGCCAGCTGTTGCGCCAAGAGCGGCTGGTGTGGGCCGCGGCCGAAGGCTTCTGCCCCCAGGAGCAGCGGCCCATGCCCCTGGCATTGTTCAACACCGAATGCTTCTGCCGCGCCTGGACCTGCAACGCCCTGGAGGCACAGGGCATCGACTACCGGGTTGCCTACACCAGCCCCAGCCTGTCGGCGATCTTCGCCGTGGTGACCGCTGGCCTGGCGGTGACTGCCCAACTGCAGAGCCTGATCGGCGGCAACATGCGCATCCTTGGCGAAAACGAGGGGTTGCCGCAGCTGCCCCTGGCCAACGTGATGCTGGTGCGCAGCCCAAGCGTTGCATCGCCCATTACCGACTGCATGGCCGACTACATCATCGAAGGCTTCAAGTAGCCGCCACGGACTACAGCTCGAAGCCCAGCATGATGGCGCACACCACCAGGAACACGCAGAACATGCCACGCAGCACTTTTTCGGGTAATGCGTGGGCCAGTTTTACGCCCCAGCTGATGCTGAGCAATCCGCCCACCGCCAACGGTATGCCCACTGCCCAGTCCACACTGTGGTGCACGCCGTAGGTCACCAGTGTGACCAAGGTACTGGGCGCCGCCAGCGCCAGTGATAGCCCCTGTGCCACCACCTGGGTAGTGCCGAACACGCTGGTGAGCACTGGCGTAGCCACTACCGCGCCGCCGACGCCGAACAGCCCGCCCATGGTCCCGGCAAAACTGCCCAGCACACCCAGCCAGGGCCAAGGGTGGCGCATTTCGGCGCTGGCTGGCGCCACCTTCATGAACAGGCGTGCGATATTCCAGAGCGCCAGCGCGATGAGAAAGCCGACGAAGCCCAGCCGCATCGAGTGAGCATCCAGCCCAACCGCCCAGATGGACCCTAGCCAGGCAAATACGAAGCTGCACAACGACAGCGGCAAGGCATGGCGCAGTTCAATACGGTTGCGCTGGTGGTAGCGCCACAGCGCCAGCAGCACGTTTGGCACCACCATCACCAGCGCTGTGCCTTGGGCCAATTGCTGGTCCAGGCCAAACAGCACGCCAAGCGCCGGAATAGCGATCAACCCACCGCCAATCCCGAACAGCCCACCCACTGTGCCCAGGCCTGCGCCCAGCACCGCATACAACACCCACTCGATCATCCCGGCTCCGCTTCAACACGCTATCAAGGCGGCCATGCTAGCGACTGCAAGGCGGCAGGGGAACGCAAATACGCAGTGTCGTGAATTTGAAACGAACTCTGCTGGCGTATTGCTGCTCGAATTCTTCAAGAGCCGCTTGACCCTCGTCCCAGCCGGGCCGCGGGCGCTGCGCAGTGAATGACGCTGGTAGTGAGCGCACCAACCATCAGCGTGCGAGATTCTTATTCGACGAATTCAAGGACCTGCATGAACGCCGACACCAAAGCCACTGGCGCCGAGCTGCTCCTGGACAACCAGGTCTGCTTCGCCCTGCACTCCACCTCGTTGCTGATGACGAAGGTCTACAAGCCGCTGCTCCAAGCCCTCAACCTCACCTACCCCCAATACCTGGCCATGCTGGTGCTGTGGGAACATGATGGGCTGACGGTGGGAGAGATCAGCCAGCACCTGCTGACAGACCCGGGCTCACTCACCCCTTTACTCAAACGCCTGGAAAGCGAAGGCCTGCTCAAGCGCACCCGCAGCCGGGAGGATGAGCGGGTTGTGATGGTGCAGCTGACCGACAAAGGGCGTGCGTTGCAGGAACAGGCCAAGGAGGTGCCGCAACGCATCCTCGAAGCCAGCGGGCGCACACCCGAAGGGTTGCAGAAATTGCAGCAAGACTTGCTGGCGTTGCGCGATCGGCTGCACAAGAGCCTGTAGCGAGCAGAGCTTTCAGTTGTGCAAAAAAAACCCGGCAAGCGCCGGGTTTTTTGCGTTACGCAAGAAGGCTTACTTCTTGGAACGGCCTTTGTACACGCCACCTTCGCGAGTGTCGATGTCGATCCACTCGTCGATGTTGATGAAGTCGGCAACCTGCAGTTCGGTACCGTTCTTCAGCTTGGCAGGCTTCATGACCTTGCCCGAGGTGTCGCCACGTGCAGCGTTCTCGGTGTAGACCACTTGGCGGCTGATGGTGGTCGGCAGTTCAACCGATACCAGGCGGCCTTCGAAGAACACGGCTTCGCAGACGTCTTCCATGCCTTCTTCGATGAACGGCAGAACGGCTTCGATGTCCTCGGCGTTCAGCTCGTACATGGTGTAGTCGGTGGTGTCCATGAAGGTGTACGAGTCACCGCTGATGAACGACAGGGTCGCTTCTTTGCGATCCAGGATCACGTCGTCCAGCTTGTCGTCCGCACCGTACACGGTTTCGGTCTTGTAGCCGGTCAGCAGGTTCTTCAGCTTGGTCTTCATGATCGCGCTGTTGCGACCCGACTTGGTGAATTCGGCTTTTTGTACCAGCCACGGGTCGTTATCGATCCGCAGTACGGTGCCGGGCTTCAGTTCTTTACCAGTTTTCATTACGCAGTATCCGAATCTGGATGGATTTATAAAAATCGAGGCCGCATATCATAGCCAATTTCGGTAAAACTGTACCAGCGTCATGGCAAGGTCCGGCTGGGCGGCCTGTTTTGCACACCATTGGCGGGCGTGGGCCTGCAGTTCCGGCCAGTGCACCATGAACCCGCGCCAGGCGGCGTCCATGTCCTGATGCATGTTCCAGGCACGCCACAGGGTCAGCAGCGCGTGCGCGGCAGGCTCCGACAGGCCTTTGCGGTAAATCGCCAGGAACGCCTCGAGTTTTTCCCAGTGGGCGTTCTCTTCCTGCACGTAGATGTGCCACAGCATGGGCCGCCCGGCCCACTGTGCGCGCACGAACGAATCTTCGCCGCGCACGGCGTTGAAATCGCAGCACCACAGCAAGCGGTCGTAATCGTCCTGGCTGACGAAAGGCAACACTTGCACGGTCAACGTGCCACGCTGGTGAATGGCGCCTGCCACCAGTTCAGGCTCATTCAGCCAGGCGCAAAGGTCAGGCACGATGCGGCCCTGGGGCACCAGCATGTGGCTGGGGTTGGCCGCGTTGGCCAGGGCGTCCAGCCAGCCGCCCAACTGCGGGTTTTCGTAGGCGAACAGCGAAATCAGTGCGGCGCCGGCCTGGGGCTGCACCCCAAGCCTGGCAAGGTGCCCGGCGCGCTGGGCAGGGTCGGCCTCGAACGCCTCGCGGCGGGCCAGCAAACCGGCCTCACGCAGCAGGCCGCCCGTACGCTCGGTAAACCCGGGGAAGAAAAACACGGTGCGCAACCCATTGGGTTTGGGTGACGGCAAGCCATGGCAGCCCTCGACCCATTCTTCGGCGCTGAGGTATTCCAGGTTCAGCCACAAGGCTGGGGCCGGGCGGCTGCACAAGGCTTCGACATAGGCGTCAGGCAAGCGGCAACCGAACGCGGCAATCACCACGTCTGCCGTACCCGCGGGCGCCCACTCGGCCGGCCAGTGAAGCACCTCGACCCCCTGTTGCATTTGCCGGGCTGCGCCCAGGTCGGCCCCGGGGCACAACGGCACGAATGCCCGCAGGTCATCCACCCACAGGCGCACGGCCACCCCATGCTCGGCAACCAACTGGCGAGCCAGGCGCCAGGTGACGCCGATATCGCCATAGTTGTCGACGACCGTGCAGAAGATATCCCAGGTGGCTTTCACGTGCCCCGCCCTCGCCCATGCCCAAAGCGCGAATTCTGCGCATAAACTAAGGCCAGCGAAAGCACCGTCGCGGATTATTACCCTGCCCATGCGACAATGCGCCCATTCTGATGCACAGGAGACTGCCATGCCCCGCCCACGCGAATTGAGGATTACCCTCAGGCCTCTGCCTTTGATACTCAGCGTCGCGGTAGGCCTGTGGCTTGGCGCTGGCGCCATTGCATTAAGCATCTGGGCTGCATCGTTCCTATGGCCAGAGCCACCACGGCCATTGGACGAGGCCGCCAATACCAGCGCCCCGCATACAGCGCCCCCGTCAGCGGCTGCCGACGATTCCCAAGCGCGCATGTTCGAGCAATATAAAAAGGGGTTGCAGAAACAGGCGGCAGAAGCCGCCCAGGGCGACCCGCGCAACCTCGACAGCCCCAAGTGCCAGTTCTGGCTGCAACAGAACCGCACGGCGCCCACCGACAAAAGCCAGGCCAACGTGCTGGAGTTCTGCTACTGATCATGAACAAGCCGCTTTTACTGGCACAGATCGTCGCCACCCTCGAGCGTGACCTGGACGTGCTGACCCGCGCCGCGCAAACCGCCTACGAAACGGCAACAGCCGAAGAAAACGTTGCCGAGAACAAGTACGACACACTGGGCCTGGAAGCTTCATACCTGGCTACCGGCCAAGCGCGCCGCAGCGCCGAGATCCGCCAGGCGCTGCTCGGCTACCAACAACTGCTGCTGCGCGACTACGACCCGCAACGTGGCGTTCAGGTAAGCAACCTGATCACCCTGGAGGATGAAAAGGGAGCCCGGCAGCAGCTGTTTCTGGGCCCCGCAGCCGCTGGTTTGAAGATTGCCGACGGCACCCAGGCAACCACCGTGATCACCCCTCGCTCGCCGCTGGGCCAGCAACTGATCGGCAAACGCGTTGACGATGAAGTGACGCTTGCCGCACACACCCTGGTGATCGTCGCCGCCACCTGAGCTACGACGCCTGCCCATAGCCACCTTTGTTTACACTGCCCGCCAAGAGACCCGTATGACCAACCCCACGCTCAGCCGCGCCCTAATCCTGCTGATGGCCACCGCCACCGGCCTGGCCGTGGCCAGCAACTACTACGCCCAGCCGTTGCTGCACAGCATTGCCGAACAGTTCGGCCTGAGCACCGCGGCTGCCGGCAGCATCGTCATCGCCGCGCAGCTGAGCTACGGCGCCGGCCTGCTGTTGTTGGCGCCCTTGGGCGACCTGTTCGAGCAGCGCCGCCTGATTACCGTGATGACCGCCATCGCCACCCTTGGGCTGATCATCAGTGCGTGCGCCCCGAGCCTGCCCTGGCTGATTCTGGGTACCACGCTTACCGGGCTGTTCTCGGTGGTGGCGCAAATTCTGGTGCCCATGGCCGCGTCCCTCAGCGCGCCCAACCTCAGGGGGCGCGCGGTCGGGACGCTGATGAGCGGCCTGTTGCTGGGCATCCTGCTGGCACGCACCGCAGCCGGCTTCATGGCCGAGCTGGGTGGCTGGCGCAGCATCTATGTGCTGGCCGCCGTGCTGATGGCTATTACTGCACTGGCCCTGCACCGCAACCTGCCACAGCACCACAGCCATGCCGGGCTGAAGTACCCGGCGCTTATCGGCTCGGTGTTTCGGCTGTTTGCCCAAGAGCCAGTGCTGCGCCTGCGTTCGCTGCTGGGGTTGCTGGCATTCAGCCTGTTTGCGCTGTTCTGGACGCCGCTGGCGTTCCTGCTGGCCAGCGAGCCCTACCATTACTCCGACGCGGTGATCGGCCTGTTCGGGCTGGCGGGGGCCGCGGGCGCGTTGTCGGCCAACTGGGCGGGCCGCCTGGCAGACCATGGCAAAGGGGCGCTGGGCACCACCGTAGGCCTGGTGGTGCTGTTGCTGTCCTGGGTACCACTGGGGTTCGCCCAGCAGTCGCTGGTGGCGTTGCTGCTGGGGGTGCTGATGCTGGACCTGGCGGTGCAACTGGTGCACGTCAGCAACCAGAATGCCGTTATCGCCCTGCGGCCCGAGGCCCGTACGCGGCTTAACGCGGGGTATATCACCTGCTACTTCATTGGCGGCGCCTTGGGCTCGCTGCTGGGTACGCAGCTGTTCCAGCACCATGGCTGGCCGGGCATCGTGGTGGCAGGGCTGGCGATTGGCACCTTGGCGCTGCTGGTGTGGGGCCTGGCCCGCCGCGCAACGCCAGCCATGGCCTGACCCCAACGGCGCGCACTGATCGCTTCGGGCCGAAGGCGGCTGCTAAGATGCCGCCTTTTTCTTGGCCTTCAGGAACCTCGACATGCCTGCGTGCAACCCTCGCCTGCCCTTCAGCCTGCTCAGCCTGGGCCTGGCCTTGCAGTGCCCCAACGCCCTTGGCCAGGGCAGCCTGGAGCTGGCGCCGGTGCAGGTGTCCGATACGTATGCCGCAGGCAGCTACCAGGCAACCCAGGCCGCGGTCGGCGGCTTCCAGCCGGGCCCGACGCTGGATACCCCCGCTTCGATCAGCGTATTCAGCCAACAAATGCTGGAAGACCGCCAGATGCGCCTGCTCAGCGAAGTGCTGCAGGGTGACGCCGCAGTGGGCGAGAGCTATGCGCCGGTGGGCTACTACGAGAACTTCAATGTGCGAGGCTTTGAGCTCAATGCTGCCAGCAGCTACCGCGTCAACGGCCAGACCGTGGTCGGCGAGCAGAATGTGGCGCTGGAAAACAAGCAGCAGGTAGAGCTATTGAAAGGGTTGTCTGGCTTGCAGAGCGGTGTGTCCGCACCCGGAGGCCTGATCAATTATGTGACCAAGCGGCCCGAAGCGGTGCGCAGCGTCACGCTGGCCGGCACCGACCAGGGTGGGCGCTACCTGGCCACCGACCTTGGCGGCTGGTTCGGCAGCGAGCGGCAGTTCGGCCTGCGTGCCAACCTGGCGCACGAGACCATCGGCTCGTATGTGGAGCACGCCGATGGCAAGCGGGACTTTGCCTCGCTGGCGTTCGACTGGCAGCTCAGCCCTGCTGCCACCTTGCAGCTCGATGCGGAATACCAGCACCGCGAACAACGCTCGGTGCCGGGCTATCAGCTACTGGGTGGCCGCGAAGTGCCCCATGGCATAGACCCCCATGACCGCCTGGCCTATCAGGGCTGGGCCAAACCGGTACAGAACGACTCCCTGAACCTGGGCGGGCGCTTTGAGTACCGCTTCAGCGACGCATGGGCCGCCACGCTCAGCGGGTCCCGCAGCAAAGCGGTCATCGACGACTACAGTGCCTTTGCCTGGGGGTCGAGCGAAGGTGCGTTCTTCTCCGGCACCGGCGACTACGACATCTACGACTTCCGCAGCCCCGATGACACGCGCCGTATCGATGAAGTGCAGGCCACCCTGGATGGGCACTTCGATGCGCTGGGCGTGGGCCACGAGCTGACCCTCGGCACCAGCGCCCAGCGCCGTACCCAGGACCAGCGGCCCTATTACAACGCGTGGCTGGGTACCGGCAACATCGCCACCGGTGCCCCGGCCCTGGCGCCATCGAGCAACCCGGTGGGCGCCAGCAAGCGGCGCCTGGACAGCCGCCAGTACGGGCTGTTCGTCACCGACCGCATCCATTTCAGTGAGGCCTGGCAAACCGTGCTGGGCGCCCGCGAAGTACGCCTGGACGAACGAACCTGGGACCAGGACGGTGTTGCCGGGCGTCACACCCAGCAGTACCAGTTGCTGCCCAATGCGGCGCTTATCTACAAACCGCAGCCGGACACCACCCTGTACGCCAGCTATGCCAAGGGCCTTTCTGCCGGCGGCACAGCGCCGTGGTTTGCCAGCAATGCTGCCGAGATACTTGCCCCAACCCTGTCGCGCCAGCTGGAGGTGGGCGTGAAGCACGACTGGCAAGGCCTGAGCCTGAGCGCTGCCTTGTTCCAGATACGCCAGGCCTACCAGTACGCAAGGCCCGACGGCGGCGGCAGCTTCACCTACGTGCAGCAAGGCCAGCAGAAGAACACCGGGCTGGAGCTGGGGGCCACTGGCTGGCTTACGTCCAACCTGCAGGTGCAGGCCAGCGCAGCCGCCATTCGCGCGCGGGTGCAGGGCAGCGGCACTGAGGCCTATGAAGGCCACCAGGCGATCAACGTACCCAGGTTCCGGGCGGCCGTGTATGGGGAGTACAGCCTGCCGGTGCCGGGGCTGGCGCTGCTGGGCGGCGGGCGCTACAGCGCCAGTAAGGCGGCAAGCAAAAACGGCGACGTGAAGGTGGGCGGGTATGCCGTATTCGACCTCGGCGGCCGCTACCGCACACAGGTGGGTGGGTATGACACGGTGCTGCGGCTGACGGTGGATAACCTGTTCGACAAGCGTTACTGGCGCGATGTGGGGGATTACCTGGGGGACAATTACCTGTTCCAGGGTGCGCCGCGCACCGCCCGGCTGGCGGCAACGGTTAGCTTTTGATACTAAGGCACTGGGTGAGTGGGGATGGCACCGGCTGCGCCGGTGTTCGCCGGTAAACCGCCTCCTACAGGATTGGGGCGGGTTTCACCGCCCTCCTCCAGCCCTCACAAAACAGCCAATAACAAAAAGCCCCCGGGCTTTTCAGCGCGGGGGCTCTTCGTAGAATGTGGCGGTGAAGAAGGGATTTGAACCCTTGATACGATTTCTCGTATACACACTTTCCAGGCGTGCTCCTTCGACCACTCGGACACTTCACCGTTTTCCCTTCAAGCCTTTCAGCCTGTCGAGGCGCGCTAATTTAGTGGAAGGTCTTTTCTTTGGCAAGCATTTTTTTCAAATTTTTCATGTATTTGCATCAGAAGCCCGGCAAGGGCTGACTGGCCAGTCAGCCTTGCTGCTTTACCTGGCCTTCGGCGCTGGGTAACGTCATCGCCACGCCAATAACAGGACTGCGCCATGAGCGAGCTGATTACCTACCACGCCGAAGACGGCATCGTCACCCTGACCCTGAACAACGGCAAGGTCAACGCCATCTCACCGCAGGTGATCGCCGCCTTCAACGAGGCCCTGGACCGTGCCACCGAGGCACGCGCCGTAGTGATCATCACCGGCCAGCCCGGCATTCTGTCTGGCGGGTACGACCTCAAGGTGATGACCAGCGGCCCCAAAGAAGCCATCAGCCTGGTCACTGCCGGTTCCACCCTCTCCCACCGCCTGCTGTCGCACCCCTTCCCCGTCGTGGTGGCGTGCCCGGGCAATGCCGTGGCCAAAGGCGCCTTCCTGCTGCTGTCGGCCGACTACCGCATCGGCGTCGAAGGCCCGTACAAGGTCTGCCTGAACGAAGTGCAGATCGGCATGACCATGCACCATGCGGGCATCGAACTGGCCCGGGACCGCCTGCGCCGCTCGGCCTTCCACCGTTCGGTGATCAACGCCGAAGTGTTCGACCCACAGGGCGCGGTGGATGCCGGCTTCCTCGACAAGGTGGTGCCGGCCGAACAACTGCACGACGCCGCCCTGGCCGCTGCACGCGAACTCAAGAAGCTGAACATGCTGGCCCACAAGAACACCAAGCTCAAGGTACGCAAAGGGCTGCTGGATGCGCTGGAGAAGGCTATCGAGCTGGACCAGCATCACATGGGCTGACCGCCTCTGTTTGCCCCAGCCAGTGCACAGCCGTACACTGACGGGCGACTGTCTGGTGTGAGTCGTACCATGCTCTACTGTGTTCGCATGTTCCTATTGGGCCTGCACTTTCTGGCCGTGGGTGCCATCGGCCTGGTCATTGGCTTGTGCCGCCCGTTCAACCCCGCCAACAGCCGGGTGTTCGCACGCCTTTACAGCGTGCCAGCCACTTGGCTGATGCGCGTCAAGGTCAAGGCGGAGGTGGGCCCGCTGTGGGACCAGCCGCCTGGCTGCGTCATCGTCGCCAACCACCAATCCAACTTCGACCTTTTTGTACTGGGCCAGGTGGTACCGCAGCGTACCGTTGCCATCGGCAAGAAAAGCCTGGGCTGGATCCCGTTGTTCGGCCAGTTGTTCTGGCTGGGCGGCAACGTGCTGGTCGACCGCAAAAACGCGTACCAGGCGCGCAAGGCCCTGCAAAAGACCACCCGCGTACTGCAGAACGGCACGTCCATCTGGATATTCCCTGAAGGCACGCGCAACCCCGGCGACACGTTGCTGGCCTTCAAGAAAGGCGCGTTCCACATGGCGATTGCGGCAGGCGTGCCGATCGTGCCGGTGTGCGTGAGCCGCTACGCCCGGCGCCTTGACCTCAACAGCTGGCACCCGCGCACGGTCAGCGTGCGCTCACTGCCCCCCATCGCCACCGCGGGCATGACCCAGCAGGACCTCCCCGCACTCATCGAGCAATGCCGTGCGCAGATGCAGCAATGCATCGACCACATGGAAGCCGAACAGGCCTGAGCCCGGTTGCTCTCTGGGCGGGGAAGGACCAAGCTGTAGCCCGTGTTCAACCGGAATAAGCGGGCAACCATGGGGCGAGTCGTGGCATCGGCGGTGTACACCGCCGGCAGAAAGGTCACCAACATCAGCATCGATGAAGGCAGCGAATGGGCCCGCAAGCCGGGCCATTTCGTGTGGATTGGCCTGGAGGAACCCAACGCCGAAGAACTGGCCAACCTGCAACGCCAGTTCAACCTGCACGAACTGGCCATCGAAGATGCCCTGGAAAAGCACAGCCGGCCCAAGCTGGAAACCTTTGGCGATGCACTGTTCATCGTCACCTACTCGCCGGTACGCCACCAGGGGCGGCTGGAATTCATCGAAACCCATATTTTTGCCGGCAACGGCTACATCATCACCTGCCGCAACGGCCATTCGAAATCCTATGCCCTGGTGCGCCAGCGCTGCGAGGCCAGGCCGCTGCTGCTGGAACACGGCGAAGACTTTGTGCTGTATGCGCTGCTGGATTTCGTGACCGAGAACTACCAGCCGGTGAGCGAAGCCATCCACGCCGAGATCGAAACCCTTGAGCAAAGCGTGCTGGGCGGCTCGCTGCAGGAAAACGACATACGCCGCCTGCACAGCCTGCGCCGGGATATCCTGCGCCTGCGCCGCTATGTGGCGCCGATGGTGGAAATAAGCGAGGAACTCCAACGGCTGAGTTTCCCCTTCATCGACAAGAACATGCGCCCGTACTTTCGCGACGTGCAAATTCACGTGACGCGGCAGATGGAAGACTTGTCGAGTATCCGCGACATCGCCAGCCAGACCATCGAGATCGGCATGCTGCTGGAGTCGTCACGCCAGAGCATCGTGCAACGCAAGTTCGCCGCCTGGGCGGCCATTTTGGCCTTCCCTACGGCCATCGCGGGCATCTACGGGATGAACTTCCAGAATATGCCAGAGCTGAACTGGCACTATGGCTACTTCACCGTGCTGGGGGTGATCGGCCTGGGTTGCGTAGGGTTGTACGCCAGCTTCAAGCGCTCCGGCTGGCTTTGAGGTGGTCAGGGCCGCAGCGCGGCCCTGCGCCTTACGCGGCGTCGTGTTTACCGACAGGCTGCTGGATAAACCGCAACATCCACTCACCCACCAGGTCGCCCTGGTGCTCGGTGGCCAGGCTGGCGATTGCGCGTTGATACACTTCATCGCCCAGGTGTTCCTGCCGCGCATTGAGCAACGCCCGTGAATAGTCGTTGACGAACTCTGGGTGGCCCTGGAAGCACAGCACCTGGTCGCCGATGTGGTAAGCCGCATTGGGGCAGAAGTCGCTGGATGCGATCACCGCCGCGCCTTCCGGCAGTTCGGTCACCTGGTCCTGGTGGCTGATGAGCAGGGTGAGTTCTGGCACCTGCGGGATCATCCATGGCTGCTGGGTCGCCAGCGAGTACCGGTGGGTACCCACACCCCAGCCCTGCTCCGCCCGCTCGGCCTTACCACCCAGGGTCAAGGCCAGCAGTTGATGGCCAAAACACACACCTAGCAACTTTTCACCGCGCGCGTACAGCTTCAGCAGGTAAGCCTTGAGAGTTTGGATCCAGGGATCGGAACCGAACGAATCCGCTTTGCTGCCCGTCACAAGGTAGGCGTCGAAGACTTCGTCGTCGGCGGGGTAATCGCCGTTCATCACGTTGTACACGCTAAATTGTGCCGCGATGGGCTGACGCGAAAAGAGCTGCTCGAACATCCTGCCGTAGCCCTGGTACTGGGCGGTCAGCTCCGGTCGCAGAACATCGGTTTCAAGGATGCAGATGCGTAACGACATAGGGTTAGTCCTGAACGACATGGGTGGGGGTCAGGTGTAGAGCGTGACGCGAAAGGCACGTACAAGCAAGTAGGCTGCACTGACGAACGGTCACAATCGCTAGTCGCCGGCAGCAGCGTCGCGCAAGCGTCTAGCCAGAGCATGGCACGGAGCACAGCGCCCTCTACATAGCCAGAAATAATCAGCAGGCATCCACTTAGAACAAAGGGTTCTCAATCATGGATAACGCAGGCCCTACTGTTGGTTGTATATCACGTAACACGAGGCAAGCAGTCACCCCGCAACACGGTGCCACTGTGATCGACCCGAAGCGCGACAAGGAAGCCAACGGGTATTCAGGAATAACAACAAGAAGGGGGTCAGCCATGTTCAGACATTCAAAAGTTCGCCAGGCCGGGCTCATACTCTTCGCCACCACCTTGCTGCTGATCTTGCCGAACCTCACACGTTTGTTCGGTTGAGCGCAGCGCTGGCGCCAACGGGCGACGCACAGGTAACCTGCCGGCCTCACTGGTCGGAGCTTTCCATGCGTTACTGCCTCATGCTGCTTGCACTGGTTGCAGGCCTGCCCGTCTGGGCTGCACAGCTGCACCTCGAATTAGGCACCGGTGAACGCCAATGGAGCAGCGAAGCGCTGCTGGCTCACCCACAGGCGCAGGCCATTGCGGTCGACCACGATGTCTCGTACAAGCGGCCTATGCACTACCGGGCAGTGCCCCTGAGCGCATTGCTGGAGGGCATTGGCCCTGATGATCATCTGCAGGCCGTTGCAAACGATGGCTTCGCGGCAGAAATGCCGGCCGCACCCTTGCTGCAACAGGGCCCGGCCAGGGCGTGGTTGGCAGTGGAAGACCCGGCCCACCCCTGGCCGGCCCTGGGCAAGGGCAAGGGCAGTGCCGGGCCGTTTTACCTGGTCTGGACCCACCCACAGGCAAGTGGCATACGGCCAGAGCAATGGCCATTCCAGATCGCGACGCTGCGCAAGCTTGCGCCCGTGCAAACGCGCTTCCCAGCGCTGCTCCCCGACCCGCAACTGCCTGCGCAAAGCCCCGAAAAGCGGGGGTTTGCCCTGTTTCAACAAAACTGCCTGGTGTGTCATACCCTCAACGGCGCCGGTGATGGGCAAGTGGGGCCAGACCTGAACATCCCGCACAACCCTACGGAATACTTCCAGCCTGCCTACCTGCGCATGCTGATTCGCAACCCGCAAAGCGTGCGGCATTGGCCCCAGGCCAAGATGCCGGGGTTCACAGTTGATGTGCTGAGTGAACATGACCTGGATGAACTGTTGGCCTACCTGGCCCATATGGCTGGGCGCAGGCCGTGAAACCCAGGGCCGCGCGGCGACCCTGAACGCCATGGATCAAGCGGTAAGCCGCTCCTGTTTGACGCCCCACCCTTCCACTTCACCCCCATAGGGTGTCACCAGCTGTTCGAAGGTTTCCTCGAAATCGCCGATGCCGCCGTGGGTGGCGTACATGACCTTGCTCAGCTCCAGGTGCCACCCCCCATCGCCCAGCTCGGTGACTTGGGCATTGAGCGACTCGCCCCGGAACTGCGTGGCTGCACGCCGCGCCGCAGCCTCGTCCGGGAACACGGCATAGAACTCGATGGGGTGAATTTGAGTGAAGTCGAAACCGCCTGCCTTCATCTGACGCAGGACGTTGATGCTGATGTCGTCGTTTTGGCTGCTCATGAATCGTCCTCCTGAGTAACGCGATGGATAGACTTTCCGTGCACTACGCACCTGCCGGTAATGGCCTGGCAGTTCGAGCTGTTGCAAGACGCGAGTTGAAGAGGTGCCTGCCCGCAGAACGGCAGGCACCTTCCAGCAGCGTAGTGCCCTTGCAGACACCACGCAAACCTGTGGTTCAGGGCGCTTCGTGGATACTGGTGATGGTGACGCCGCTGTGCTCCTTGAGCCAGCGTGCCGTGGGGGAAATGGCCCGGTCCTGAAAATCGTTGAGGTCCAGCTCATCCATGACCGGGAACAACTGCGTGCGTATCGCACGTGCGGCGTCTTCCTCGCTGGGGCAATGTTCGGCCTGCAGCACGATCGAAGACGGTGCGCCTTTCTGGTCGGCAAAGATGACTTCCCACTCTTTCATCGAACGAGCCCTCTCAATCAAACGACATCTGGTTTGCGATGCCTGAATTACTGACCTTGGGCCTGGGAGAATGTTCAGAAAGTTGCGGGCTGCCTGAGGGGCAGCCCGCTGCCTGTTAGGGCGCTACTTGGGCGTGCCGTGCACGACCCCTGCGGTGTTGTCCAGCAGGCTCTTGGTGGCGGTCTGAATGAAGGCTTCCAGCTGCTTGAGCATCTGCGGCTGGTCCGGGCTTTCGATCAGCTCGGCCTTGAATTCACGGCCCAGCTGGTAGCGATACAGCCGCGGGTTCATGTCCTTGGACTCGATCAGCACGCGGTCGCCCTGCACCAGGCCGACGATCTGCTCGCTACCAGACGGCTTGATCATGCCCACGCCCTGATCGCCTGCAGGCAGGTTGAGCAGGTCACGGCCCCAGCACTGGTGACGGGTTTCGCCACCCAGGCGGCCCATGATGGTGGGCACGATGTCCACCTGGGTGCCGACGGTGTGGTTGACCGCACCGAACTTCTCCTGGATGCCTGGTGCAATGAGCAGCAGCGGCACGTTGAAGCGGCCCAGGTCCAGCTCGGTGACCTGCTGGTGGTTACCGAAGCCGTGGTCGCCAACGATCACGAACAGGGTGTCCTTGAAGTAAGGCTCCTTGCGGGCCTTCTCGAAGAACTGGCCCAGCGCCCAGTCCGAGTAGCGCATGGCGGTGAGGTGCTCGTCCAGGGTGCCCTGGCCGGTGACTTTCTCCACCGGCAGGTTGGCGGGCAAGGCGTACGGGGTGTGATTGGACAGGGTCTGCAGCAAGGCGTAGATCGGCTTCTTGCCGTCATGCTTGGCCAGCTCCTGGTTGCCACGGTCGAACATGTCCTGGTCGGACACGCCCCAGGTGGGGTCGGAGAACACCGGGTTGACGAAGTCGTTGCGGCCAATGAACGTGGTCATGCCCTGGTTACCGAAGAACCCGGACTGGTTGTCCCAGGCAAAGTCACCGTTGTACACGTAGACGTCGTCGTAATCCCGGGCACTGAGCAGCGCCGGCAGGCCAGACAGCTTGTGGCCCCCTTCCGGGGTTTGCATCAGGTACTCGAAGCCCGGCAGGTTGGGGAAGCACGCCATGGTGGCGAACATGCCCTGGTGGGTATGGGTGCCATTGGAGAAGAATCGGTCGAACAACAGCCCTTCCTTGGCCAGCTTGTCGAAGTACGGGGTGATGTTGTTGGGGCTGCCCAGCGCGCCCACCGAGTGGCCGGCAAAGCTTTCCATCAGGATCACCACCACGTTCTTGATCGGCAGCGTGTTTGCGGCAGGGGGCAGGAAGTCACGGCGCACGGCGGCTTCGTCGGCATCCACCAGGGTGTCGTTGGGCGTCAGCAGTTGCTGGCGCACGGTCTGGGTGGCCACGCCCTGCTCCAGCACCGGCTTCCAGATGTTGGCGCGGTCTTCACCGAAACGGCTCTTGGCCGCATCGATCAGCGTCAGGGTACCGTTCAGGCCCAGCTGGTTGACGAAGTTGGAGTCGGTGGTGAACGCATCCCCCCATCGCATCGGTGGGCCCTGGCGCAAGGTGCCACGGGCGGCGACCACGGCCACCAGCAAGATCACCATGAACACCGCCAGCCGGTTGTACCAAGGGGCGACACGCTGCACGCCATCACCACGGGTAGCGCGGTCGACACCCTTGAACAACAAGCTGAGCAGCCAGGTGCCGAATGCCCAGGCCAGCAGGTAGCGCACCACCGGGAAACCGTACCAGAGCATGCTCATGACGGTCTTGGGGTCTTCCTTGATGTACTGGAACACCAGGCCGTTCAGGCGCTGGTGGAACTCGCGATAGAAGTCCAGCTCCATCAGGCCGAGGAACATCACCACGCTGGATGTAAGGGTGAGCCAGAAGCGGAACACCCCGCGCCGCGCCATGGCCCACGGGCTGAGCAACGCCAGCAGCAGCGGCACGCTGATATACACCACCACCCGCAGGTCGAAGCGCAACCCGTTGAGGAAGCCCTCGGCAACGGTTGCAGCAGGCGTGTCGCCGACCATGTCGCTGTTGTAGACCAGCAGCGCAAGGCGCACGAGGCTGAGCATCAGCATGATGACCAGCGCGCTCAACAGCGTGTAGGCCAGGTGGGATTTGAGGGTGGGCGAGAACGACGCTCGCGCGCCCCATTGCTTCAAGGCGTCCGGGTTGGCCATGAACGGGAAGGTCCTAGAATTGCGGTTTGCGAAGAGCGCGACGGCCGAGAGCCGTCGCAGCATTGTGCGGGAGCGGATTCTGTTTAAATCATTGTGAAAATTTTGTCACGGCCCGATTGGCCATTGGCGGCACTGCGGCCGGGTGCCCGGCCGCCAACGTTCAGATACGCACGTTGCCGCGTGGGCCGGCGATGGCCCATATCACCAGGCCAACCACGGGTAGCAGCGCGATCAGCAGTATCCACAGCACCTTGCTGCCCACCTCGTTGCCGCTCTTGATCACGTTGAGAATGGCCCAGATGTCCAGCGCCAGAATGATCAGGCCTACCAGGCTGTTGAACGTCGATCCCATGCCATGTACTCCAGTTCAGGGGGTTGATGCTGCATAGCATAGCCAGCTATTACGTCGATAGAGCGGAATCCTTGGCGCCAGGCTCGGGTCACTGCTTAGACTGCCTTGTCTTTTGAACCCGAGGTTTGCATGCCCCCTGTACACAGTCACAGCGCCGCCGCTTCCCCGCTGAGCGCCTGGCGGCAACACATCGCCAACAACCCATGGGTAGGCGCCGGCCTTGTTCTCAGCTTGCTGGCGGTGCTCGTGCTGCTGGGCGCCAGCCTGTGGAATGCCGTGCACGGCGACCATTCGCAGCACCTGCACCTGGCGGCGGTAGGTGGCCTGGCAGGGTTCGGTGCCACGGCACTGGGTGCAGTATTGGCGGTGGTGCTGCGTGACGTGAGCACGCGCAGCCAGGATGTGATGCTGGGTTTCGCAGCAGGCATGATGCTGGCGGCCAGTTCGTTCTCGCTGATTCTGCCGGGCCTGGATGCCGCGCGGGATATCACCGGCAGCGGCCCTGCTGCGGCGTTCGTGGTGGTGGTCGGGATGGGCCTGGGGGTTTTGCTGATGCTCGGGCTGGACCGCTTCACCCCCCACGAGCATGAGCGGGTGGGCGTGGCCGGCCCGGAAACCGAGCGGTTCAGCCGGGTGTGGCTGTTCGTGCTGGCGATCACCCTGCACAACCTGCCCGAAGGCATGGCGATAGGTGTCAGCTTCACCAATGGCGACATGAACATCGGCCTGCCGCTGACCACCGCCATCGCCATCCAGGACATCCCTGAAGGGCTGGCGGTTGCACTGGCTTTGCGCGCTACCGGGCTTTCGAACCTGAAGGCCGCCCTGGTGGCGATAGGGTCCGGGCTGATGGAGCCCTTGGGTGCAGTGATCGGCCTGGGCATATCCACGGGATTCGCGGTCGCCTACCCTATCAGCATGGGGCTTGCAGCCGGGGCGATGATTTTTGTGGTCAGCCACGAGGTCATCCCGGAGACCCACCGCAATGGCCACCAGACCTCGGCAACCCTGGGCCTGATGGGCGGCTTTGCAGTGATGATGTTCCTCGATACCGCACTGGGCTGAGCCCCGCGCCTGTGCACGTCGCTTAGACGTGCACGGCAACCTTCAACGCTTCCAGGGCAGGTTCAACCTTGATGCCCAGCGCCGCACCCAGTTCCGTCACCCGCGCCAGGTCATGCTGGCCGACTATCACCATTTGCAGTTCGTCATCGAGCAATTGGCTGAAGTTGAGCAGCACGTAACCCCCTGCTTCCTTGTTCAAGGCACCCATCTGCACCTGGATGCGGTTGAGCGCGGTCAGCGGCTCGGTGCGTGCCAGTTGCTTGGGCTTGAGGGTAAGCGGCACGCTTTGGTCAAACGAGCCGCTGATGTGCTCGAACAGCTCCTGGTAGCTGTCGGCCTGGAAGACCACGGTATCGGGCAAACTGCCGAGCACTACCCACTCGCCCAGGGGCATCGGGAAGCTGTCGTCATAGTTGATGTCGGGGTTGGCGGCAAGAAATGCCGCCGGGTCGGCGTAGGCCTGGGCAGCCTCATCGGCAATGCGCTCGATATCGGCCTCACGCATGCAGCCTGCGCCAATGAGGCTGATGAATTCGAGCAACTGAGTTTTCATGAACGGGGCCTGCGGCGGGTAAAAAGGTGCCAAGGATAGCCGCAAATGCCCCCGTGAGGTTAGCCGGCCAGCGCTTGCAGGCGCGCCGCAGCGTCTACTGCGCCCATGGTGTGGGCCGCAACAAGGGCAGTGGCACCCCGTGCATCCTGGCGCGCCGGGTCTGCGCCTTGGGCCAGCAGGTAGTCGAGGATCTCCAGGCGGTTGAACATGGCCGCCAGCATCAGCGCCGTGCGCCCGTCCTGCGCGGCTGCATCTACCGGTACGCCGTTCTCGAGCAGCAGGCGGATCATCGCCATGTCGCCCTTGAACGCGGCCCCGGCAATGGGCAGCTGGCCGTTATCGTTGGCGATCAGCGCATCGGCACCGTGGGCCAGCAGCACACGCACCGCATCATGGTGGCCGTGGTAGCTGGCCAGCATCAACAGGGTATCGCCCTTCTGGTTGCGCAGGTTCACGGGCAGGCCGCTGGCGAGCAAGCGCTCGAGCATCTCGGCGTCGCCCTGGCGGGCGCGGTCGAACACTTGTTCGGCAAAGGCGGCGGCTTCATCGGCGGTCATTTGAGAGGGCGCGGCTTGGGTCTGCATGGGGGAACCTCCTGGCAATAATCGGTGCCTAAGTGTTTGTCAGGCCCCGGTTGCGGGTCAAAGGTTCAGAATCTATCGCTGCGATAGCCCAACGCGCCCCGCCGTGCAAAATGCACTGTGCAAATTGCACGACCTTGCAGCTTGCACGGAGCTCCTTCTTGAAGTAAGCCGCAAGTCCTTGATTTACAAGAGTTTTGGCAGTACCCAAAAGCTGGCACGGTCACTGCAATCTACAACTCCACGATTGCCCTACACCTGTCAGGAGTTGCCATGAACCTTATCCAGGAAAAATTCGTTTCGGTCTTTTCGGCTTACCAGGTTGCTACCCAGCCTCGTCCGGACGGCGGTGTTCTCCTGACCCTGCGCGCCGCTGACGGCAAGGTAACCCGCCGTGTGCTCACCTACGGGCAACTGCACAGCGCCGAGCAGCTGTCCTGGGCCATCAGCGCCATCCGCCGCGACCTGGCCGAGCAAGCCAGTGAGCTGCCGGTGATCAGCATGCTGCAAAGCCAACAACGCTTCGCCCTGCCGACCTACCGCTGAGTGGTCGCCTGCCTGAGCTGGCCTGTTGGCGGGTGACTCCCGATGGATTCACCCTCGAACAGACCAGCAAGGCCCATCAAAGTTCGTCGATTCCCAAAAACGCCCATGCGGCGTCATCGCCCGTATATAACGGATTTGCACTCTGCTCGCTCGCATAGAGCCTGAACGCAAGGCAAAACGGGGTTTCGCCCAACCCCACCCAGCGCCGCGTGTTCGCCGGTATGGTCAACTGATCGCCTTTCTCGCACACCACTGAATACACCCACCCGCCCAAGCGCAAGCCCAGTTGCGCACGGCCGCTGATCACCGCAAACACTTCTTGGCCGTTATGGGTGTGCTCTTCCCGCAGCGCTGAGGTGTCCCCCTGCTCGCCGTCGCGGTTCACCAGCCGATAGACGGAGCTGGCGTGGGTAGCCATGAGTTGGTCAAGGTGATCACCACATGCGCCCAGCACATCTGCCTCGGCTGTGCCTGGGCGTATCCGAAGACCATGCTCAGCGTGGATCAAAGACACCCCGTGCTCGGCCAGCGCCGCCTCGATGTCTTCCCGGTGGGTCAGCACCTTGTTGGGCAATGCCGGGCTGGAAGGGTCAAATACGCAGAGAATGCTCATCAGCGGTCAGGTCCTGGTCGGTTGCGAACGGGTCGCCATGATAACGGCTGCAGCCAGCGCCGAGGCGCTGGCCAAACCAAAGGTGAAGCCTGGCCCCAGCCATGTCCAGCTGTAGCCCGCGTACAGCGCGCCAAGCGCCCCGCCGGTGCCTGAAAGCGCGGCGTAAAGGGCCTGGCCCTGACCTTGCTGGCGCGGCCCGAAACTGGCCTGCACGAATGCGATGCTGGCGGCGTGAAAGCAGCCGAAGGTGGCAGCATGCAGCAACTGTGCGAACACCAGTACCCCAGGCTCCGCCGCCAGGTTACCCAACAGCAACCACCGCACGACCGCCAGCACGAAGCTGGCCAGGAGCACCCGCTGGATACTGAACCGCGCGAACAGGCGGCTCATGGCCATGAACATCAGCACCTCAGCCACCACGCCCAACGCCCACAGCAGCCCGATGGCGCCGCGGCTGTAGCCCAGGTGTTCCAGGTGCAAGGTCAGGAAGGTGTAGTAAGGCCCGTGGCTCAGTTGCATCAGTGCCACGCACACATAGAACGCCACCACACCGGGCGCGCGCAGCTGGTGCAGAAAACCGCCCGCTTGGCGGCGCTCGCCCTGCTCGACCGGCTGGGCATTGGGTACCCACAGGCTGGCGGCGACGATGCCGGCCATGATGGCCACCAGGGCGACCGGGTAGATGTCCAGGCTCAACCACTCGAACAGGCGGCCTAGGCCAACGACGGTCAGGATGAAGCCAATCGACCCCCAGAGGCGTACCTGGCTGTAGCGTGCGGTTTGGCCATGCAGGTGTGCCAGTGTGATGACTTCGAACTGGGGCAGCACTGCATGCCAGAAGAACGCGTGCAACGCCATGACCAGTGCCAGCCAGGCGTAGCTTTTGCCCAGAAAAATCAGGGAAAAGGTCGCCAGCGTGCACAATGCCCCCAGGCGCACGATAAGCAGCCGCTGGCCCGTGCGGTCCCCCAGCCAGCCCCACAGGTTGGGGGCGATGCAGCGCATCAGCATGGGGATGGCCACCAGCTCGCCAATACGTGCCGGCGTGAAGCCCAGGTGGTCAAAGTACAGTGCCAGAAACGGCGCCGTGGAGCCCAGCAGGGCGAAATAGAACAGGTAGAAGCTGGACAACCGCCAGTAAGGGATCGCGGGCATGGGATGGCCTTTGTGGCCTGCTGCGGGTGCTCCGCTAGGCGAAACACCCGGCACGGGCGGGTAAACGCTAGCGCAGTACGGGCGTGGCGACCTTGACGTCGGCGTTCTGTGCGCGGTGGCGCAGCAGGTGGTCCATCAGGGCAATGGCCATCATCGCCTCGGCGATCGGCGTGGCGCGGATGCCCACACACGGGTCATGCCGGCCCTTGGTGATGACCTCCACGGGGTTACCGTGCACATCGATGGAGCGGCCTGGCACGGTGATGCTGGACGTTGGCTTCAAGGCCAGATGAGCGACGATTGGCTGGCCGGAAGAGATGCCGCCCAGGATGCCACCGGCGTTGTTGCTGAGGAAACCTTGCGGGGTCATCTCGTCACGGTGCTCGGTACCGCGCTGTGCCACGCTGGCAAAGCCCGCGCCGATTTCCACGCCCTTGACCGCATTGATGCTCATCAGGGCATGTGCAAGCTCGGCGTCCAGGCGGTCGAAGATCGGCTCGCCCAGGCCAGGCATCACGCCTTCGGCGACCACGGTGATTTTGGCCCCGACCGAGTCCTGGTCACGGCGCAGCTGGTCCATGTAGGCCTCAAGCTCCGGCACCTTGCTGGGGTCTGGGCTGAAGAAAGCATTCTGTTCTACCGACTCCCAGGTCTTGAACGGGATCTCGATCGGGCCCAGCTGGCTCATGTAGCCACGCACCGTGATGCCCTGGGTAGCCAGGTACTTTTTGGCGATGGCACCGGCAGCCACGCGCATGGCGGTTTCACGGGCCGAACTGCGGCCACCACCGCGGTAGTCACGCTCACCGTACTTGTGGTGGTAGGTGTAGTCGGCGTGAGCGGGGCGGAACAAGTCCTTGATTGTGGAGTAGTCCTTGGACTTCTGATCGGTGTTGCGGATCAGCAGGCCGATCGAGCAGCCCGTGGTACGGCCTTCGAACACACCGGACAGGATTTCCACCTCGTCGGCTTCCTGGCGCTGGGTGGTGTGCCGGCTGGTGCCGGGTTTGCGCCGGTCGAGGTCGTGCTGCAGGTCGGCGAGGGAGATTTCCAGGCCTGGCGGGCACCCATCGACAATGGCGACCAACGCCGGGCCATGGCTCTCGCCTGCGGTGGTGACAGTGAACAGCTTGCCATAGGTATTGCCGGACATGGACGCTCCGCGAGATCTGCCTGAGATGAACGAAAGGCGGCAGTATACAGGATGGGGCCGGGAGGTGGCGCGGCGTACGAACCAGGCGGTCGCGCGCGCCTGTTACAGGCGTGACTGGCCCGAAACAAATGTAGGAGCGAGCGCAGCTCGCTACTACATTTAGAGCGCGATGGCGGGGCGGGCCCGCGCAGAACCTTCCACTGCGCGTAAGGTCAAAGTGCTATCCCCCTACCCAAGTAGCCCCGCACCATGCCGCGCCTTGTCGCCCTGTTGTTCCTGCTGTTCACTGGCCTGGCCCAGGCCGCCACCCCTACCGTCCTGCAGCGCCCCATCGACCTGGATACCGGCCAAGGCATATTGCACGGCAGCCTGCTGCTGCCCCAGCAGGCTACACCACCGCCGGTGGTGCTGATCATCGCAGGCTCCGGGCCCACCGACCGTAACGGCAACAACCCCGCTTCCGGCCGGGTCGATAACCTCAAGCGCCTTGCCCTGCTGCTGGCCAACCAGCACATCGCCAGCGTGCGCTACGACAAACGCGGCGTGGCCGCCAGCCAACCCGCCACCCCAGACGAGCGCGACCTCAGCGTGGAGCGCTACGTGGCCGATGTCGTGGCCTGGAGCCACAAGCTCAAAGCCGACCCACGCTTCGGCCAGCTGATCCTCATCGGCCACAGCGAAGGCGCACTCATCGCCAGCCTTGCCGCCGAACAGGCCGGTGCCAGCGCGGTGATCAGCCTGGCCGGCAGCGGACGGCCCATGGCTGACGTACTGCGCGAGCAATTGGCCGAACGCCTGCCCCCTGCTCAACTCGCCCGCGGCAGCGAACTGCTTGACCGCCTGCAGGCCGGCCAGACCAGCCTGGACGTGCCGGCGCCCTTGCGCCAAGTGTTCCGCCCCAGCGTGCAGCCCTACCTGATCACGTTGTTCCGCCAAAACCCGGCCCAGGCCTTCGCCCGCCTCACCGTGCCGGCGCTGATCGTGCAGGGACGCAACGATGTGCAGGTGGATGTGGCAGACGCCGAACGCCTGAAGGCGGCCAAGCCCGATGCCCAGCTGGTACTGATTGACGGCATGAACCACATGCTGCGTATCAGCCCCAAAAGCATGAGCCAGCAACGCGACAGCTACCTGAACCCCGAGCTGCCACTGGCCCGGGAGCTGGGCGAGCAGATCGTCACGTTCATCCAGCACCTGCCGCCTGCGTAATGCCCGGCCTCAGGTCTGCGCCCTGCCTGCCGATACAACAGGCATAGCCAAGGACATGCCCTGATGACCACAACACCTACTGCCACAGAGCCGGCCGAAGACCCCCAGCCAACCCCCGCCCTGCCCTGGGCGGACCTGGCCGTCGAGCATTACCAGTTGCTGCGCCTGGCCGCCCTGCCCATCGACCGGGCCACCGGCCCACGGCCGCTGCGCTACGTGCAGTTCGGCCATGCCGAGCGCCACGACACCGAACACAGCCTGCTGCGCATGCACATCCAGCTGCCCGGCCAGAAGGTGCACAAAGGGCAGAACCGCCTGGACATCCGCGTGGACCACCGTGAAAAACGGGTGCGCATCGGGGATGAGCACGGCTTGCAGCTGGAACCGGTGAACCGCGGCCTGGGGCGTTTTTTGCTGGCACAGGCCGCGCAATGGCTCAAACGCAGGTGGCCCAGCTACCAGGTGGAGGAATTCAAGCTGCCCAGCAAGGACGCCCTGCAGGAGGAATCACGCCTGCGCCGTGACCATTGCCTGCGCGGCGCGGGCCTGGAAGTGGAATACGAAGAAGGCCAGGTACTCAAGGGCCACACTGTGGCAACCACCGCCGGGCAGTTGCCAACCACCTGGAACAGCGAGCGTGTCCAGCAGGTGGGTATTCTGGAGGCTGCGCAACTGTTGCAGCAGGCAGAGCAGCAACTGCAGGAGACCAGCGCCCAATTGCGCGAACGCGACGAGCGCGTGGCCAAGTACCAGCGCGAAGACAGTGGCTTGCGCTTCACCATCACCTGCCTGGTAGCGTTCGCGCTGTTCCAGGCAGGCCTGCTGATCTGGATCGCCACGCGCTAGCCAACAAGGGGCCGCGGCACAGCCCCCACGCGGTTTAGACCTTGGAAGCGAACAACGCCTGATGCTGGCGGCACTGTTCGGCGGTGAGCATGAACACCCCATGGCCCCCGCGCTCGAACTCCAGCCAGGCGAAGTCCACTTCCGGGTACAGTGCTTCGACATGCACCTGGCTGTTGCCCACCTCCACAATCAACAAGCCCTTTTCAGTGAGGTGGTCAGCTGCCTCGGCCAACATGCGCCGCACCAGGTCCAGGCCGTCTGCACCGCAGGCCAGGCCAAGCTCAGGCTCGTGGTGGTATTCGGCAGGCATGTCGTCGAAGTCTTCGGCATCGACGTAGGGCGGGTTGGACAGGATCAGGTCGAAGCGCTGCCCTGGCAGCCCGGCAAAGCCGTCGCCCTGCACCGTGTACACTCGCCCGTCCAGGCCGTGACGCTCGATGTTCTGGTTGGCCACTTCAAGGGCCTCGAACGACAGGTCGCCCAGCACCACTTCGGCCTGGGGGAACACATCCGCCGCCACGATACCGATGCAACCGGACCCCGTGCACAGGTCCAGAATGCGCGCAGGCTCGCTGGCCAGCCACGGCTCAAGGCGGTTTTCCAGCAGTTCGCCGATGGGCGAGCGCGGCACCAGCACACGTTCGTCGACGATGAACGCCATGCCGCAGAACCAGGCCTCGCCCAGCAGGTACGCCGTAGGTACGCGCTCTTCGATACGGCGCTTGAGCAGGTGCTGCAATTGCACGCGCTCGGCGTCTTCGAGCATGCAGTCCAGGTAGCTGTCGGCCACTTCCCACGGCAGGTGCACCGCCCCCAGCACCAGCAGCCTCGCCTCGTCCCAGGCGTTGTCGGCCCCGTGGCCGAAGAACAGCTCATGTTCGTGGAAGCGGCTGACCGCCCAACGGATGTAGTCGCGCAGCGTGCGCAGACGGGATGTGATCACGGGGTACTCCTAATTCAGACCGTACAAAAGTCTAACAGCCCAAGCCGCTGATTTGTTCCCTCGGATCGCCTGCGAGGTAGCCACAGGCCAGTAACCACGCCACTTGCGATGTCAACCATTCCCATTGGCGCGCAGGCAGGGGAGAATAGGCCCATAAAAGCCCTACACCAAGGAGCCCTTGATGTCCGTTCCAACCACGATGTTCCGCCTCACTGGCCGCGATTACCCGCCGGCCAGGCTGAGCCATGCCAGCCTGATCATCATCGATGCGCAAAAGGAGTACCTCAGCGGGCCCCTGGCGCTGTCGGGCATGGACGAGGCCGTGGCCAACATCGCCCGGTTGCTCGACGCCGCGCGCAAAAGCGGCCGGCCAATCATTCATGTTCGCCACCTGGGCACCGTAGGCGGCCGCTTCGACCCGCAGGGCCCGGCCGGCCAGTTCATCCCCGGGCTGGAGCCGCTGGAAGGCGAAACCATCATTGAAAAGCGCATGCCCAACGCGTTCAAGAACACCAAACTGCATGAAACGCTGCAGGAGCTGGGCCACCTGGACCTGATCGTGTGCGGTTTCATGAGCCATTCCAGCGTCAGCACCACCGTGCGCCGGGCCAAGGACTATGGTTACCGCTGTACCCTGGTGGAAGATGCCTCGGCCACCCGCGACCTGGCGTTCAAGGACGGGGTGATCCCGGCTGCACAGATCCACCAGTGTGAAATGGCCGTGATGGCCGACAACTTCGCCTGCGTGGCGCCCACCGCCAGCCTGATCTGAGGGCGCGGAACCCGCGGGGCCGGTGCAAGTCCAACTGCCCACAGGCACAGAGGAGAGCGGGATGAAGCTCAAAGGCAGTATCGACGCCAAGCGCTTGCGCCCGCGCCAACCGCGTCACTGGGGCGCCCGTCTGGGGGCTGCCCTCTCGGCCCTGCTGGCAACGCTTGGCGTGCTGCTGGCCATGGCCGGCGTGGCCGGCCTGCTGGGCAATTACCCGGCCCTGGCAGCGCTCAATGCCAACAAACCCCTGGCAGGCGTACTGACCGCGGCGGGGCTGCTGTTGTTATGGCTGGGGGTGCGGTTCTGGCGGCTCAGCCGTATCCGCCTGCGCCGTTCACGGGAGCTGAACCTGTCGCCACACCTGATGAAAAAGCACGATTGACCTCCGCATTGCACTGCGCAGTCGCGTAAACTACGCGGCCCACGTGGAGGCATCATGCAAGACGACGATTTTTCCCTGTTCAAAGCCGAAGTGCGCGGCGTCAAGCCGATCAAGCACGACAGGGCCGAGGTCGGCAAACCCAAGGCCGATCGCCAGCAACTGGCCGGCCTGCGCCAGTCGGCCACCGTGCGCAGCGACAAAGCCTTGGTCATCGATGGTATGTCCGACCAGTTCGTCATCGACGTGGGCGCCGAGGACGAGCTGATGTGGCGATGTGACGGTGTGCAGGAAACCCAGCTGCGCAAACTCAAGCTTGGGCAGATCCCGTTCGAAGGCAGCCTTGACCTGCACGGCATGACCGTGGAAAAGGCCCGGGAAACCCTGTGGGCCTTTATCGCCGAAGCCACACGCCTCGAAGTACGCTGCGTGCGCGTGACCCACGGCAAAGCGGCGCGACTGGACGGCAAGCGCCCCATGATCAAGAGCCACGTCAACACCTGGCTGCGCCAGCACCCCCAGGTGCTCGGGTTCGCCTCCTGCAATGCCCGCCACGGCGGCACCGGGGCCGTCTACGTGATGCTTAAACGAACCATGCTTGAAGGCCGGGACGAGTAACGCCGCGCTTGCAGCGCCGCCCTCGCCGCCGTAACCTTCATTTTTGCGATTTTTCCAACAGGTAGATCCATGTCCCTGGAACAGAACTACACCGAGATCCTCAGCCAGATTGGCGAGGACGTCTCCCGTGAGGGCCTGCTCGACACGCCCAAGCGGGCTGCAAAGGCGATGAAGTATCTTTGCCGCGGTTATGAACAAACACTGGAAGAAGTGACCAACAACGCGTTGTTCAGTTCCGACAACAGCGAAATGGTACTGGTCCGGGATATCGAGCTGTACTCGATGTGCGAACACCACATGCTGCCTTTCATTGGCAAGGCCCACGTGGCCTACCTGCCCAAAGGCAAGGTGCTGGGCCTGTCCAAGGTGGCGCGCATTGTCGACATGTACGCCCGCCGCCTGCAAATCCAGGAAAACCTCAGCCGCCAGATCGCCGAGGCCGTGCAGCAGGTCACTGGTGCTGCAGGCGTTGCGGTGGTTATCGAAGCCAAGCACATGTGCATGATGATGCGCGGTGTAGAGAAGCAGAACTCCAGCATGATCACTTCGGTGATGCTCGGCGAGTTCCGCGAAAACGCGTCCACCCGCGGCGAGTTCCTCAGCCTGATCAAGTGATTGGCTGCAAGCCCCAGGCCGACCCTTGCCGGGTCGGCTTTTTCATTTCAGGAGTTGCCCCATGATCGTCAAAGCCCTGCGGGTCGGCCTCGGCCAGCTCATCGTCTTCGCAGACTTGATCAGCCGCCCAGCCAAGCTCATGCGCGAGCCGGCAGCCCAGGCCCGCGTCGCCGAGGCGGCAAAGGGCCTGGCGCTGTACCAGTTTCATGCCTGCCCGTTCTGCGTTAAAACCCGCCGCACCCTGCACCGCCTGAATGTGCCGGTGGCACTGCGTGACGCCAAGAACGACCCACAGCACCGCCAGGCGCTGCTGGAAGGCGGTGGCCGGGTGAAGGTACCGTGCCTGCGCATCGAGCAAGATGGCAATGTGACCTGGATGTATGAATCCAAGGCCATCATCGCCTACCTGGATGAACGCTTCGCTGCCGGCTAACGCTGGGTCCGCCCCTTACCCCACCATCGGCACATGCCGCGGGTGGCTGCTGACGCGCTCGAGCCAGGCGCGTACCGCCGGGTAATCCGCCAGGTCAAAGCCGCCTTGGTGGGCCACATGGGTGTAGGCGTACAGCGCCACGTCGGCAATGGAGTACTGCTCGCCTACCAGGTAGGGGGTCATCTGCAGCTGCCGCTCCATCACGCGCAGTGCCTTGTAGCCGCCTTTGTGCAGTTTGCGGTACTCCTCCAGCCGCGCTTCGGGCAAGCCCAGGTAGAACTGGATGAACCTGGCCACGGCAATGTACGGCTCATGGCTGTACTGCTCGAAAAACTGCCACTGCAGCACTTGGGTGCGCAAGCGAGGCTCGGTGGGCAAGAACTCGCTGCCATCGGCGAGGAAGTTGAGAATGGCGTTGGACTCCCACAGGTAGGTGCCGTCTTCCAGCTCCAGAACCGGCACCTTGCCGTTGGGGTTCATCGCCAGAAACGTCGGGGTTTCGGTTTCGCCCTTGAGAATGTCCACCGGGTGCCACTCGCAGGGTCGGCCCAGCAGGCTCAACATGAGCTTGACCTTGTAGCAGTTGCCCGACTGGTAGTCGCCATACACCTTGTACATCACCCCTCCCCCTGCAAAGCAGTTGTGCAATAGCGCCCAATAGTTGGCGACTGTACGGTTAAAAGCAATCGCCGCTGTATGACAAACCTCGCCGCGGCTGGCGGTAGTCTGAAAAAAACTGCTTACACCCTGACAAGGATCTTGTTCATGCCCCATGCCACCCCCGCACGCCTGAGGCCCCTGGCCGATACCTCGGCATCGGCCATTGTCGCCGGCTTCATTGCCATGCTGACAGGCTATACCAGCTCGTTGGTATTGATGTTCCAGGCCGGCCAGGCAGCCGGGTTGACCACCGCGCAGATCTCGTCGTGGATCTGGGCGCTGTCGATTGGCATGGCAGTGTGCAGCATCGGCCTGTCACTGCGCTACCGCACCCCCATCACCGTGGCCTGGTCTACACCTGGCGCAGCGCTGCTGATCACCAGCCTGGGTGGGGTGAGTTACGGCGAAGCCATCGGTGCCTACATCACCTGCGCCCTGCTGGTGCTGGCCTGCGGGTTGACTGGCAGCTTCGAGCGGCTGGTCAGACGCATCCCAGCGTCCCTGGCCTCGGCACTGCTGGCCGGCATCCTGTTCAAGATCGGCAGTGAAATCTTCGTCGCGGCGCAGCACCGCACCTTGCTGGTGCTGGGCATGTTCTTCAGCTACCTGCTGGTCAAACGCCTGTCGCCGCGCTACTGCGTACTGGCGGCGCTGGTGGTGGGCACTGCGTTGTCCGGCGCCTTGGGCCTGCTGGACTTCAGTGGCTTTCATCTGGAGGTCGCAAAACCGGTGTGGACCCCCCCCAGCTTCTCGCTGGCCGCCACCATCAGCATCGGCATCCCCTTGTTCGTCGTGGCGATGACCTCGCAGAACATGCCGGGTGTGGCCGTGCTGCGCGCCGACGGCTACCAGGTCCCGGCCTCTCCGCTGATTTCCGCCACGGGGTTTGCTTCGTTGCTGCTGGCACCGTTCGGGTCACACGGGGTCAACCTGGCGGCGATCAGTGCGGCCATCTGCACAGGCCCGCACGCCCATGAAGACCCTGGCAAACGCTATACCGCTGCGGTGTGGTGCGGGCTGTTCTATGGGATCGCCGGGGTATTCGGCGCAACGCTGGCCGCACTGTTTGCCGCCCTGCCCAAAGAGCTGGTGCTGTCGATCGCCGCGCTGGCGCTGTTCGGCTCGATCATGAACGGGCTGACAGTAGCCATGAGCGAGGCCCGCGAACGAGAGGCTGCGGTCATCACCTTCATGGTCACGGCGTCAGGCCTGACGCTGTTCTCGATCGGCTCGGCGTTCTGGGGCATCGTGGCCGGGGTCTTGGCACTGGTGATCCTCAACCCCCGCCGCGCCTGACACGGATCACAACCGAAAATGGCCCACCATGCCCTTGAGGTCGGTGCCCAACTGCGCCAGCTCCACACTCGACTTGGCGCTGCCCTGCATGGCCAGCGCCGCCTGGTCGGCGCTGCTGCGAATCTGCGTGACACTGCGGCTGATTTCTTCAGCCACCGAGCTTTGTTCCTCTGCCGCTGCCGCTATTTGCTGGTTCATCTGTTGAATCAATGACACCGCCGCCGCAATGCTGCCCAGGGCACTTTCAGTGTGCAGCGCATCGGCCACCGCCAGGCGTACCAGCTCGGTACTGCCCCTGATCTGGGCCACCGACTGCTGGGCGTTGCCACGCAAGCTGGCCACCAGGGTTTCGATCTGCTCAGTGGACTGTCGGGTACGCCGCGCCAGGGCACGCACCTCGTCGGCCACCACGGCAAAGCCCCGCCCCTGTTCACCGGCACGGGCTGCCTCGATGGCCGCATTCAGCGCCAGCAGGTTGGTCTGCTCGGCCACGCTCTTGATCACCTCCAGCACATCGCCGATGGTGTGAATTTCGGAGCTGAGGCTGTCGATGCCGGCACTGGCCGTTTCTGCCGCCGCCGCCAACTGCTCGATACGCTGTATGCTCTGGCGCACCACCTGCTGCCCGGAATCGACCTTCTCATCCGCCGCCTGGGCCGCCTGCGCGGCCTCTTCGGCGTTGCGCGCCACATCATGCACGGTCGCCGTCATCTGCTGCATGGCGGTGGCCACTTGTTCGGTTTCTTCTTTCTGGCTGCCCACCTCACGGTTGGTCTGCTCGGTCACGGCTGACAGCGCCTGGGCGTTGCCGGCCAGTTGCTCGATACCTTGCTGCAACCCGCTGACGATGCCCGACAACCCTGCCGCCATCTGCTGCATGGCCTGCATCAGTTGCCCCACCTCGTCACGGCGCGGGGCCGGCGCCTCGAATGCCAGTTCGCCGTCAGCAATGCGCCGGGCACGAGCGATCACGTGCTTGAGCGGGCCGACCACGGCGCGGGTAATCAGCCAGGCGGCCAGAATGCCGACCAGCAGCGCCAGCCCCGTGGCCACGGCAATCGCCACCGCACTGCGTTGCAGGTCACCCTGCAGGGCCTGCTCCTGCCCCAGGTAGGCCTGGTCCACCCGGCCGGTTACCTGTTCGGCACTGGCCTGCAACTGGCCCTTCAGGCCCTGCTCCAGCGCCAGCTGATCGGTGTATTCATTGAGCTTTTCAGAGAAGCTGCCGATATGCCCCCCCACTTCGTTGAGCACGCTTTGGTAACCGCTGTCGGTCACCGCCGCCTGCAGTTGGGTCACGAGGGCTGCTGCTTCGACCGTTTGCGGGATGCGCGCTTGGCTCACGTCATCCTCACCTTTGCGGCTTTTGTCCAGGCGCACCCGCGCTTCATCCATGGCCTGCAACATCAGGCGCGACACCTGGGCAACCTGGGCGGCCTGCTCCAGAAACTCGCCACCCTGCTGCCCTTGGGACTGCTTGAGCGTATACACCCCATCGTCGGCCAGGCCTGACTGCAGCACATCGAGGTTGTTGGCCACACTCGATACCGACCAACTGGCGGTGTCCAGCGCCAGCTCCTTGGCCTGCACCGCCCCTACGAACGCTTCGAATGCCTTGCCGTAGGCCGCCAGGTCGGTTTCCGCTGCCGCCAGCGCCGGCTGTTCACGTGCGCGCTCGGCCAGGCCCTTGAGGCCACCACGCAGCGCCTCGGCCTGCTTGATGTCGGAGCTGAGGGCAAAAGACTGCTCGTGCTGGCGCAGGCGCAGCAGGTCGGTGTTGAACTGCGCCAACTGCCTCAGGCTGTCGAAGCGCTGGCCAACGCTGTACAGGGCAGCAATGCCGATAGCGGCCACTGCCAGGGTCAGCAATAGCACCAGGGCAAACCCCAGGGTGAGTTTGCGGGCCATGCCCAGGTTGGCCAACACACCCTGCTTGCTCGCGCCCATGCCCATTCCCCTTCTGTGTGTCAGGTTATGCCGAAGGCCAAGGGTGGCAACGTTGCCAGCGTCGGAACAAGGGCCTGACGTCAGAATAGTGTCAAATAGCTATGAACGTGTCGCTAACAGCTTGCCGGAGGTCGCCTGGCATGTTGAATGAAGGTTGGGGCGCGGGAATATTGCCCCTCAGCGACATCGTTAGCGCTGCAGGTTCAGATCGCCGTGGCTCCACCGTCCACCGTCAGGCAATGGCCCGTAGTGAATGCCGCCCCGTCGCTGCACAGGTACAGCACGGCGCTGGCAATTTCTTCGACTTTGCCAATACGCCCCACCGGGTGCATGGCGGCGGCAAACTCTGCCTTGCGGGGGTCGGCTTCGTAGGCGCGCCGGAACATGTCAGTGTCGATAACGGCGGGGCATACGGCGTTTACCCGCACGCCTTTTTTGGCGTACTCGATGGCTGCCGACTTGGTCAGGCCAATCACCGCATGCTTGGACGCACTGTAGATACTCATTTTGGGCGCCGCCCCCAGCCCCGCCACCGAGGCGGTATTGACGATGGCGCCGCCGCCTTGGGCCAGCAGCAGTGGCAGCTGGTACTTCATGCACAGCCATACCCCCTTCACGTTTACCCCCATGATCGCGTCGAACTGCGCTTCGCTGCCCTCGGACAGGCGGCCCTGTTCGATCTCGATGCCGGCATTGTTGAAGGCATAGTCCAGCCGGCCATAGGTCGCGATCAGGTGTTCGTGCATCTGGCGCACTTGGCCTTCGCGGGTTACGTCACACTCGATGAACAGGGCCTCGCCGCCTGCGGCGCGGATCTGCGCCACCGTGGCTTCGCCGCCCACGGCATCCAGGTCAGCCACCACCACTTTCAGGCCCTCGCAGGCGAATGCCAGGGCCGTCGCCCGGCCAATACCGGCGCCGCCACCGGTGACCAGGGCCACCTGGCCCGCAAAACTCATGCTCATCGCCTGCTCCTGTGAGGGTGTGAAGGAGTTCAGAGCATAGTCAGCCGCTGACCGGGCGGGCAGCATCATCACATGAGCATTTGTGACATCATGCTTGTCAGTGATGTTACGCACTGCGTTTCATCAACAAGGTAAATTGGCCGTCTGACCCTTTCATTCTTCTCTAGGAGCCATCATGACCCAGACCAACCGCCGCTTCCTGCTCGTAAAACGCCCGGTCGGCGCCGTGCGCCGCGATGACTTCGGCTATGAAACGGTGCCCGCCGAACAGCCCGGCGAAGGCCAGGTACTGGTGCGTAACCTGTACCTGTCACTGGACCCGGCCATGCGCGGCTGGATGAACGAAGGCAAGTCCTACATCCCGCCGGTGGCTCTGGGCCAGGTGATGCGCGCCCTGGGTGTGGGCGAAGTGGTTGCCTCCAACCACCCGGGCTTCAAGCCCGGCGACCATGTTGGCGGGGCCCTGGGTGTGCAGGATTACTTCACCGGGGACGCACAGGGCCTGCATAAGATCGACCCCAACCTGGCCCCCCTGCCCCGCTACCTGTCGGCGCTGGGCATGACCGGTATGACGGCCTACTTCGCCTTGCTGGAAGTGGGCCAGCCGAAGGCCGGTGACACGGTAGTGATTTCTGGCGCTGCCGGTGCGGTGGGTAGTATTGTGGGCCAGATCGCCAAGATCAAAGGCTGCCACGTGGTAGGCATTGCTGGCGGCAAAGAGAAGTGCCAGTACCTGAAAGACGAACTGGGGTTCGACGGGGTAATCGACTACAAGGCCGAAGACGTACTGGCAGGCCTGAAACGCGAGTGCCCCAAAGGCGTGGACGTTTACTTCGACAACGTAGGCGGCGAGATTCTGGATGCCGTGCTTACCCGCATCAACTTCAAGGCGCGTATCGTGATTTGCGGCGCCATCAGCCAGTACAACAACAAGGAAGCCGTGAAGGGGCCGGCCAACTACCTGGCACTGCTGGTAAACCGTGCGCGCATGGAGGGCTTTGTGGTGATGGACCATGCCAAGGATTACGGCAAGGCGGCGCAGGAAATGTCCGGCTGGCTGGCCAGCGGGCAGGTCAAGAGCAAGGAGGATGTGGTGGAGGGGCTGGAAACCTTCCCTGAGACGCTGTTGAAGCTGTTCAACGGTGAAAACTTCGGGAAGCTGGTGCTGAAGGTGTGAATGCGTGGGGGCTGCTGTGCAGCCCCGCTTTTATCGCGCCAGCTTAGCCGCGAATTTCGGCAACCACCGCTGCCAGGGCCTGGGCCGGGTCGGCAGCCTGGCTGATGGGGCGACCGATTACCAGGTAGTCAGAACCTGCATCCAGTGCCTGGCGCGGGGTAAGGATGCGGCGCTGGTCGTCCTGGGCACTGCCCGCCGGCCGAATGCCTGGGGTTACCAATTGCAGGCCTGGGTGCGCTGCCTTCAGTGCTGGCGCTTCCAGTGCCGAGCACACCAGGCCGTCCATGCCGGCCTTCTGCGCCAGCGCAGCCAGCCTCAGCACCTGCTCCTGCGGGTCAACGTCCAAACCGATGCCGGCCAGGTCTTCACGCTCCATGCTCGTAAGCACGGTCACGCCGATCAGCAACGGCTGTGGGCCGCTGCGCTTGGCCAGCTCCTCACGGCACGCCGCCATCATGCGCAGGCCGCCCGAGCAATGTACGTTGACCATCCACACGCCCATCTCTGCCGCTGCTTTTACCGCCATGGCCGTGGTGTTGGGGATGTCGTGGAATTTCAGGTCCAGGAACACTTCGAAGCCCTTTTCACACAGGGTTTCGACAATGCCCGAAGCGCTGCTGGTGAACAGCTCCTTGCCAACCTTCACCCGGCACAGCGCGGGGTCTAGCTGGTCAGCCAGCTTCAGGGCGGCCTCACGGGTGGGGAAATCCAGGGCGACGATCAGGGGCGTCTGGCAGGCGGACATGGGCACGGTCTCTTGGCAAGTCGAAAACGGCGCGCATTGTAAACGATGTGGTGCGGGGTTGGGGGCTGCGGTTGATGGAAATGGCCAAGCGGTGAAGCGCGCCACGGCTGTACCATGGAACCAACAAAGCGCGTTGCCGATCAAAACCGGTAACTACGCTGCCATCCCGCAAGGAGAACGACAATGCCCTGGTATGCCTGGCTGATCCTGTTAGTAGCCCTTGGCTCCATCGTCGGCGGGCTGATGATGCTGCGCGACACGGCCAAGAAATTGCCCCTTACCGATGAGCAGCTGCGCAAGGTGCATGAGCGCAATGCCGAGGCGGATGCCAAGGATGCTCAGAACCGTTGAGTGGCATGTGTTTGTGTAGGAGCGAGCGTAGCTCGCGATGGGGTGCGTAGCGCCCCCGGCGATAGTGGCGGCGCAGCTACAGGGGTGGGGGTGCTTTGCACCCCATCGCGAGCTGCGCTCGCTCCTACATGTGCGGGGTTACTCGACGGTGACCTTACCGCGATTGCGCTCCAGCAGCGCATTGCCGATGCCCTTGATTTCCAATAACTCATCCACCGAGGCAAATGGCCCGTGGGCTTCGCGGTACGCCACGATGGCCTCTGCCTTGGCCTTGCCGATACCGTTCAGTTCTTTTTGCAGCGTAGCCGCATCGGCCTTGTTGATGTCCAGGCGTGGCAGCGCTTCAGGGTGCTGTTGGGCGACCACCTGCAGCGGCTCCAGTACCGATGGCGTGCTAGCCGGTGCGGCGCTGAGGGAAAACGACAGGCTGGCGAACAGGGGCAGTAGCAGGTACGACAATACGTTGTTGCGCATGGTGAAACTCCTAGGGTTGATTCAGTGTGCGGCAGCTTTTCCTTCGGCTGCGCAGACAACCCTAGCGGTGAAACCCGGCGTTAAACAGGTAGCAGGCGGGGTGAACGGTTACCAGTTAAGACACGCACCCATAAAGGTTTTCTTACCCGGAGCGGATGCCTGTTTGAGCTTTCGGCGAGTCTGCGGGCCGCTCACCAGCGGCCCGAACGCATCTCTGACAGGAGTGCGCTTGTAGTCCTACACCCCACGCCGTCTTTATCTGTCCACCGGCCCCTGGCGGCGTTGCAGGTACACCCAGTCCACAATATCGCCCTGTGGTGAATAACCGCTTACCAGCTCACGCAGCAACTGGCGCACCCGGGTGAAATCGTCTTCAGCCACGGCAGCCAGCAGCGCCGTCAGGCGTTCGCGCAGCAGCTCCCACGCCACGAAGTCCTCGTTGGCCACCATGATCATCGGGTGAGCGGTGGGCGCCACGTCATCACCGATCAGCAATTCTTCGTACAGCTTCTCGCCTGGGCGCAAGCCGGTGAAGTCGATGGGGATATCCCCCTGGGGGTTGGCGGGGCTGCGTACGCTCAGGCCAGACAGGTGAATCATCTTCTCGGCCAGTTCGACAATGCGTACCGGCTCGCCCATGTCCAGCACGAACACATCACCGCCCTGCCCCATGGCCCCCGCCTGCACCACCAATTGCGCGGCTTCGGGGATGGTCATGAAGTAGCGGGTGATCTTGGGGTGGGTCACCGTCAGCGGCCCACCGGCCTTGATCTGCTGGTGGAACAGCGGAATCACCGACCCCGACGAGCCCAGCACATTGCCGAAGCGCACCATGGTGAAGCGGGTTTTGTTCACCCGGGCAATCTTGTTGCAGTCGCCGTACAGCACCGGGGCAGCTTCGCGGCTGAGCGCCTGCAAAATCAGTTCGGACAGCCGCTTGGTGCTGCCCATCACATTGGTGGGGCGCACGGCTTTGTCGGTGGAGATGAGCACGAAGTTGGCCACCCCCGTCTGCAGCGCCGCCTGGGCTGTGCACAGGGTGCCGTAGACGTTGTTGAGGATGCCTTCGGCGATGTTGTGCTCCACCATGGGCACATGCTTGTAGGCGGCGGCGTGGTACACCGTGTCTACCCGCCAGGTGCCCATCACGTCGGCCAAGTGCTGCTGGTTGCGCACCGAGCCCAGAATGGGCAGCAGCTGCACGGTCAGCGACTCACGGGCAATACGTTGCTCAAGCTCGCTGAGGATGCTGTACAGGTTGTATTCGGCGTGGTCCAGCAGCAGCAGGGTCTTGGGCCCAAGGCCGATGATCTGCCGGCACAGCTCCGCGCCTATGGAGCCACCGGCACCGGTGACCAGCACCACCTGCTTGTGCACACAGCGCTCCAGCAGGCCGTCCTGGGCGGGCACAGGGTCGCGGCCCAGCAGGTCGGCGATGTCCACGTCCTGGATGTCATCCACCTTCACCCGCCCGGTGGCCAGGTCGGCGAAGGCTGGCACGCTTCGGACATGGAGGGGGTAAGGCTCAAGCAGCGCCAAAATCTCCCGGCGCCTGGCGCGGGTGGCGGATGGCAGCGCCAGCAGCACCTCCTGTGCGCCGGTTTCTTTCAGCATCTGCTTCAAGTGCTTGGGCTTGTACACTTGCAGGCCGGAAATCACCCGGTTGGCCAGGTCACCGTCGTCGTCGATGAACGCCACCGGCCGCATCACCCGGCCCATGCGCAGGGCCGCCAGCAGCTGGTTACCGGCTGTACCGGCACCGTAGATGGCGACCTTGATCATGCCATCGTCGCGGTTGGCAAACGGTATCTGGTGGGCACCGGTGAACCAGTCACCCAGAAAGTACTGGCGCATGATCAGGCGTAACCCGCCGATGATGACCATGCTGAGCCACCAGTAGTTGAAGATGATCGAGCGTGGGACCACTTCCTGGTGGTTGCTGTGCCAGTACACCAGCACCGCCAGAATCAGTGCCGACAGGGTAACGGCCTTGATGATGGTGACCAGGGCGTCGTTGCCGAAGTAGCGCATGACGGCGCGGTACATGCCGAACCGGATGAACAGCGGGATGGCAACGCAGGGGGCCACCATGAACAGCCAGGTGTGTTCGACGATGGGGTTGTACATTTCGTCGACGCCCAGGCGCACGATGAATGACAGCCACAGGGCAAGCCAGATGAGCACTACATCGGTGCATACCTGGATGAGGCGCTTCTGTCGGCGGGACAGGTTGACCAGGTATTGGCGTAGCCTGTCGCTTTTCGCATTGCTCATGGGGCTTTCCTCATGGCAAGAACACCTCGGGTGAAGCCGTTGGGCGCTGCGGTATCAGCAGCGCTGAGAAACGCTGGGTGGCGCCTGTAGTGCTGGAGCATCCTATTCTTTTTCCCCTGCATGGTAGGCGATTGCCAACAGTATCAGAGGCGCATAGGCCACCAAGGTTCCCCATGCCCCATCGAGTTTGAATACCACGACCACCACAGCGACCGGCAGCAGCCAGCCCAGGTTGATGGCCGCCACCGTCAGGCTTACCGGGCGATGGCTGCCGTGACGCCGCGAAGCGTACTGGTAGGCGTGGCTGCGGTGCGCTTCGTAGACCTTCTCGCCGCGCAGCAGGCGCCGGCCGAGGGTGAAGGTGGCGTCGACCACGAATACACCCAAAAGTATTAACCACCCCCAGAATAGTAGCGGGTTTACCCAACCTGCCAGTAAAGCCAGCAAACCGAGTGCCATGCCCAGGAACCCGCTGCCGGCGTCGCCCATGAAAATGCGCGCCGGGGGGAAGTTCCACATCAGGAAGCCGGCCACTGTGGCAGCCAGCAATAGCGGCAGCCAGGCTGCGCCGGGCGTACCCACCAGCCAGAACAGCAGCGTACCGCCCAGGCACACGCAGATGGCTTCGATACTGGCGATGCCGTCGATGCCGTCCATGAAGTTGTAGAGGTTGAGCAGCCAGACCAGGTACAGCAGGCCCAGCGGTACGCTCAGCCAGAGCGCGTGCACCGGCCACCCGAAGATATCAATGGGTGGCATGCCCCCCATCCAGGCCAGCCCCCAGGCGGCAGCGGCGAAATGGCCCAGCAGGCGCCAGCGGGCGGCGATATGCCCGTGGTCGTCCATAAAGCCGATGACGGCCACCAAACCGCCCGCCCCCAGCACAGCTACCAGGGCTGACGGGTCTACTGCCCCCCAAAGCGCAAGCCCTAGTGCACCCACCAAAAACGCAACGACGAACGCCAGGCCGCCACCGCGCGGCGTTGGCAGCGTATGCGAGCTACGTGCATTGGGCACGTCCAGCAGGCTGCGAGCCAATGCATAGCGCCGCAGCGCACCCGTCATCAGCCAGGCTGCCAGGCCTGCAATCACAATCAGCCAAATCATCGGTGGTGAGCTTCCAGAAAAGATCGGGCAGCCAGGGTCAGGCCTTGCTGCAGCGTGTAAGGGGGGTGCCAGCCCAACAGTTCGCGGTTCTTGGTGATGTCCACCTGCAGCGAGCCCAGCAAGCGCTGCGCCAGGTCCCGACGGCCCAGCAGCGACGCGGCAGTTTTCAACAGCGCGGCGGGTACCGGCAGGAGCCTTGCTGGCCGGCCCATCGCTTGGCCCAAGGCCCGCAATAGCTGGCTGAGGGAAACATCGTCGCCATCGCTGGCCAGGAACGTCTGGCCCGCGGCGGCCGGGTGACCGATGCAGGTGGTGATCAGATCAACCAGGTTTGCCAGCGATACCAGGCTGCGGCGGTTGTGCACCGCGCCCAATGGCAACGGCACACCGCGGTGCACCCAGCGCATCATGCTGAGGAAGTTGGCCTTGACACCGGGGCCGTACACCAGCACCGGGCGAATCACCACTACCTCCATGCCAGTGCTTGCAGCCAGCGCATGCAGGCCTTGCTCGGCTTCGTGCTTGGACACGCCGTAAGCATCCTGGGGCGCAGGCTTGTCATCGGCCCGCAACGGCCTGCCTGGCTGGCTGGTTTCACCGTTCACCTTGATGGAGCTGATGAAAATGAAGCGCCGCACACCGGCGGCGGCAGCCTGCCGGGCCAGGTTCAGCGTACCTTCCACATTGACCCGGCGAAATTCGTCAAGGCTATCGATGGCAGTTTCCTGCATCACGTGCACGCGCGCTGCGGCGTGGACCACCACATTGATGCCAGCCAACGCTGCTGCCCAGTCTGTGGCTGCGTCCAGATCCTTTACAATGACTGACTGCATTGCCGCAACGGGAGCCATTGCGCCACTGCGCAGGGCCGCACGTGTAGCCACCAGGCCGCTGTCAGCCAGTTGCCTGCACAGGGCACCGCCGACAAAACCACTAGCACCGGTAACGAGTATTGCGGGTCGTTCCATGAAATTCGTTCTCGATTCGCCCAGGCGTCATTAAAGAGCTTGCGCGCCTTGTTTGGCCGTGTATCGCTGCTACAACAAGCTGCGGTAAAGCTCGGCATACGCACTGGCCATGGCCGATGCCGTAAAGACCTCTTCGTACCGTTGCTGCGCCTTCCCACCCATGGCCCGCGCCATCTCAGGGTCATCCCATAGACGCTGCATGGCCTGGGCCAATGCGGCGCCATCACGCGGCGGTACAACCAGGCCGGTCTGGTCGGCCAGGTTAATGAAGGTAGTGCCTGAGCCCATCTCGCAGGAAATCAGCGGTTTGCCGTACATGGCGGCCTCTAGCAACGAAATGCCGAATGACTCGGAACGCAGGTGCGACGGGAAGGTAAAGGCATAGCACAGCTCCAGCAGTGCCACCTTGTCCTCGTCCGGCAGGCCACCCAGAAATTGCACCTGCTGCAGGCCGGCATCCGCCGCCTGTTGCCGCAACTGAGCCTCAAGGAAGCCACCGCCCATGATCACCACCGGCAGGCCGCTGATGCGCGCCGCCTCCAGCAGGTAGTCCAGCCCTTTGTAATAGCGCAGCGCACCAACGAACAGGAAGAACCGCTCTGGCAGGCGTGCCCGCCAGTGGGCGAGCTTTTCCACGCTGGCCTGCGGGTAGGTGGACCTGTCCAGACCATAAGGGATGATCGACACCTTGTCCTTGAACTGCGTGAGTACCGGGCTATGGGCGGCGTAATTGGGTGAAGACGCCACCACCCGATCGACGCTGGCAAAAAAGCGGTTCATCAAGGGTTGATACAACTTGAGCAGCCACTTCTGCTTGACGATGTCCGAGTGGTAGCTGACTACGGTCGGCTTGTTCACGCCGGCCATGAAGTGCACCAGGTCCATGTACGGCCACGGGAAGTGGAAGTGAACAATGTCGGCCTGGCTGGCCAGCTCGCGGAAATCCTTGAACGCAGACAGCGAAAAGCCCGTGGAGGCTACATGCAGGTCAAGCTTCGAGCGGTGGGTCAGGTGGCTGGCCACGGGTTCGTTGCGCGCAGCCCCGCGGCTACTCAAGTACAACACTTCAGGCTGGATGCCATGGGCTTGGGTGCCCTCGGCGATCTGGAAGATCACCTGCTCGATGCCACCCATGGAGTCCGGGTAGTACGTTTTGAAAAAATGCAGAACCTTGATCATCGTGCCCTGACCGCTTTGTAAACCTCGAGGGTGCCTTGGGCGCAGCGCTCCCAGGAAAAACCACCGGCATGCGCCAAGCCTTGCGCCACAGCTGCCTCGCGCCAGGCTTCGTCTTCCAGCCCGCGCTGCAACAGCGCTGTCAGCCCTTCCACATCATCCGGCGCGCACATCAGCGCTGCCGGGCCGGCCACCTCCGGCAACGACGAACTGTTGGAGCACACCACCGGCACACCGGAACTCATCGCCTCCAGCACAGGCAAGCCAAAGCCTTCGTAATGCGAGGGGAAGGTGAACAGCCTGGCGCCGGCGAACAGCAAGGGTAGGTCTTCGCTGGGGGCAAAGCCCAGGTAGCGGGCCCAGCCCTGCTGCTGAGCCTCAGCGATGCGGGCATGAATGGCCTCGCTGCGCCAACCGTGGTAACCGGTGATGATCAACGGCCAGCGGCGGCGGAGCGCCAGGGGCAGCCGGCCATAGGCCTCCAGCAGGTTTTGCAGGTTCTTGCGCGGCTCGATGGTGCCGACGAACAGGCTGTAGCCGCCCGGCTCCAGGCCGTGACGGGCGAGCCCTTCCCGCAGCTGCGCAGGGCTGCGGGGGTGGAACTCGGGCGAGCTGGCCAAGGGCACGGTATGAATGCGCTCGATGGGCCAGTTGAAATAATCTGCCAGCTCTTGCCGGGTATAAGCCGAGTCGGTGATGAGCGCATCGGCGCGGTCCAGCGTGAGCGTGAGCTCTTTTTGCAGGTAGCGCGCCAGCTGAGGGGTGTGACAGTGCGCCCAGGTGAACGGCGACAGGTCGTGGAAGGTCGCCACGCTACGGCCGGCAAATTTCGGCAGGTAGTAGTTGGGGCTGTGATAGAGGAAGTCATCATGCCCGCGCAGTGCCCGTTGCCGCAGGTAGGGCATCAGGCGCCGATAGGCCTCCACAGCCAGGGCGTTTTTCTGCACGAAGCGCTTGAGCCCGTGCACCGCGTCCGATTGCTGAGCCGGTTTGGGCAGCTCGGCCAGAAACCTGCGCCCGGCAAACAGGCGCAGTTGGCTGATGCCACTGCTGTGTTGCAACCGGCTGGCCAGTTCGTAGGTGTAGCGGCCAATGCCGGTCAGTGGGAAGCGTACGGGCTCAACGGAAAGAATGACCTTCATTTACCTGCAAGCATCCAACCCAGCGTTTTATCCAGCGCAGGCGTTTCCCAGCCAGGCACTAGTGCGCGCAGGCGGCTGTTGTCGCCGCACAGGGTTTTTACTTCGTTGGCGCGCACGAACGCAGGGTTTACCTGCACATCCAGCGTATGGCCGGTAATGGTTTCGCACTTCGCAACCACTTCGCGCAGCGAATGGGTAATGCCTGAGCTTACGTTCACCGTCTGGCCGACCGCACGTGCCTCGATCAGGCCGCGATAAGCTCGCACCACCGCACGCACATCGCTGAAATCGCGCCACACATCAAGGTTACCCAGCTCAATGGTGCTTGCCTTGCGCTGGAAGTGCGAAACGATCTTGGGCAGCAGGAAGTTTTCAGCCTGGCCTACCCCGGTATAGTTGAACGGACGCGTGATAACGATAGGCAGCCGGTCGCACCATAGCCGCGCCATATACTCCATCGCCAGCTTGCTGACGGCGTAGTCGTTGGCAGGCGCAGGTGGCGTCTGCTCGTCCAGCATCCCTTCGGAAACATTGCCATAAACATTGGCGCTGCTGGCAACCAGTACACACTCAGGTGCCTTGCCGCAGGCCGCAATGGCTTCGAGCAGGTTGCGCGTGCCGATCAGGTTTACCTGATAAAACGCCTCGGCAGCGCCATGCCCGACAAACGCAATGGCAGCCAGATGCACGACCACATCTGGCTGCACTTCGGCCAGCAACGCGTGCAAGCCAGGCCCATCAGTAAGATCAACCTGGTGGTAGTCGGGCTCTGCCAATGGCTGGCTCCCGGTACCGATCACTTCATAGCCATGGGCCCGCAGTTCAGCCGCCATATAGCGGCCCGTAAACCCATGTACCCCGGTGATTAGCGCGCGTTTGCTGGCCATTTGCATCAGAACGAGAACCCTTTTTCGTTACGACGCAGGTCGGCTTCGACCATCATGCGGCACAGCTCTTCCAGGCTGGTTTTAGGCTCCCAGCCCAGCACTTCTTTCGCTTTGGCTGGATTGCCGATCAGCAGCTCGACTTCGGCCGGGCGGTAGAATTTCGGGTTGATCACTACCAGCACCTTGCCGGTGGCAGCGCAGGTGCCCTGCTCTGCTTCGTCCTTACCGGCCCAGTTGATCTCGATGTCAGCTGCCTTGAAGGCCATGGTGACGAAATCACGTACGGTTTCGGTGCGGTTGGTGGCCAGTACGAAGGTGTCTGGCTCGTCAGCCTGCAGCATGCGCCACATGCCTTCGACGTACTCTTTGGCGAAGCCCCAGTCGCGCTTGGCGTCCAGGTTGCCCAGTTCCAGCTTGTCCAGCAGGCCCAGCTTGATCTTGGCGACCGAGTCGGTGATCTTGCGGGTCACGAACTCACGGCCACGCAGGGGCGATTCGTGGTTGAACAGGATGCCGCTGGTGGCAAAGATGTTGTACGACTCGCGGTAGTTGATGGTCATCCAGTGGGCGTACAGCTTGGCCACACCGTAGGGGCTACGCGGGTAGAACGGGGTGGTTTCGACTTGCGGAATTTCTTGCACCTTGCCGAACATTTCCGAGGTGGAGGCTTGGTAGAAGCGTACCTTCGGGTTGACGATGCGGATGGCTTCCAGCAGGTTGACCGCGCCCAGGCCGGTGATTTCGGCGGTGGTCAGCGGCTGTTCGAAGGACACGCCTACGAAGCTTTGCGCGGCGAGGTTGTAGACCTCGGTGGCTTCGGTGGTTTGCAGCAGGCGGATGCTGGCCGACAGGTCGGTAAGGTCGTACTCGACCAGGTGCAGGTTAGGGTTGGTGTGGATGCCCAACTCCTCGATGCGCCAGAAGTTAACCGAGCTGGTGCGACGGTAGGTGCCGTACACCGTGTAGCCTTTCTCCAGCAGCAGTTCCGCCAGGTAGGCGCCGTCTTGACCAGTGATCCCAGTAACGATTGCTTTCATGCGACTTAACCAACTCCGATAGTGCCGTGCGGGCATGTGTGATTATTGGGCGTGACGCGGCGCTTCCAGCCGCGCGCATTCAGTTCGATGCCGCAGTATACATAGGTCGGGGGGACTACTCGACTTGCAAACCACCGAAGCACCGGACGCCGCTGGTCAGGCCTTGTTGAACGGGTTAGGAACCGGTGGTGGAGAATAAGTTCCGGGGCAAGATATCGCCAGGGTGGCTGGTGTAGGAATGTTCCGAACCAGATCGGTGGAGCGGGACTGTGGGGGCGTTCGCCGTGAGGGATATGGCGGGTGTCAGAACGAGCGCCGCCCCGGGCGGCACTCGGTCTATCAGGCAAAGGCCGTATTAAGGCGAACCCCCATCAACGGCGCGCATCCAACCGAGCCACATCGCCCCCAGGCAAGCTGGTTTCCGGCACTGGGCTCAACCACACATTCACGTTATCCACACTTTCCTGATTCAACTCCCCCGCCCAGCGGTTCAGCAAGAACAGGTTGGTGATGAAGTCATACTGGGTTTTAAGCAGATCACGCCGGGCCTTGAATTCGTTCTGCACGCTGGTCAACACATCCACCGCGTTCACAACGCCATAGCTGAAGGCCTTTTGTGCCGCGACGCTGGATTGTTGGGCAGAAGACAGCGCATTGCGGTTGGCGCGGATTTTCTCTACGGCAGCCTGGGCGGTAAGGTAGGCAGTGGTGGTTTCTCTCACCACCTGACGGCGCACGCCTTCAAGCTGCTCTTCCGCTGCCAGTTGCTCATCGTACAGGCCGCGCACCCGGGCAGAGGTCGAACCACCACTGTAGATCGGGATTTTCACACCCAACGTGGCGACGTAGCTGTCGCTGCGTGGCGCCTGGGTGTTGTCGTAACCCTGGTCACTCTGCTGGGCGCTGAGGCTCAGGGACAGCTGCGGGTAATGCTCGCCCTTCCCTTCGCGCACTGCAGCCATGGCCGCTTCGGCACCACTTTTGGACGCCTTGAGCTGCGGGTTGGCTTCAACTGCCTGGGTGATCCACTGTTGCAGGGGGCGCGTGGGCGCCTGCAGCGCTACGTCGTTACGTACACGGCTAAGGGGCTCGGTGATAGGCCGGCCTACCACCTCGGCCAACGCCTCGCGGCTGACCTGCACCTGATTGCGCGCATCAACCTCCTGGGCAGCGAGAAAATCGACCCGCGCCTGCATGTCCAGCTTGTCGGTGATCTTGGCCATCTGGCGGTCGAACATGCTGCTGACCCGGTCCAGGTTTTTCTGGGTGGCACGGCGTTCGGCTTGGACCAAGGCCAGTTCGTCGTCGGCAGCGAGGGCTACAAAATAGCGCTTGGCAAGATCAACCGTCGCTTCGGCCAGCGTGTCTTCGGCCTGCTGGCCTTTCTGCTCGTTGACGCTTTTGGACTTTTGGTAACGCTCCCAGGCCGGCTTATTGTACAGGTACTGGGTAAGGCTTAGGGAGTAGGTTTCGTTGTTGTAGATGTCGCGGGCGGTTTCATTCTTGCGCAGGACGCGGCTGGTGTTTGCGTTGGCAGACACCTGCGGCAGCAGGCCGCCTAGGGCTTCGCGCTGCTGGGCGGTGGCCGAGCGTGCACGGGCATACGCGGCGAGCACTCTTGGGTCTTCCAGGCGAGCCTCACGATAAAGGCCCGCCAAGTCCAGCGTATAGGTCGAAGCCGATACCGCCTTTGGGCGCTCGCCAGCTAAGCCTTTTTCATCAGCAGCAACCGCCTGCAAGGCGACCATGCACATCAGCATTCCAGGTAGCAAACGCGGCACAATCATTCCTCGATCAGCGATTCGGCGAACATGTTGCGGGCGGGTTTCAACAGGTACTGCAGCATGGTGCGGTCACCGGCATTAATAAGTACCTCGGCAGGCATACCGGGGTGTAGCTTGCGATTGCCGAGCTTCTTCATGCCATCTTGGGTCACCTGCACACGCACCAGGTAGTAAGCATCCCCTGTACGCTCTTCAGTCAGGCTATCAGCAGAGATGCGAACCAGCTTGCCCTCGATAACCGGCGTGGTCGCCTGATTGAAGGCGGTAAAGCGGATGTCTGCGGTTTTACCTAACTCCAGGCGGTCGATATCACGGGTGGCTACTTTGGCTTCCACCACGAGCTCCGACTGCGCGGGCACAATATCCAGAATCGGCGTTGCCGCACTGATAACGCCGCCAATGGTGTGCACCTTCATATCAAGCACCATCCCGCTCTCTGGTGCACGAATCACCACACGAGACAGGCGGTCACGCAAAGCGGCTTCTTTCTCCTGAAGATCGAAGACTTGGGCCTGCACATCCGAAAGCTCCTTGGCCACATCAGAATCGAATTTCTTCTTCAGTTGCACAATCTGCAGCTCTGCTTCACCAATTTGCAATTTAGTCTGGGTGATGCCCGAGCGGTGATCGGCCACTTCAGTTTTCAGCATGTCCAGCTTGCGCTCCTGCTCAAGCATGCGCTGGTTATCCACAAAACCTTCAGCCAACAGCTCTTTGAGCTGCTTGATTTCACCGGTATACGATTTTTCCAGCCCGCTTTTGGTACCGATCATGTCGTTAAGCCCAGCAATTTGCTGCTTCATCTGCTGAATGCGTTCGCGGTTGACGGAGATCTCACCCTGCAGGGAATTGCGACGGGCCATAAATACCTGCTGCTCACCCGCCATAGCTTCCTGGGCGCGATCAGAATCAGTACCTTCCATAGTGACCGGCGGGATTGAATCCAGCCCATCGCGCTCGGCGCGTAGCCGCGCTTCTTTATAACGAGCCACGATCAACTGGTTACGGGTGGACTCGTATTCAGCGCTGAGCTGGGACTCATCCAGCACAATCAGTGGGTCACCTTTCTTCACCAAGTCACCATCGCGGGCAAGCAATTCTTTTACGATGCCGCCCTCCAGATGCTGCACGGTCTTGCGATAGTTCTGGACGGTGACTACGCCTGAACCGTGCACGGCGTTGCTCAACGGCGCAAACGCCGCCCAGCTACCGAAGATACCGAAAGTGACAAATACGATAGTCAGGCCAATACGGCGAATGCCTCGATCAGAGGTAGGCATGTCATCGAAGTTATGGTCGAACGCGGTAATCGCTTTACTGCTCATCTAGAAGTCCTTTCAAGCGCCGGTGCTGGTCGAAGGCGCAGGCGCAGGAGCCGGTGCCGCAGGTGGTGCCGCGTTAGGGGCAGCAGGCGGCTGCGCCGCGGCTGGCTGGGCCACGCGCTGCTGGGCCTTGGCCTGCTGTGCCGCCAGCTCTGCGATAACCCGGTCGCGTTCGCCATACAGCGAAATGGTGCCTCCTGCCATGACCAGAATGCGGTCAAGCCGCGTGAGGATGTTAGGGCGGTGCGAAACGATAAACACCGTGGCGCCGGTTTCTTTCAGTTTTTGGAGCGCTACGCCTAATGCACGCTCACCAATGTCATCGAGGTTTGAGTTGGGTTCATCTAGGACGATCAGGCGCGGGTTACCGTAGATGGCACGAGCGAGGCCAATACGCTGACGCTGTCCGCCCGACAGGTTGACCCCATCACTGCCGATGACCGTGTCATAGCCGTCCGGCAGCATCAGAATCATTTCGTGCACGCCAGCCATTTGCGCAGCGTCTACGACCTTGTCCGGGTCCACCTTGTCAAAACGGGCAATGTTTTCGCTGATGCTGCCTTCAAACAGCTCGATGTCCTGAGGCAAGTAACCCACATACGGGCCAAGCGCTTGCTTGTCCCAACTGGCTATATCCGCCCCATCAAGACGTACCACGCCGTGTTGCGGCGGCCAAATACCCATCAGCGCACGCACCAAGGTGGACTTACCAGCGGCACTTGGACCCACGATGCCAACAATAGAGCCTGCCGGGGCTACAAAACTGATGCTGCGTATCACGGGCGCTTTAGCACCTGGTGGTGCAACGATCAGGTTCTCAACCTGGATATGGCCTTCTGGTGCAGGCAGGGGCATGCGCTCAGGCTCGCTGTTCAAATCATCCATTACCTTGTTTAGCCGCTCGTACTGAACCTTCGCAGCGACAAACCCCTTCCAGCTGCCGATCATCTGATCAATCGGCGAAAGTGCGCGACCCAGCAACAAAGAACCTGCCATAAGCAGGCCTGGGTTGATTTCGTGGGTAATAACCAGGTAAGCGCCAATGGCCAGCATTATGGACTGTGACCAGATGCGGAACGTTTTGGATGTCGAGCTGACCACCCCGCCTTTGTCGCTGGCATCGGACTGCAACAGCATGATGTTGCGTTGGCGTTTGGCCCAACGGTTCATCAGCGTGTCCAGCATGCCCATGGACTCGATGACTTCAGCATTACGCAGGGTTTTAGTAGTCACCACATTGGATGCCACGTTTTCCTTGTTGGCGGTGGCCAAGGCGCTCCCTGTCACCTTGTGATTAACAACCGCCAACACCGTCAGCACCAACCCGCACATCAGTGTCATCCAGCCGAACCACGGATGGAAAAGGAACATGACGATGGTGTAAATGGGGAACCAGGGCGCGTCGAAGAAAGCAAAAAGACCAGGACCGGTGAAAAACTGACGCAGCGAAGTGAGGTCGTTCAGCGACTGAGCTGTAGCATCTGAGCCACCGCTGTTGAGCGCGCGTTTGAAGCTTGCCCTATACACATCGCGGCTCAACAGTACGTCCAGGCGATTACTGATCCGCACCATGATGCGCGACCTCACCCACTCCAGTGCACCCATTGTGATGACCAATATGGTCAAGATCAGGGTGAGCATAAGGAGGGTTGAAGTACTACTGGAAGGAACGACGCGGCCAGACACCTGAATCATGAAAAAGGTGGGCACCAGCATCAGCGCGTTGACAAAAAAACTAAAGAAGCCTACCGAAAGGAAGCTGCTTTTGCAGGCTTTGAGGGCGGCTTGCAGATTGTTTTCGGATTGATAACTCATGGCGTCCGTACTGAGAATGGCGAAAGCGGCGGGCAGTGTACCACCCGGCCGGGAGGGCAGCGTGTCAGATTGTTCCCCTGTCCACTTCGTTCAGCGACGAACTGCACCTTTTAGATGAAATTTGCCGAACAGGGGTGTTATGGCTTCCCGACTACGACTAAACGGTGACCAAGCGACAAACGGCGGCGGCCGCCAGAGCCGAGGAAAACCGGCGCCAAAAAAACCACGATCACCAGAAAAAAACCACCCCCTCAAGATAATGCTCTGACTCCGTAGAACTTTTTGGAGTGCCAAACTCTCCAACCGAAACGATCAGGTATAGCCAGAACTGCGCTACCGATCACCGCGGTTATAGCTAAGTTCCGCACACATATGAAATTTTTTTTAGATTTCTTGGTTGACATCCCCTCCCCCGGGCGGCATCTTCGCCTCTCGCAGGGAGCCTTCAATGGCCATTTAGTGTATGCACGGGTTTGAGCACGTTAGCTACCAGTGTCACTGCTTAAAAGGAGCTTAACAACGCCATGTCTATGCCTTCGCACACCCTTGATGGCTTGAAAATCAGCTCTCGGGTCACACTGCTCGAACCGGGCATGTACATCTTCAGGTATGCCTCGCAGCCCCCCGCAGACAAGCCCGTTTGCATCGCCCTGCAGCAAGCGCCCCTGGGCAAAGGTTCTATCGATTTCTTCCCCGCCGAAGGCGTCAGCAAGAACATGCTGACCAAGCTGGGCGACACCATCGTTGCGCGCGTGAAAGCCGGCGTAACTACTGTGCTGATCACTGAATACCACATGTTCGACGCAGTGATTGACCCGGTTGATTTGCGCATCGATCGCATCGACACCTCGCCGGCCATCATGCGTACGTTCGCCGTGGTTGCCACCGAACCCGCCCAAGCGCTACCCACTGACGCAACCCCGCTTCCCGTCAAGATTACTGCACACATGCAGCAGTCTGGCGAAGTCGTGTCGGCGCATGGCTATGTGGGTGCGCCCAACAGCACCGAATTTATTGAATGCTTTGCAATAGACCTTCCGAACAAGCCTGCCGGAGTCGACCTGCTTTATACCTGCATGGTGGCCGGCTCCGGCCCCAGCCGCAATGTATCCACCGGCACCACCGTTGGTGCCCGTGGCCAGGGTTTGCCCCTGATATGCGTAGGCTTCAGCCTGGTAGGGCCCCTGCGCAAGCACTATGAATTAACCGGCCTGCTCGCATTTGGAAATGCGGAACCTCAGCGCCTGGTCACCAATCAGATGATGCACGGCCCCACCGGCAATGAGCCGCTGGTGGCGTTGCACCTCGCCGTAACCCCCGTAACGAAGATGAACGCTGCCCGCCTTAAGTCTCCGTGGGAAAACTCTGCGTCACAGCAGAATACTATTGCAGCAGGCCAAACGGCTTGAAGTAACAGGAAGACATCATGCAATACGATAGCCCTCAATCGAGCAGCGATCTGCAAGCTACCCTGAGCGCAGACAGCGCCAACCTTTCCGACACCACCCTGGCGGCCATCAACAGCCTGCTGAACCTGGACACCGTTGACACCGTCGGCATCGCCGGCATCACCGGCAACACCGTTCAGCTGCCAACCACCGGCACTGCCGACATCGTCCTGGGCGAAGTCGAAGGCGCCAAAGGCGACCAGGTTTCTGTTGACCTGTCCGCTGCAGAAGCTGCTGGCGTCAGCGCTTACGTGCTGCAGAGCGATGCCAACCTGGTTGTTGACCTGCAAGGTCAAACTGCCGCTGGCGACGTTCAAACCCTGGCTGCTGCCATTGCCCCAGCCGCTGTCGACACCTCGGCCATCGAACTGGTAGTTGCTACCGGTAACGGCGACGACGTGATCACCGTCAAAGGCGACCAGAACACCCTGATCGATGCTGGCGACGGCAACGACACCATCGTGACTGGCAACGGTAACAACACCGTTATCGCTGGCAACGGCAACAATAACATCACCACCGGTTCGGGCGATGACACCATCATCCTGAGCGGCAGCAACCACGCTGACATCGTCAAGGCCGGCGCTGGCTACGACATCGTGCAGCTGGACGGCTCGCGTGATGACTACACCTTCACCGTTGGCAACAACTACAACGTCAACTTGACCGGCAACCAAACTGCCTCGATCACCGACGCTGAGTTCCTGACCTTCGTGAACGGTGACACCACCGAAACCGTAGCACTGGCTCACAGCGACGCTGAAGCTGCTGCCCTGCGCCTGTACCAAGGCATCCTGGGCCGCGACGCTGATGCTGGCGGCGCCAAGGCATTCACCGGCCTGGTGAACGACGGCACTTCGCTGACCGACATCGCCAACCAGTTCCTGAACTCTGCCGAGTTCGCCGGTGCTGCCAACGAAGCCAGCATCAACAACCTGTACACCACCCTGCTGGGCCGTGCCGCTGACGCTGCTGGTTCCGACGCATGGGAAGCTGTACTGGCCAACGGCGGCACTCTGGCTGACGTAGCAGCTGGTATCGCTGTGTCCCAGGAAGCTCAGGAGCGCGATGCTTCGAACGGCGACTTCGTCCGTGACCTGTACACCAGCGTTCTGGGCCGCGAAGCCGACGAAGCTGGCCTGGACGCTTGGGTATCCCAGCTGTTCAACGGCACCAGCCGTGCAGACGTTGCCAAAGGCATCGTTGGCTCGGTAGAAGCTGCTGACAAGTCCAACAGCGACTTCATCGACGCTCTGTACCAGTCTGCTACCGGCCGCGCTGCCGATGCAGAAGGCAAAGCTGCTTGGGAAGCTGTACTGGACAACGGCGGCACTCACGCCGACGTCGCTCTGGGCATCGTTGGTTCCGCCGAAGCCATCGCACACATCGACAACGTCGTTGTGCTGCACGGCCAGGTGTAACTAGCCCTGTCGTAGCGAAGCGTACGCCCGGCCGCAAGGCCGGGGGTATGTGAAAGGGGGCGGCTTTCGGGTCGCCCCTCTTTTTATTATCTGTAGCCAAGCCAAGCTTATGTCCAGACAACTCGACCATGGGCGAGAGACGCTCATGGACATCTTCCACCGCCACCGTCAGGCCAACGAGCACGACGCGGCGGCAACTGCACTCGAACGTGCGTTGCAGATTCCCGAGTACCGGGCCGAAGCACTCGTATGGAAAGGCATCGCGGCATTGCCGCAGACGCCCGAGCTGGCTTTTTTATTTTTTGCCAATGCCGCCAAGGCGTTGCCCGAACGGGCCGACGTCCATGCCCTGGTAGGGCGCAGCCTGCTCGCACAGGGCCGCTGTGAGATGGCGACGCGTTACCTTACAAATGCGTGGAAACTTCAACCCAACGATCTCGCCCTGAGGCTGACCCTTTGGGAGGCTCGTGGCCGGTCAGAAACACCTGCTGAGTTGCGGCGCATGATTCTGGCCCACTTGCCCGACATCCATACGGGCAAGGAGCTGGAAGTGGTACTGAGGCTGCTCGCTGCGCAAAGCGATGCTCCGGGTACCATCGGCGTGGTGCGCTATCTGCCCGAGCAGAAGGAAATCCAAGGGTGGGCAGTTGATCTGCAAAACCTGCAAGCACCCGCAGCACTCGTTATCGAAGCCAATGGGGCGCGGATCAATGCAACGGCCAACACCGCCCATCCGTTGCTGAGCGCTGCGGGGCTGCCGGCTACCCACGGTGGTTTGCGGGTGAGCGTGCCTAACCCCACTCCTGCGGTGCACCTTCACTTTGCCAACGGCACGCCTCTGCTTGGCAGCCCGGTTTACGCAATGCCGGTCTTCGTTCCACCTGCCAGCGTTGGTGGCGGCGAAAACAACCCAGTGGACGTACTGATTCCGGTCTACAACGGCCTTGAGGAAACCCTGGAGTGCATCAACAGCGCGCTGGACGCCCGCAAGCTGAATCGCACCCCGCACCGACTGGTGGTCATCGAAGACAAGACGCCCGTCCCTGCGCTGGCCAAGGCACTCAAGGTGCTGGCTGCCAAGGGCAAGATCACGTTGATCAACAACGCGGTTAACCTTGGTTTCATCCGTACCATGAACCGCGCCATGGCACTTAGCCCAAACAAAGATGTGGTGTGGCTCAACGCTGATACCCGCGTGCACGGCGCCTGGCTGGATCGGTTACGTGAAGTGGCTTATAGCGACGAACGCATTGCATCGGTAACGCCGTTCACCAATAACGGCGAGCTGATGAGCTTCCCCCGTAGCCAGATCTGCCATGAGATGCCCAGCGCCAAGGCCCAGGCCGAACTGGATGAACTCGCCCGGCAGGTGGCCAGCCCACCCGTTGAAATCGAGACTGGCTGCGGCTTTTGCCTGTACATCAAGCGGGCTGCACTGGACAAGGTCGGCTATTTGGACGAGGTGCACCTGGCCCGGGGCTACGGTGAAGAAACCGACTGGTGCCTGCGCGCTCGCAGCCACGGCTGGCGCCACATGGGGGCGCCTAACGTATTTGTGGCGCACCAGGGCGGTATTTCGTTTGGTGCAGAGAAGGTACTGCGTGTGGCGATGAACAACGCCACACTGCGCAAACGCTACCCCGACGCATCGGCGCGCTATAAAGCATTTTGCCTGCGCGACCCCATCAAACCTGCACGCCAAACCCTGCAGCAAGCTCGCCTTGAGCACTTGGCGCGTAAGCCGGCAAGTCAGCGGAATGCATGCTGGCAAACGGGTACTGACCATACACTCCGCATTCACGATGGCTCCATGCCAGAAGCCGACTTCAGCCTGAGTTTTCACCAGAGCAGCCACAGCACCTGGGTGCTCTTGACCGCTCCATTGAGCCCACTACCGCTGAGTCTTGAATTCGATGTGCCGAACGATTTGGCTCGATTGGTCGAGTGCCTGCGCAATCTACCGATACAGGCAATCGTGTATGAGCACTTGGCGCGGTGCCCCGTGGGCTTATGTGATCTGCCGGCAATGCTGGACATTCCGTATAGCATCCAGTGCCGTGATGACCGCTTGCTGGATCAACAGGGCGATTACGACTGGCAACGGTTTGCCCGTGAGGCCGCAAGCGTCGTGGTGCCGAGGCCCGCGCTGAAGCCCATCTATAGCGGTGCGTTACCGGACGCCAAGATCATGGTGAAGGCAACCCCGGTTGAAGATGAGGCTCCCACGCATGCGCCTCAATCGCTGATGATCGGTGACAGCCTGCGCGATCAGGGGACTTCGCTTGAGTGGCTGGATGCCGCTCGTCACATCAGCCAAACCCGGCTACCCATCAGTTTGCTTGTGCACATCGATAGCCCTTCGCTGGATCAGTTGCAGGCCACCGGTAGTGTGAGGTTTTTACCAGAAGTGGAAGGCCTCAGTCTGGCCGAGCGTGCCCAAGCCGCTGGCTGCGATGGTGTACTGAGTCTGACCATGAATTCTGGCAGTGGCTGGATGGCGCCAGGCTTGGCGAAGCAACTGGGCGTACCACTGTTTGCCAGCCCTACCCCCCTGCGAAGCGACGACGGCTCCATCGACCTTAACAATTTGCCATTCACCCTGAGCCCGACCCAATGACCGAACACGCTATGGAAAAACCGCAGATGGAAGTGTCCGTCACTCAACCTGACTTCAGCGGGGCCATACTCGGTCTTCAAGGCGATGTACTGCACGGCTGGGCGATGGACAACTCGCAGCACGAGTACCGTCCGGTTGTGGAGGTTTTCATTGATGGAGCAAGCGTGGCGCTTGTGCGGGCTGACCAATACGAGCCGACTGCGCCGACGGGCGACAAGTTCCACGGCTTTGCGGTGCATCTTCGTCAAGGCTGGCTTGACGACGCACGGTTGATTACCGCTCAAATTGCTAATCATACGTTCGTATTGAAGGGGCAACTTTCGCTGCCGGTCCCGCCTAGTGAGGACAGCGCAGGTATCGCGTCCCAGGTTTGGCACACGGGCGGTCTGCGTGTGGCTGGCTGGTGCTGGGATCCGAAATCACCTAATCGGCACGTTGAAGTGACGGTGCGAGAAGGCGACCGAGTAATTGGTACGGTTGCTTGTGACGAACACAATCAAGCCTTGGCCTATCGAACGTCCAGTAAACACGGCTTCTCTATCGATCTACCCTGGGAATTGGCCGACGGAAGGATACATGTGCTTGATATCGTCAACGATCTTGGCCACGCACTGGCAGGAAGCCCCATTCGCCTGTGCTGCCGGCCAGAAGGTATAGAGGGACTGCTCAAGCAACTGGACACGACACATGATAGTGCGACGCTAACCCTGCTTTCTCAAATCGCCAAGGAACAAACCTTACGCATGCCTAAAAGCACGGGTTGGCAGCAGTATCCCCAGTGGTTTGAGGCATTCCAACGTCTTGATAATCTGCCAACGCCAAGCCCTAAGGGCACGCTGGGATTGCTGATATTGAGCGATGGCGATAATGCGCTGGAACTGATCACCCTGAGCAGCCTAGGGCGTTGCCGAAGCAGCATTTACAAAGAGGTTACCAGCACGCCTGACGATATATTGCTAGCTGTGGCGCAATTGCTTGAAGTCGGCTGTGATCGCATCTTGCCGATGATAGCAGGTGATCGTCTAGCACCGTTGGCATTGGCGCACTTGAGCGCTTTGCTAGACGATGGCAGCGTATGGGCATATTCAGATTGCGACCGTGATGGTCCACAGGGTGAGCGCAGTTTGCCATGGCTGAAGCCAGTATGGGACCTAGACCTGTTCATCGGCGCAGATATCTATTCGCCTGGGGCGATATTCAGCGCCGACATTCTTAAACAAGCGATAGCGTTGCTAACGGCTAATGCAAGCCACCGGCCTATAAATTGGCACGATCTCATGGCCGGGGTTGCATTGGTAACGGATCATGCCGATGCGCGGGTTACCCACCTGCCGCGCGTACTCTACCATCGTGCTTTCCACGCACCCGCAAGCCCTGAGCAAGCCCAGCCGTCCTCACAAAGGCAAGAGGCTCTCAGCTGGCTATGCCGACAACTGGCCCCAGGTGCCACGGTTAGCCAAGTGGCAGATTATCCAGCGCTGTTCAGGGTGCGCTGGCCATTGCCAGCCGAACTGCCCCGTGTAAGCCTCATCGTGCCAACGCGGGATCAGTACAAGTTGCTGCATGCTTGCATTGAAGGGCTACTAAACGACACGGACTACCCTAATCTTGAAATCATCGTTGTCGACAATCAATCAAGCGATCCAGTAACGCTGGCGTACCTCACCGAGCTTCGCGACCGCGGTGTCAAGGTGCTATCCCACCCCTACCCCTTCAATTACTCGACTATCAACAACCGCGCAGCAAGCGTTGCTAGTGGCGAAGTGATCGGTTTGGTTAACAACGATATCGAAGTACTCGAAGGCGACTGGCTCGAAGAGCTGGTATCGCAGGTGTTGAGGCCAGGTGTTGGCGCCGTTGGCGCCAAGCTGCTGTGGCCAAACAAAATGGTGCAGCATGGCGGGGTGGTCGTGGGAGTCAACGGTTTGGCTGCGCACGCAGGCAATAATTTGGAGCAGCGTGACCCTGGATACATGGGGCTGAATCAGATCACCCGCCGGCAAAGCGCTGTGACGGCTGCATGCCTGCTATTGCGTAAAGCGGTCTTTGAAGCAGTAGGCGGACTGGATGAGCATGCGTTTCCGATCGCATTTAACGACGTCGACCTGTGCCTGCGAGTTCGTCAACAAGGATTGGATTTGGTTTGGAGCGCGTCCGCACAATTAACACATGCAGAATCAGCTAGCCGTGGAAAAGATCACACACCTGAGCGGCAGGCCCGAGCGAGGCGTGAGCAGCAGTGCTTTATCGATAGGTGGTCCAGCACACCAACTACAGATGACTACTACCATCCAGCGCTGAGCGCAGACTATCTGAGTGGTCCCTATGGCGGGTTGGCACTGGCGCCCTGTATTGGTAAGAAACGATATAGGCCTACCACAGCCCCAATTATTAAAGCTCAGGACTAGCGCTAATGACGAACGCGCTGTATCAATTTTCCTCGTATGTCGCTGAGTCACAGTAAGGACTTATCTTATGAACAAAATTATTTTGGTGACCGGTGGCGCTGGCTATATAGGCTCTCATGCGGCCCTTGCATTGCTTGAGGAAGGGCATCAGGTTGTAGTGCTGGACAACCTTTGCAACAGCTCGGCGGCAGCCTTAGAGCATATTGAAAAGATTTGTGGTAAGCGCGTTGACTTTATGGAGGGTGACATCCGCGACAGTGACACGCTGGACCGAATCTTCGGCAGTTACGACATAGATGCGGTTTTCCACTTTGCCGGCTTGAAGGCAGTCGGAGAGAGCGTCAAGGAGCCCGCCAAATATTACGAAAACAATGTAGCAGGCACCTTAACCCTACTGCAAGCGATGGCAAAGCACTCCGTATTTAACTTCGTATTCAGCTCCTCTGCTACGGTATATGGAAATCCGCAGCAGATGCCCATACGCGAAAGTACAGAAGTTGGCAGGCCAACTAACCCCTATGGACGCACCAAGCTGATCATTGAAGACATGCTTAGAGATTTCAGCGCATCAGACGAACGCTGGAACATCGCACTGCTGCGCTACTTTAATCCAATCGGTGCTCATGAGAGCGGACTAATGGGTGAACACCCTCAGGGAATCCCGAACAATTTGCTGCCTTATATCAGCCAAGTAGCAATCGGATCCCTCGAAGAACTGAAGGTTTTTGGCAATGATCATCCAACGCCTGATGGAACGGGAGTGAGGGACTATATTCACGTGGTCGACTTGGTAATAGGTCACTTGAAAGCTCTTGAGTACATAAGCCAGAACAAAGGCCTTCATGTATGGAATCTCGGCACAGGAACGGGGTACAGCGTTTTAGACATTGTTAAATCTTTCGAACGTGTAACTGGGCAGTTGATACCCTATTGCTTTGCTCCACGGCGTGCGGGGGACGTGGCTGAGAGCTGGTCCGATCCGGCCAAGGCTCAGCAGGAACTCGATTGGACGGCCGCGCGCAATCTCGAAGACATGATCCGAGATACGTGGAGGTGGCAAGTAAATTATCCTGCTGGATACGCACAGCACGCGTCCGGTCAGAATCAGTAAAATTCACCTCTGGGAAATAAAAGTGAATACAGAAACCGTGGCCCCTGAGCCTAACCAAACCCAATCAGCTTCTCCAGTGGTGCTTCAAGATATAAGAGCACAGCCGGTCGCGCTGAGCACTAAAAACGGCTCCAAGAAGTTCATCATCAAGCTGGATGAAGTCGAACAGGATGAGGGCAGAGTCAGCCTGAGTGTGTGGGCTACACAGCCGAATGTGCAGTTTTGTCTCGCGACGTCTAGCAAAGCATTTCAATTCAAAACTACCCATATTGCTCGGCCTGATGTTGAAGCATCACTGGCGGGCGGCCAGAATCAAAAGATTACAGGCTATCGGTTGATTGCTGAGCTATCTGCACCCTTAGCGGAAGATGCCTATCTCACATTTAGCTTGGAAGGCAAAATTTACGCTTACAAGCTTCCATTGAAGAAAGTATTTTCTGCAACTTGGGATATTGCTGAACTTCCACTAGAAAGCTCTACCCAAGCCAAGGCCCATATTGACCTATGCGGAGCCATTCTCGGAAAGGTGGGCGCCTTGTCGGGGTGGAGCATCGCCAAACCTGGGGTGACGCTATGGCTTGTGGATAGCAAGGGTAACAAAAAGAATCTGTCCGCCTGTTTGCGCTACCACAGGGATGATGTCGCTA